>JAHHGO010000021.1 GCA_023252275.1 Alphaproteobacteria bacterium
TGTTTTGCATCAGCCATGCGATCTGTCTGGTTTTATCATCGGGAGGCGTGCGAGACAGCATCTCAATCCCGGCTATAATGGCGGCGAGCGGGTTGCGAAGATCATGACCAATCGCTGCGGCAAACTTCTGGCGCAGTTCGGAAGCCGCGCTGCTGTCCTGATACGCTTTTCCTGATCCGGTGGTCTTTACGAGGCCGATGGTTTCGACATCCTTGCGAAAATCGTCTTCCATATCCTTATCCATGCCCCTGCCGTGTTGCGGTTCTGGCCAGCCGTGAAAATAGATCAGTTAGAGACCCATGGCATTGCCAATTCCATATTCAGGCCCGAAGGATTGAAATCCACACTCATTGAACATCCATTATCTGTATTGAACAATCCGCGCAACAACGCGGTTCCAAAGCCCTCATGCTCCGGTTCGCCCACTTTGGGCCCGCCGTGTTCGCGCCATTGCAGATGCAGGGCGCTGTTGTCACCACTGCCAGGCTCATCCGCGATTGACCAGTTAACGGACAGGCGGCCGCCGGGAACCGACAGCGCGCCATGTTTGACGGCGTTCGTCGTCAACTCGTGAAACGCCAGCCCAAGCGATATTGCCATCTCTGACGGCAAATCAATGGCAGGTCCGCACAGTTTGATACGCTCTTCACCTGAGTCGTTAAAAACGTCGAGCTCGCTCGTCAGAATATCACGCAAACGGATGCGGTTCCATTTGTTGTCAACCAGCAGCGTATGGGTTTTACTAAGCGACACGATACGGCCGCTGAACGATCTGCAAAATGTATCGATATCTGTGGATGTCCGGCGTGACAGGTTGGCGATAGCCTGGACGGTCGCGAGTGAATTTTTTACCCGGTGATGTAATTCCCGCACCATCATTTCCTGTCTTTCAGCGGCAAGTTTATGTTCCGATATATCCATGATCACACCGACCAGGCGAGACGGACGGCCATCAGCGCCGAACTCGCAATGGGCCCGGGCGTCGCACCAGAGGATCTGGCCATCGGGGCGGGCTACCCTTAGCATTTGATGAAAGGGGACACCACTTTCGCGTGTGCGCAGCAACTCCGCCTCGACCAGCTGCCGGTTATCGGGATGCAGCAGGCCAAGAAAACCCTCCAGCGCCGGTTCGGTAACGCCTGGCTCATGACCTAAGCGGTGGAAATAATCCTCAGACATCACCATTAAACCGGATATAAAATCCCATTCCCATGTTCCCAACTGTGCGATCTCGATCGCCATTGTCAGCCGCGAATTGGCCGCCTCAAGTTGAGCTGTGCGCTCGGTGACCCTTTGCTCAAGCTCCGTGTTGAGATTTTCGAGCTGTTGTGTCTTGCGAAAAAGCTCCACGAAAACCCTAACCTTGGCGCGAAGCAGTTCCGGAATTACCGGCACCAGTACATAATCGACCGCGCCCAGCTCGTAACCGCGCAGGCGATCGGCATCGGTCATATGCACCGCTGAAACAAAGATGATTCCGGTCTTTTTGAAACGCGGATGGCTGCGGATCATTTCCGCCAATTGAAAACCATCCAGATCAGGCATAACAATGTCGATGAGAATAACGGCCACCTCATGCCTGAGCAGCTGTTCCAGCGCCTCCTGGCCCGATCCGGCCTGGATAAGATCTTCGTCAAGCGGCTTGAGCACTGTCTCATAACTCAGCAGCTTTGCCGGCTGGTCGTCGACAAGCAGTATTTTCACGCGCTCCGGCATCGGCTCTGTCATGTTTTTTTTCTATAAATCAAGATGATTTTAGGTTTGTTCATAATTTACTCCTTTAAAACCGCTGATCCCCTCCCTGTCCCTCCACTTTCCAAGTGGAGGGAACGCAAGTCGAAGCGCTCCCTCCCTCTGAAAGATAAAGGGTTGGAGAGGGGGCCAGAAGAGAAGGCAAGTGGCTCCCTAAACCGATTCAATCTATAACCATCTCGCATTAGCGGCGCAGCCACATGCGTAAAGCGGACAACAACTGCTCGGTGTTTACCGGTTTCGCCAGGTAATCCGACGCGCCCGCTTCCAGGCATTTTTCCCTGTCCCCCTTCATTGCTTTCGCCGTCAGGGCAATGATCGGCAGGCGCCGGAATTTCGGGTCGCTGCGCACCGCCTTGATGGTCTCATAGCCGTCCATCTCCGGCATCATGATATCCATCAGCACCAGCGCCAGATCCGGCGTCGCGTTGATAATTTCAATCGCTTTTTTGCCCGTGGTTTCAGTCAGCACTTTCATGCCGCGCTGTTCCAGCAAGCTGCCAAGCGCAAACAGGTTGCGGGCGTCGTCATCGACCAGAAGCGCGGTCCGGCCCACCACATGGTCGTCCGAACTGTGCAGGCGCTCGATCATTTCCTGTTTTCCGGCCGGCAGATCCGCAATTACCCGGTGCATGAAAAGAGCGGTTTCATCAAGCAGGCGCTCAGGCGACTCGACGCCCTTAACCACCACGCTGCGCGCCATGTTGCGGAGTTGCGCTTCCTCCTCGGCGGTCAACTCCTTGCCCGTAAAAACCACCACCGGAATGCCGGCGAGCGTTTCGTGCTTGCTCAACTCATGCATCACTTCGAAGCCGGTCATGCCGGGCAGCCGCAGATCAAGCACAATGCAGTCGGCGGGCGCCGCATGCAGCCTGCTGATCGCCATTGCGCCCGTTTCCGCAGTTTCGATCTCGATGTCATCACCAGCCAGCAGTTCGGTAACCGCCATCCGTTCCCCCTTATCATCCTCGATGATAAGCAGCCGCTTGCGCCGCTGTTGTGTATAGGCCTTAAGCCGCTCAAACGCCGCGGTAATGCTCTCGCTCGAGGCTGGCTTGGTGAGGAACGCGAATGCGCCGCGCGCCAGGCCATATTGCCGGTCTTCATCGAGGGTTATCATCAGCACCGGAATATGGCGTATGCGCGACGCCTTCTTGATCTGGCCCAGCACTGTCCAGCCGAGCATATCGGGCAGTGAAACATCAAGCGTAATGGCCGAGGGCAAATATTCACCGGCAAGATGCAGGGCTTCTACGCCACTGGATGTGACAATCACCTTGAAACCAATGTTACGAGCTATGCCGGCAAGAACCCGCGCATATAAAATATCATCTTCGACGATCAACAGGCTTGCATCGCCTGGCTTGATGATGTCCCGGTCATCGGCAACCTGCTCCACAGGCAATATTGCTGGTTTCTCAATGGGCCAGGCGGGTGCATTCGATGCGGCATCGCCTTGTATCCGGCGCGCCACTTCAGGTCCCATATATTTCACCGGCAGATATAAAGTGAATGTGCTGCCGACGTTGGGCGAGCTGCGGAGGCGGATTTCCCCGCCAAGCAGATTGGACAGCTCGCGGCTGATCGCCAGGCCAAGGCCAGTGCCGCCATATCTGCGGCTGGTGCTGGCGTCAGCCTGCTGGAAGGCCTCAAAGACCAGCTTTTGTTTTTCGGGCGGAATGCCGATGCCGGTGTCGGTGACTTCGAAAGCCACTATTTGCCTGGTTTGTTGAAGCATGGGATGCGACGCGCTGAACCCGGGCTCAACTGCCGAAACAGACAGCCGGACACCGCCCTGATCGGTAAATTTGAACGCATTCGATAACAGGTTTTTCAGAACCTGCTGCAGACGCTTCGGATCAGTAGTCATGGAGAAGTCCAGCCGGGGGTCGAGCGTGATATCAAAAGTCAGCCGCCGCCGTTCCGCCTCCAGACGGAACGGCCGGGCAATCATCTCGACCAGGCTGCTGAAAGCAATCTCCTCGATGTCGACGCTGACGGTGCCGGATTCGATTTTCGACAGGTCAAGGATATCGCTGATCAGGTTAAGCAGGTCGGTGCCCGCGCTATGGATGGTGCGCGAGAACTCAACCTGCTTCGGTGTCAGATTTCCTTCCGGATTATCGGTCAACTGCTGACCCAGAATCAGGATGCTGTTAAGCGGCGTGCGCAATTCGTGGCTCATATTAGCCAGGAATTCCGACTTGTAGCGCGAGGTCAGCGCCAGCTCGGAGGCTTTCTCCTCAAGCTCGCGGCGCGCCTGCTCGATCTCTTCGTTTTTGCGTTCAACTTCGACATTGCGTTCGGCCAATTGTTGCGCCTTCTGCTCCAGCTGCTCGTTTGTTTGTTGCAGCTCAACCTGCTGTGTCTGGAGTTCAATGGCCAGTTCCTGTGATTGCTCCAGCAGGGCTTCGGTTTGCATGGTTGCTTCGATGCTGGTCAATAGAATACCGATGCTGCTGGTCAACTGGTCGAGGAATTGCAGGTGCGCGGCGTCAAACTCGTACAGGCTCGATAGCGAGATTACCGCCTTGACCCTGTCCTCGAACACCACCGGCAGCACCACAAGGCTGCGCGGCAGAATGTCCAGCGATATAGAACCAATTCTCGTGGTGTCGGCCGGGACGTTATCGATCAGAATGCGGCGCTTGTCCCTGGCCGCCTGGCCAATGAAACTTTGGCCAAAGCTGATTTCCTGCGGCGCGGGCCTCTGGCGGTTATCGCCGTATGTCGCCATCAGCAGCAGCGGCGCGCCGCTGTCCGCGCCCGCCTGATAGATCAGCCCATGCTGGGCGTTAACCAGCGGCACCAGTTCGGACAATAAAAGATGTCCCACATTCGTCAGATCGCGTTCGCCCTGCAACATGGTGGTAAACCTGGCCAGATTGGTTTTCAGCCAGTCTTGCTCGGAGTTGTGTTCGGTTGTCAGGCGCAAATTGCCAATCATTGTGTTGATATTGTCTTTTAGCTGTGCGACTTCGCCACGGGCGTCGACCTGGATCGTGCGGGTCAGATCGCCCTTGGTAACGGCTGTCGCCACCTCGGCGATGGCGCGCACCTGCGATGTAAGATTGGCTGCCAGCAGGTTGACATTGCCGGTCAGATCCTTCCATGTGCCGGCGGCGCCAGGCACATTGGCCTGACCGCCCAGCCGGCCTTCCACGCCCACTTCGCGCGCCACGCTGGTCACCTGGTCGGCAAAAATCGCCAGGGTTTCGGTCATGTTATTGATGGTTTCGGCCAACGCCGACACTTCACCCTTGGACTGAACTGAGAGATTTTGTTTAAGATCGCCATTGGCCACCGCGGTAACAACCTTAACGATGCCACGCACCTGTTCGGTCAGATTGGCCGCCATCACATTGACGTTATCGGTCAGGTCTTTCCAGGTTCCCGCAACGCCGGGCACCGCCGCCTGGCCGCCAAGCCGGCCCTCGGTGCCAACTTCGCGCGCCACGCGGGTGACTTCGGCGGCAAAGCCGTTGAGCTGATCGACCATGGTGTTGATGGTGTTTTTCAACTCGAGAATTTCGCCTTTCACGTCGACCGTGATCTTGCGCGACAGATCGCCGCGCGCCACCGCCGTGGTCACCTCGGCGATGTTGCGCACCTGGGTGGTCAGATTGGCGGCCAGCAGGTTCACATTGTCGGTCAAATCTTTCCAGGTTCCCGCCACGCCAGGCACCACCGCCTGGCCGCCGAGCCGGCCTTCAGTGCCAACCTCGCGCGCCACCCGCGTCACTTCGGCCGCTAACGAGCGCAACTGATCAACCATAGTGTTGATGGTTTCCTTGAGCAGCAGCATTTCACCGCGCACATCGACGGTGATTTTCTTTGACAGGTCGCCCGTCGCCACCGCGATTGTCACGTCGGAAATATTGCGCACCTGCCCGGTCAGGTTGTTCGCCATCGAGTTGACATTGTCCGTCAGGTCCTTCCAGGTTCCGGCCACGCCGGGCACCACCGCCTGGCCGCCGAGTTTGCCCTCGGTGCCAACCTCGCGCGCCACCCGCGTCACTTCACCGGCAAAACCATTCAGCTGATCGACCATGGTATTGATCGTGTTTTTGAGTTCGAGCATCTCGCCTTTGACATCGACGGTGATCTTGCGGGAAAGATCGCCCTTGGCGACAGCCGTTGTCACTTCGGCGATGTTTCGCACCTGACCGGTCAGATTGCCGGCCATCAGATTAACGCTTTCGGTAAGATCAAGCCAGGTTCCCGCAACACCGCGCACCTGCGCCTGGCCGCCGAGCTTGCCTTCCGATCCCACCTCGCGCGCCACACGAGTGACTTCTCCTGAGAATGCGTTCAACTGGTCGACCATCGTGTTGATGGTTTCCTTAAGCTTCAAAATCTCACCGCTGGCGTCAACGGTGATCTTGCGCGACAGATCGCCGGCGGCGATGGCGGTGGCAACTTCCGCGATATTACGGACCTGTCCGGTCAGATTGCTGGCCATGAAGTTGACATTATCGGTCAGGTCTTTCCAGGTGCCGGCCACGCCAAGCGCCTGCGCCTGGCCGCCCAGCTTGCCTTCGGTGCCAACCTCGCGCGCCACGCGGGTTACTTCCGAGGCGAAACCATTCAGCTGATCGACCATCGTGTTGATGGTTTCCTTGAGCGCGAGAATTTCGCCTTTGGCGTCCACCGTGATCTTGCGCGACAGATCGCCGCGCGCCACCGCCGTGGTCACCTCGGCGATGTTGCGCACCTGGGTGGTCAGATTGGCGGCCAGAAGATTCACATTGTCGGTCAGGTCTTTCCAGGTTCCCGCAACGCCGGGCACCGCCGCCTGGCCGCCAAGCCGGCCCTCGGTGCCAACTTCGCGCGCCATCCGCGTGACTTCGGCGGCAAAGCCGTTCAGCTGATCCACCATGGTGTTGATGGTGTTTTTCAACTCGAGAATTTCGCCTTTCACGTCGACCGTGATCTTGCGCGACAGATCGCCGCGCGCCACCGCCGTGGTCACCTCGGCGATATTGCGCACCTGGGTGGTCAGATTGGCGGCCAGAAGATTCACATTGTCGGTCAAATCTTTCCAGGTTCCCGCCACGCCAGGCACCACCGCCTGGCCGCCGAGCCGGCCTTCAGTGCCAACCTCGCGCGCCACCCGTGTCACTTCGGCGGCAAAGCCGTTCAGCTGATCGACCATGGTGTTGATGGCGTCTTTCAGCAGCAAAAATTCGCCGCGCACATCGACGGTGATTTTCTTTGACAGGTCGCCCGTCGCCACCGCGATCGTCACGTCGGAAATATTGCGCACCTGCGCGGTCAGATTATTCGCCATCGAGTTGACGCTTTCGGTCAACTCCCGCCACACGCCAGTGACTTCCTTGACCTGGGCCTGACCGCCAAGTTTACCCTCGGTGCCAACCTCGCGCGCCACCCGCGTCACTTCCGACGTGAATACGCTCAGCTGCTTGATCATCGTGTTCACGATCTTGGCCGAGCGCAGGAACTCACCCCGCAGCGGGCGGCCATCAACGTCAAGCCGCACTGTTTGCAGAAGATCGCCCTTGGCCACGGCGGAGATTACATTAGTCACTTCGCTTGTGGGCCACAGCAGATCATCTATCAGCATATTGACAGAGTCGGTTATCGCGCCCCATGCGCCGCCCGCCAGAGGCAATCTTACACGCTGACTAATCTTGCCCTCGCGGCCCACCTTCTGTCCGACTTTGTCAAGCTGCGACGCGATTTCCTGGTTGGCAATGGCCACTTCGTTGAATGTCTCCGCAATCTTGCCCAGCAGGCCAATATGCCCCCCTTCGAGACGTACGGTAAAATCGCCGCGCCGCATTGCCAGCAATCCATCCAGCAGAGCTTCCAGGTGTTCGGGCCGCGCAATACCCTCGTCCGCCAGAAGCCGTGCGCCGTTAAGATCAAGGTTTTTGTTTAGTTCCACTGTTTTGGCCATGGCATTTCCCTGTCTCACAAATATAAACTATTTCCATCGCGCAAATTTTGTCCGGCCTTATCCCAAGATCTCTTGTCATAACGGCGGCTTCGCTTTGAGTGCAACTTGCAGAGCCAGGCTCAGCGACGCGGTTTCGTATGGCTTGGCAACGCTCATGCAGGTTCTGTAGCGTTCCGGAATGCCGGATTTTGTATAGCCGGTGACGAACACAAATGGCACGCCGCGCGAACTTAATTCATCGGCTATGGCGGCGCTGTTCGCGCCCGAAAGATTCACATCAAGCACCGCAAAATCGATATCGAGTTCCCGGGCCAGCTGGCAGCCCCTGTCAAGGGTCGTCGCCTTGCCCACGACGAGATAACCCATGGCTGTGAGTCTGTCCTCCAGATCCATTAAAAGCAGAAGTTCGTCCTCCACTATCAATGCCTGCGATGGCTGCCCCTTGGTCATTTGCTGTTCCTTGCCGGGTTTGGAGCCGGTCTCCCGCCTTTTTGTAATGTTATTTTTCTCAATCGCTGTGATTACAGTATCACCAGTTTGAGTTATAAAAAATCCATATGTTTTTGCCCGGCGCTTTGATTAATTTTTTCTAACACTTTGTTTTAAAAAGATTATTATGGTAAAAATTTTTATTGTCCGTTGATCGCCCTGCCTGCCGGTGCGGCGGCTGGCCGGGCCGATTCCGGCCCATAGGCGGGGAGCGCTTCAGAGACAACGCAGCGGGATCGATTAAAGTTTTCCAGCTGAATTGTTTGTCTGATTCTTTACCCAAATAAAACAGGCAGGCGTTTTATTCCACATCGATTCCTAACGCATGATTATTTTAACCTTTTCGTGTTGCGGGTGCTTTTGCTGAATAAGCGCGGGGCAATTTTACACATCGGATCAACTTGACACATCAAGGTAAATTCAAATGTTAAGGGGCTTATTTAACGCGCCACCGCAAAGGTTTAGGTAAACCTCATTCGATTTGCAGGTGATGTTGAAAAATGGCGGTCAGTGGACGCCTTTTTTCCAATAGTAAAAAAAACACACCAACTACGAAAAGAGACCTTGAATGACCCTGGCGCTTCCTGAACTCCCATACGCGTATAACGCTTTGCAACCCTATATCTCGCAGGCGACGCTCCTTTTCCATCATGGCAAACATCACCGGGCTTATGTCCAAAGGACTAATGAATTAGCCGCCGAAGCGCACTTGACCTATCAATCTCTCGAAGCGATCATTACTAAAACCGCTGGCCAGTTCGCGCATCAGGAGCTGTTTAACAATGCCGCCCAGGCGTGTAACCATGGAATCTATTGGCATTCCATCCGGCCGGGTGGAGGTGGTGAGCCGCACGGTAAAATAGCCGCACTAATCAAGGCCTGCTTTGGGGATTATCAGACCGCTGCCAAACAACTGAAAGATGCGGTGATGGGACAGTTCGGCAGCGGTTGGACCTGGCTCGTGCTGGATGGTGACAGGCTTGAAATTACCAATACCTCGAACGCGGACACGCCGCGGGCTCATGGTCAGACGCCGCTGCTTGTCATTGATGTATGGGAACACGCCTATTACCTCGACTATCAGAATGATCGCGCCGTCTATGCGGATGCAATTATCAATCACCTGCTTAATTGGGAGTTTGCCAATCAGAATCTGAGCCGATGGGAAGCAGAAAATAAGGACAGAACAAGGTATGATGCCATCGCGGGGATCAAGCAGCCGATTTAACATAGAGCTGCACAAGCGCGCCTTATGAATTATTCTTTCCAGTTGCCGGTTATGCGTATCGACACCCCCTGAAACCGCCATCGCATTGCTGCGCCGCCAGCCTCAGGCGATTTTTTTTCGTCTGGATGCAATATGATTTTGGTTTAATCGTTTCTTCCTCAGCTTGATACCGAGTGGCCGTACAGAACGCGGCAATCCAGAAACCACAGCTGCAGGCTTTCCTTGTAAATCTTGGATTGCCAGGGCGCCACGCGCCTCGCAATTTGGCGCAACACCCTTGATTTATACTTTTTTTATGGCGTCCAGCTACCTTCACTGCGATTTCTAACAGAATTTTTGTTATACGGTTTTACACGGCCTGTTACAGGCATGCCGTGGAGATCATGCTTAATCATCAGAGAGAAATCATCGCAGCGGGGGATATATGGAAAATTTTATCGGCGATGCCTGCGGCAATCAACATAGCCGGAATGCCGTATCTAATATTGAACCACGGAACAAAAATCGCAAAAATTCACGTTTAACGAGCAATGAGCCGCCTCGTACCGGCACCAAACCCAGTAGAGCTTTAAATGCCGCTTACGACGCAAGCGTGGATTTTGCGCTTGATCTCATACGTGTAAATCAGCAGCTTAAAAACCAGCTTGCTTTGGGCAACCACGCAGAGAAGCATTTGCCGGAGGCGGGTAAAAATGCGCGGGCGGTATCTGCGTCAAATGCGCTGTTCTTGAGGGACATAAGCCACGAATTGCTTACACAGCTGAACGTCATTATCGGATTTTCCGATATAATCCAGAGTGAGCTGTCCGGCCCGTCTGGCAATTCAAAATACGCCGAATATGCCGGGCACATCAATCAAAGCGGCATGCAGCTGATGCAGTTGATGTCCGATATGCTTGATATTTCACGAATGGAAGCGGGAAAATTCGGCATAACTGAGGAGGAGTTCGATCTTGCCGGATGCCTGGCCAGCAGCATGCATATGGTGGAACAGCAGGCACAAATGCGGCGGGTCCATCTGTTGCCTAACATTGCGGATAACTTGCCGCATATGCGCGGCGACCGGACACGGATCAGGCAAATTTTCATCAACCTGATACGCAATGCCATTAAGTTCACTTCGGCGGAGGGGCATGTGCGGGTGAGCGCCGGAAAATATTCTGATGGCGGTATACAGGTAGATATTTCCTGCGGAAGTACCGGGCTTGCGACCGGAAATCCACAAAAAATGTCTGGACCCCTGGTGCCGGCGAGTAATACTTTGACGCTTACTTACGAAAGGGCCGGGCTTGAGCTGCTGATGGCCAGGCTGTTGACCAAGTGGCATGATGGTGTACTGACTATTGACAGCAAGTCAGGAGAAGAAGCCAGTATTACGGTAACGTTCCCCGCCAGCCGCATGGCCGATGAAGAAGCTGCGACCGGCCGGACGGCCGCTTAGCGCGGCATGGCCGGTGCGATGATGGCGCCTCATGAAGATCTCAACCGCTCTTTGAATTTTGTCCAGCTCGCGTTTTATGGCATTGGCTCCATAGTTGGCGCTGGCGTCTATTCCGTAATCGGCGCGGCGGCTGGCGATACCGGAAACCATCTTTGGTTAAGTTTTATTACGGCCGGTTTCGCAGCTTTCCTGACCGCATTGTCTTATGCCGAAATGGCATCAATGTTTCCCAAAAGTGGGGCGGAATACCAATTCCTGAAACGGGCTTTTCCGGACCAGCCGATTTTCTCTTTCATGGCGGGGTGGTTGATCGCACTGAATGCGGCCGCAACGTCGGCCACGGTGGCCCTGGCCTTCGCCGGTTATTTAAATGTGTTCATCAGCACTCCGCAATTTCTCACCGGATTTATGCTTCTGGCCGCCTGCACCGCGATTAATATCGCGGGAATTCGTGAATCAACATGGGTTGGCATTAGCCTGGTGTGCATCGAGATAATGGGCCTGCTGATTATAATCTGGAGCGGCTTTGAGAGCGGCGGCATGACAAAATCTTTTGAATCACCACCCGGGTTGAATAATGCGCCAGGTATATTTGCAGCGGCGGCGCTTATTTTCTTTGTTTATATCGGCTTCGAGGACGTGGCGAATTTGTCGGAAGAAACCAAAAACCCCCAAAAAAACGTGCCTAACGCCCTGTTGTTCAGCGTATTCATCACTTCCATTCTTTATGTTTTTGTTGCGGTCTCGGTAATTGCAATCAGCGATCCGCAGTCGCTTGCGGCAAGCAATTCGCCGCTGACTGATGTGGCGGGTGCTGTTGCGCCATGGCGCGGTCAGGCATTGGGCGCCGCCGCTTTGTTCGCCACCGCCAGCACGGCGCTTATTTCGCTTCTCGCCATCAGCCGCATGCTGTTCGCCATGGCGCGAGATGGTGATATGCCGAAGCTTTTGTCACGCACCTGGACTAAAAAGCAAACCCCCTGGGTGGCCTCGCTCGTGCTTTTCGGAGCAGCCTGTTTGTTACTGCTCCTGGGCCAGATCAAGATGGTGGCGAGTATATCTTCGTTTGGCGTGCTAATGGTATTCACGGCGGTACAGATTTCTGTGATTGCGCTCCGCTACAGCCAGCCAGATACTATCAGGCCCTTCAGTGTGCCACTCGCATTGGGCAGGTTTCCAATCCTTCCAGCCATTGGCATAATTATGACGCTCGCTTTAATTACGCAATTTGAGCCGGTTGTATACCTGGTTGGCGGCGGCGTTGTGACGCTGGGCGTCATGGTGTTCATGGTTCAGAAAAAGTGGCTGGGTTCCTGAACCGCAAATGCAAATTTTTTCACAGCCAGTCAGAAAAAAGGGGAAACCAGCCGGCTTCCCCTTTTTTCTGATTCAGAGACTTTTTTTTTAGTTCTGCAATGAGCCCAGCCGCATATGGTAATCGCTACGCTCAATGGCTTCGGCCTGAATTTCATCACGCTCTGTCAGGCCTTTGTCAAATGTGCCATAGACTGTTACACGCTCGCCGACAGTAAGTGGCTTAGTTTTAGGAACGTCAACACCATCGGTATCCACTTGAATGGTATTGCCGCCGCTATATCCCAGTATGAACTCATGGTCATTCACGACCCGCATAACCGATCCCGCCAGGCTCAACTTGCCATCTTCGCGAAAATAGTCAAAATGGCGATCCGTCCAGTTGCTCTGTAAATTAGGATTGCGGAAGGTTGTTATCTGACTTCCGGTGCGGTAGCTGAGCGTTTCGGCCTCTATTTCGTTTTCCGTAAGCCAGCTTTTGTCCACGCGACCGCTCACTGTCACCTTGTCGCCGGTTTTCAGTCTGTAGGCCAGATTGCTGGCTTCGCCATCCGGCTTGAACATCTCCGGCCAGAAATCATTGGTGTCCACCTTGATCTTGCCTGAACCGTAATTCAGTTCGAATTCGTCACCTGAGTCAATCTTGCCAACGGTGCCTGAGAGGGTGATATAATCATCATCCCTGAGATTGGGATTTTCATCCATGGTCGCCTTGTTTGCCGCTAAAACCGGTACAGGCGCAGCGGCCAGCAGCGCCAATACAGCTGTCATGGACAATAAGTGAGATTTCTTCATAATAATTACCTCCTGGTTAAGCTTCTGAAAACAGCCAGACCCGTACAGTTTCAAATGAAACCAGAGCGGCTGATCTTGCTTGATATCGATAATGGTCTATAAATTTTCCATGTGACTATGATGAGAGCGTAATAAAAATACCGGCGCTCTATAAACAAAACGGACAGCTGAAAGCTTACCCGCTATCAACAAGCCCCCCGCTTGATCAAAATTTTAAAAAAATTTGCAGCATTTTTATGCGGGCGAGGACGGCCCTGCTCGTTTTCTGAGTATTTATCTTAGCATCATCATACCGGCGCTGATTTATTGGATTCATAAAACGGCGGCAAACCGATGACAAAGGAGATTATTCATGAATAAAGCACAGGTGAAAGGCTCGTGGAACGAGTTTGCCGGCATGGTCAAGCAGCAGTGGGGAAAGCTTACCGATGACGACATAGTCCTGCTTAAGGGTAATCGCCAGGAGTTTTATGGCAGGCTGCAAAAATTATATGGCCTGGGCATGGAAGAAGTGGATCGCCGGATAAAAGAAATCAATCGGCGACGCTGGCAATTTAGAGATTCAGGGCGCATCTCTTAATTCGCGCCTCCAGTCACAATTAATCAGCTCCGAACCCGCTCCCGGCGGGAGGCTTTGCTTTTCTCTGATGCTCCAAGGGAGAGATTTTATGGTGCACCATTTATTGCAATTACCCTATTACACGAACACCCGAACGGCTAGACAGTTTGAAAACCCGGTTGTGAAGGCGCTGAGATGTATTGACCATGGCGATTTAACTCTCATCTCGCCAGAAGGGGATGTGCTGAATTTCCTTGGCCGGAGCAAGGGGCCTGCCGCAAGGCTTTCGGTGAAGGACTGGGGCGTGCTCAATGATTTGATGGCGCGCGGAGAAATCGGTTTTGCCGAGGCTTATATGGATGGCCGATGGGATAGCCCAGATCTGCCGGCGCTTTTGACATTTGGGATGGTTAACAACGCCGCTCTGGAACAGTTTTTTTACGGCAAGCCGCTATATGCAATATGGCTGCGGCTTAAATATTTTATGCGGGAAAACTCATTACAGGGAAGCCGGCGCAACATCATGCAACATTACGATCTTGGTAATGATTTCTATTCGATGTGGCTTGACAGGAGCATGACATATTCATGTGCGCTTTTTGAAGGCGATGGCGCGCGTGAACTGGAGGACGCGCAACAGGCAAAATACCGGCGCATTCTGAACAAACTGGGCGCAAAACCCGGTGATCATGTACTTGAAATAGGCTGCGGTTGGGGCGGCTTCTCTGTGGCAGCCGCTAAACAAGGCCTGAAAGTAACCGCCGTGACCATATCACCGGCCCAGGCTGAGTATGCAAAACAATATATAACGCGGGAAGGCTTATCGCATCTTGCAAACGTGGAATTATGTGACTACCGGGAAATCAGAGGAATGTTTGACCATGTCGTTTCGATCGGCATGTTCGAACATGTTGGTGAAAAATACTGGCCGGACTATTTTAGAGCCATCAAGCAGCATCTGAAAAATGGCGGCACAGCAATGGTACAGACGATAACGCTGGATGCACATCTATTCGAAACATTGCGCGGCGTTGTGGGTTTTATTGAAGCCTATATTTTTCCCGGCGGTATGCTGCCTTCCAAATTTCATTTCGAGCAGGCGGTTGAAAACGAAGGATTGACCTGTGGTGAAATGTTCAATTTCGGCGAAGACTACGCCATCACGCTCCGGCATTGGCTTGCTCGCTTTGAAGCGAACAGGCAAGCCATCGCGGGGTTAGGTTTTGATGAGCGGTTTATCCGGTTGTGGCGCTTTTATCTATCCAGTTGTATAGCATGTTTCATCAGCCGCCGGACTGATGTAATGCAGGCAACATTATCGCATCGCTGGTAAAGGCGCATCCGGGTAAAAACACGTTTTTGTGAGATCTCAAACAGGCATCACTAGCCGTTTACAATGGTACCCCCATTAGGGTGCAGTATCTGGCCAGTCATATAAGAGGCGTCGCTCGAAGCCAGAAAAATAAAGCTTGGCGCCACCTCATCCGGCTGCCCGGCCCGGCCCATGGGTGTGCGGGTTCCAAATTCGGCCACCATATCCGCATCAAAACTGGCTGGTATCAAGGGAGTCCAGATAGGTCCTGGCGCCACCGCATTAACACGGATTTTCTTTTCCGCCAGCGATTGCGATAGAGAACGGGTAAACGCGACAATCGAACCCTTGGTTGCGGAATAATCGATCAGTTCTTCCTTGCCCTTATAGGCAGTGCTCGATGCGGTGTTGATGATGCATGAGCCTTCCCGCAGATGAGGAAGCGCAGCGCGCGTGAGATGAAACACCGAAAAAATATTAGTGCGAAACGTGCTCTCAAGCTGTTGGCTGGTTATATCTTCCAAAGATAGCTGAACATGCTGCTCTGCGGCGTTATTGACAAGAATATCAAGTTTTCCCATTTGCCGGATCGTTTGCGCAACGGCATAATTACAAAACTCTTCTTCACGAATGTCCCCGCGAATCAAATAACAACGCCGCTCGCTCTCTTCCACACACTTTTTTGTTGTGTGTGCATCCTCATCTTCTTCAAGATACACAATAGCCACATCCGCTCCTTCTTTAGCAAAACCGATTGCGACGGCGCGGCCGATCCCGGAATCACCGCCGGTAATCAGCGCTGTCTTTCCGTATAACTTGCCGGCCGCACGGTAATTTTCCATTCGGTCTTGCGGCGGCGGGATCATCTGCGTCTCGCGGCCTGGCTGGCGCATTTGGCGCTGCGGCGGGAATATTTTTTCGGACTCAGACATAAGCTAACCTGCTATTTGTGTTTACGGCCAGAACCTGATTTTTTGCCTCCGCCATCCTGCTTGTTCACCGTTGCCCACGCCCTGCTTTCAGCCTCCTTTTTCGAGGCGCCATGGCTCTTGTAGTTTTCCTCGATATGTTCGGCTTGGCGTTTTTGCTTGTCTGTATAGGCTTGCTTGCTGCCGCGTGGCATGTTGATCTCCCTTAAATTCAGTGAATGGCTTTGATTAACTCATGGTGGCGCTCCAGGATAGGGAGCGTCTTTTTCGCAAATGTTTTAAGTGCCGCATCCTGGCCATTCTGAACATATTCCTTGTACAGCTTAACGGTTTTCGCATGACTTTTCGTCTGCGTATCGATGTAACGCTTATCGAAGCCCGCGCCGGGTGACGCCATTTTTAGTTGATTTATTAATTCCTGATGCTTGTAATCCAGCATGTCTACAGGAGTGACGCCGCTTCCCGACGATTGCAATGTATAGCCCAGCTCATCAAAGACCTTGTTATGATCGGTGATCATACATTCAGCAAATTCTTGAACTTCCGGATTTTGCGATTTACCGGCGGCCAGTTTGCTCGACTCAATTTCGAACATATTTGCGATTGACGCCTGCATCACAAAGTTCCTAACGGTGCAGTTCGTATTTGCCTGCTTGGGCTGCTGTTTTCTGCTGTTACCTATCTTCCCGCTGCGTGACATAAACGCCTCCTTCAGATTGGATATCGTCTATTAGCGCATGGTGGCGCTTTAAAGATGGCAGCGCTCTCTGGGCAAATGTCTTCAGCGCTTTATCTTGACCATCGTGAGCATAATTATGGAGCAGCACTATTGCCTCCATATGTCCGTCTTTCTGTGCTCTGATATATCGCTGGTCGAAATCAGGCCCGGGTTTGGCAAGTATCAGTTCGGTCATGATCTTTTGGTGATTACCATCCAGCTCTGCGGCCAGGGCGGCAGTTGTCAGTGATTGCCCAGCGGCATTTTCTAGCCACTTTGCCGCTCGTGTATGCCTGTCAGCCATGCGTTCTGCAAAATTAACAACATCGCGGTTGCGTGATTTGGCTATCGCCAGGTTGCTTGATAATATGGCCAGCATATTGGCGTTGGACGCGCTTGCTACAAATTGCAAGTCGTAGCCACTGACTTCCGCATGCGCAACTTGCACGGCGAAATACGTGCTGCATACTAACGCCGCCAATAGGCCCAATTCAATTTTCATACGACACCGTTTGGTTATCATTGACCGCTACGAAAAAGCAATCTCCTGTAATCGATTGCGGCTAATGTAAAAGATGTCAGCCTAAGAGGGTGATATGGAATAAGAATTTTTCCAGTAAATAATCTGTTGGCCTGCCATATTGGGTGGTCTGTAAAAAATAAACCGGTAATTTTCAGACTGACGACCTATGGCCGCTTACAGCGTCAAGGTTGCAACATCCGTCGCAGATCTGGAACAAAACAGCGGTTTGAAAGGCAATTCGAGAATTTCTTCCAGCTGGAGGTTATCAGATGCGCTGAAACCGTTGCCATTAGTGTAATGGGCAAAATAAAAAGTGTGCTGCTTCCATACGCTATCGAGCATCTCACATCCGTCCGGCACTGTAATATCTTCTACCGTAGTTTTATTGACGAATTTGGTGATTGACCCTTTTGCGGCGGAATCAATCCGGAGTTGCGTTACATGGGCTGTCCCGCCAAGCGATGAAAGTTTCAGATCTAAAGCCAGGACCGCGCAAATTACCGCACCTGCCGCAAAACGCTGGTAACAGCGAAACCCTTGCATAGAAACCTCCTTGCGGAAAGTCAGATGAAATTATTCAATTCAATCATCATTGCTGAAATACAAATGAGTGCGCTGAAAAGCGATGCCTGAAAGAGTGTAATTTATAAAAAAACGGCAATCAGACGATTTAACGATTTTTTATTTTTTGTTACCTTTAACCCAACGGGTTTTTAAGGCATCGGCCTGTCCTCATGCCCACATATGCTTGGCATCGGCGCCATCATGGCGTAGCTGCTTATGTTAACAAAGGAGAGGATTATGAACTCGACCACATCAACATCTGCTAATTCAGGCCGTGATTCCAAAATTGGTCATGACTGGTCAAAAGATAGCCTGGGTCAAACTGCCGATAAAATAGGCGACAATCTGGAAACCGCAGCGGTCCATGCCGGGCAGAAGGTGCGCGAGTTAGCTGGTGATGTCAGCAATGAACTGGCCAATGCCAGCAATAAAATAAGCCAGGGAAGCGAGGCGGTTATGACGCAGATCCGTTCTCACCCGGTGCAATCGAGCCTGATGGCGCTGGCCGCGGGTTTTGTGCTTGGCAAAATTATCCGCCCCTAGAATGTTTCACCTGGCCACCCTCGGCAAGATCGTGAACAGTCTCGCCACACGCGAGGCCATCCCTGCTGGCATACAATTGCTGCAACAATTGTTAGCAGGGGTGGTCGCCCTTCTGGTTTTGTGCGTGATAGCAGCGCTTTTAACGGGCGCGCTCATTCTGGGCGCCACCTTTGTGGCTTATGAATTTCTGATTGCCAATGGGATGACGCCTGGATTGGCACAAGTCAGTCTGGGCATTTTTTTGTTTTTATTGATTGTTTTACTGGCTGTAGCAGTGGCCGCATGCTTGCGCAACATCCGGTATAAATTTCGCCGCAGCCAGCAACAGTCACCTCCGCTTACCCGGCGGATGAATAATATAGTCAACGCATTTTTTGACGGGCTGCTCTCGCCTCGATTGAAGTAATCGCATTAGAATAAACCCTGTTCCTTTGTCATTTTCTTATGGCTTGTTCCCATTTCTCTGGCTGCGCTCTTACAGTTTCCGGGACTATATGTTTTTTATGAATTGGCAGCAAGCCGCCAGAGACTTCACGAAAGAGGTGGATTATGCAAAACAAAACGCTAAAAGCCGACGTCAGTTTACCATTGCCTGATAAAGCCCCGGATATCGCCCCGAATATCGCCGATGTCGAGAATTTGCTTCAGGAGGTACATAGCCTGCTGGTGCATTCTGAGAATCCCTTGAATGAAGACGATGCGAAATCTCAAGCTGAAACTTTGGAGCAATGGCTCGAATCCTTTCGTCGTGGTTTATCGGCGGCGGAAAAAATCATAAATAATTCAGAGGTGCTCCTTAACGAGGTGCGCAAGCGTCTGACATTGGCGCTGGAAGAAATTCAACGTTGGGATGATGAGGGCAACGGCGTTCCTATACCGAAAGTGCAAAAGCAGCGTATGGATGCAATAAGCCGCGCTATTGAGCGCATAGACCACCTGATTGGCTCTATCAGCGAAACATTTCCAATATCAGAAAAAAGCAAGCCCGAAGTCTCCAAAGTTTCCACTTAAGAACAGGAGGGTGTCATCTCCGGTTTTTACCGGAAAGATTGTCACAATTTGTCACAAAGGATCCAAACGGATCAGCCGCCGCTTACGGCTTGCTCAAAACCATCCCCTTCAGGCATCCCGCACATTCGTGCTTGTGCTGCTGCCCCAAGACAATTGTAGCGCCTCCCAGTGATACATTAAGTGTGAGACTTTATGCCCCTTGGGCGATGCCCCGGGAATGTACGTGCTGGAACGATGAGCGCGGGGTATAATGGCGCCAACCCAAGGAGCAGCCCCCGATGTCTGTACGCAATCTGCAGTTCCTGTTCGCGCCTGAAAGCATTGCCCTGATCGGCGCCAGCCAGCGGCCCGGTTCGGTCGGTCAGGTGCTGATGAAAAACCTGCTTGGCCAGAAGTTTGCAGGGCCGGTCCTGCCGGTAAATCCCAATGAGGCGATGATTGCGTCGCTCACAGCCTACAAGGATGTGGCGAGCTTGCCGGTTACCCCGGACCTTGCGGTCATCTGCACGCCGCCCGCCACCGTGCCCGGGCTGATCGATGCGCTGGGCCAACGCGGCGTCAAGGCCGCCATCGTCATCACCGCCGGATTTGCCGAACTGGGCGCGGAAGGACACGCCCTGCAACAGCAATTGTTGCAGGCGGCCCGGCCGCACCTGTTACGGATTATCGGGCCGAATTGCGTGGGCATACTGGTTCCCGGCGTCAATCTGAACGCCAGTTTCGCGCCGGTAAATGCATTGTGCGGCAAGCTCGCCTTTGTCACGCAATCGGGCGCTGTGCTGACCTCCGTGCTGGATTGGGCGGCTTCACGCACTATTGGTTTTTCGCATATGGTGTCGCTGGGCGGGATGGCGGATGTGGATTTTGGCGATATGCTGGATTATCTCGCCAGTGATAGCGATGTCAGCGCGGTGCTGCTGTATGTGGAATCGATCACCCATGCCCGCAAATTCATGTCGGCGGCGCGCGCCTGCGCCCGCATCAAGCCGGTAATCGTCATCAAGGCGGGCCGCCATGCGGAAGGGGCGAAAGCGGCAAGCTCGCATACCGGCGCGCTGGCCGGATCGGATGATGTGTATGAGGCCGCATTCCGCCGCGCCGGCATGTTGCGGGTGACGCTGCTGGATGAATTATTCGAGGCGGTGGAAACCCTGGCTGCCGGGATACGCCCGTCCGGCGAGCGCCTGGCGATCCTCACCAATGGCGGGGGCATCGGGGTGCTGGCGACGGATGAGCTTATCGACGATGGCGGCGTGCTGGCGTCCTTATCCGGGGCAACGCTGGCGCGATTGAATAAAACGCTTCCGGTTACCTGGTCGCATGGCAATCCGGTGGACATTATCGGCGACGCCCCCGGCGCGCGCTATGCCGAGGCGACCCGCGCCTTGCTGGAAGATAAAAATGTGGACGCGCTGCTGGTGCTGAATTGCCCGACCGCAATCGCCAACAGCAGCGAAGCCGCCCAGGCGGTGCTGGATAATATGCGTGATACGCGCAAGCCGGTGCTGACCAGCTGGCTTGGCGGCGCCAGCACGGGGCCGGCGCGGGCGCTGTTTCGCGCAGCCGGAGTCCCCAGCTATGATACGCCCACCCAGGCGGTGCGGGCGTTCGGCCATATGCTGCGCTACCGCCGCAACCAGGATTTGCTGATGCAGACCCCCGCCGGTGGCGGCGAGGCCCTACACAGCAGCGATAGCGCCGAAGTGCGCGAAATCATTGACCGGGCGCTGCACGAACAGCGCGAATGGCTGAGCGAGGCGGAAGCGAAATTCGTGCTGGCGGCCTATGGCGTTCCGGTGGTGGAAACCCGCGTAGCAAAAAATCCCGGCCAGGCAGGCGAAATCGCCGGCGCGTTTGGCGGGCTGGTGGCGCTGAAAATCATGTCGCGCGATATCACCCATAAATCCGATGCGGGCGGCGTGGCGCTGGGCCTGGAAGGCGCGGATATGGTGCGCGCAACAGCGCAGGCAATGCTGGCGCGGCTGGAGCGCACCCATCCGCAGGCGCGCATCGATGGCTTCAGCGTGCAGCCCATGATCAGTGGCAAAGGCGCTGCCGAACTTATCATTGGCGTCAATACGGATGCGACCTTCGGCCCGGTGATCCTGTTCGGCGAAGGCGGCGTAAGTGTGGAAATTACCGCTGACAAGGCGATTGGCCTGCCGCCGCTCAACGGCATTCTGGCGCGCGAACTGATTGACCGGACCCGGATTGTGCGGCGGCTGCGCGGCTACCGCAATGTGCCGCCCGCGGATATGGATGAGATTATCCGTGTACTGATTTCTGTCTCGCATCTCGCCACTGACTTTGCGGAAGTGGCTGAACTCGATATAAATCCGCTGATAGCCTCGGCCGAAGGCGTCATGGCGCTGGATGCGCGCATTCGCGTCATCCCGGCGGCGGGCGAACCGGCGGACCGGCTCGTGATCTCGCCCTATCCCGCGCAGCTTGCCCGCATGATCACCACCAATTCCGGCGCGCAGTATAATCTGCGGCCTATCCGGCCGGAGGATGAGCCCGCGCTGATCGCGATGGTCGATGCGCTGGACCCGGAGGATGCGCGGTTGCGGTTTTTATCGATCATGCGCCATATGTCGCATCAGCTGGCGGCGCGCCTGACGCAGATCGACTATGACCGGGAGATGGCGTTTGTGGCGCTGGATGAAAATGGCATCAGCGGCGTCGTGCGGCTTGCCGCCGACCCGGACGGCGGAAAAGCCGATTTTGCGGTGCTGGTGCAAAGCCGGCTGAAAGGCACGGGTCTGGGCTTTGCCCTGATGCGGGAAATTATCGATTACGCCAAAATGCGGGGCATCGGTGAATTGACCGGCGATATTCTGACCGAGAACAGAACGATGCGGGCGATGGCGCACAAATTCGGCTTTGTCACCCTGACAAACAACACTGAACCCGGACAGGTGCGGGTCAGTCTCGATCTGCGCGGCAACGGCCTCTGAATATACTTCCCGCAACCGCTTGCTCACCCTTCAGCGCATCTGCGCTGCGGCCGCCCGCTTCACCTTCTCTTCCACCTCTTGCGCAGTGAAGCGGCGCCGGGCCGTTCGTTTCGCAGACGGCGGATCGTCGCCTGCGAGGCTGTCAAGGTATTTTCAAGGCCGCTACAGAACCGGATCGATACGGTTGCCGGCGCGTACGCAATGACGTCGCGGGCAGTGATCCAACCCAAAATCATCCCGGACTGGATTTCTAATATTTGATTAACATTCACGCAACATTTGAGTGGGAGGGTTCCGCCCTAAACTTTCATAAAATAAACTTTCAACAGGAGATGATTATGGCGCTTGGACCCGGCTCGATTGCAATTATTGGCTTCAATACGGGCGCCATCCTTGAAATGGGGACGGCGCCGTTCTTGCAGGTCAGAGCCGCACGCATCCCCGCAGGGTATTGAGCAGCACCGCAATTGAATTGCTGAGCGAGGCTTCGCCTTCCAGCCGCCCGTTGATACGTAGCATCACCGTCCCGCTTTGCTGCATGAGCAGGGGAACAAGTTGCGTGCCCGTCACGCCGCCGATCCATTGCGTGCCGTTCGCATTGGCGCGCTGAACGGGTATGTTGACGAGCCGACCGGAGAAGTTCCACGTCATCGTCATCGCATTGTCGGCGGAAGGCTTGTTGAGCAGCATCGCCATATAGGGCTTTCCGCCTTCACAATAGAGACTGAGGGCTTCGATGTTGGGCGATGCCGCCGCACTCACATAAGCCATGGGCGCGCGACCCTGCACCGGTACAACTTCCCAGGGTGTACCGGGAAGCGGCACTGCCGTTTCGGGCGGGCTTTTGTCCAACAACGTCTTGATTTCCGGCGCGATCGGCAGCCTACCGCCCGAAGCAGGCGGATAAACCGTTAGCTTGCCGCGCTCCCAAAGGCCCACCTGCACCGCCCGGCGCGCCGGGTCTATCATTATATAGGCCTGCTCCACACCGCCCTGATGCTGCGCATTGCCGGAAAGATAGTAATAGTTCCCGCCCCGCTGCAATGGCGAGACGGCTGAGAGATTGGTCCGCAGCGCAGCCATCTTCGGCCCCATCCGGGCCTTCAATGCCGCAGCCACGGCACCCTTATCGAACAGGTCGATATTGTCCTTGGCGTAGCTTCCCGGATATTTGCCGACGAGGCTGGCGAGATTGGTCCATTCCGCTGGAATGCCTTGCACGGCAACCGCCGGTTCAGGCCGTGGCGGCGCTGGCGTGCTAGCGGGGGCGCTGCCCTTGCAGAGCGTGAACGGGCCGCCACCCGTGAAGGCCGCATGGAAGGAATCGGGGCGTTGGCCGCCCGGCAGATCGGATTCAAAGCGGATGACACCGCGCTTCTCGTCGTCGTTCACATACATGAGAACCCGACCAAAATCATTGCTGCTGACTGGAAAGGGAAAGAATACGGCCATGATGCCGTCATAGCTCTGGCCCATGAAGGTGAGAGCATATTCCACCTGAGGGGGCTTTATTTCGCGGCCATTGGCGCGGAACGTCATGCCCTTTTCATCGATGGTCACGCGCGGTTCCTTTGAGCAGTCGCCGCGCGGGGCATAGCTGCCAAAGATGTGGTCGATGCCCTGATCCTTGAAGCTGGACAGTGGAAGCGCCTGCGCACTTGCGGCAGCAAGCGTGGCAATGGCGCAAGCGGCAAGACATGCACCGGAAAGGCGAATTGTGGACGGCATGTGAAATGGCAATGTCATGTCAAATCCCCATCGAAGTGGTGACGGTTTCGCGCGCACATGACTTAATCACGCGGTAAATCGATGCGCCGCTCGCCTCGATCCTCTTTGGCCATCAGGATAGCTGACACAAGTGATGGCTTGGTTCTGGTCATGGATGCCCCCACGTGAAAATTACCGACCCGCCGAAATTGTTACGCGGTTACCACGACCTCTTTGCCTCCAAAATGAATGGTAGACAACAGGTGAGCTGTTCGTGATTTTCACGATCAGCGAACGATGTTCCTATACTGGTTTCTTCTTAACGCGATCAAACTGGTAATGCAACACAGGGCCCGTCCGGCTGACCGCCGGATTGGGCGAGTCCCGAGCCCCGCGACGAACACGCCGCGTGTTTGCGGGAAAGAGCACACTTTCCCTGCGCGTCCGCACGGAAGTTCCTCAAATTTTTCTATACAGAACCTACACGGGCAAAAATCACTGATTTTTGTCGTCATATTTCAGATGGTTAATGGAATCCTGAGCGACGGTGGGACAGGGGTAATGAACTCCGACCTGTGCCGCCCTTTGCGCGGAGGCTCATTAAGCGGTTGTCCTTTGGCATCCAGCGCGTGGTGCCGGGAAGGCTCGCCATACGGCGAGTTGAGGATTGGGTTCTCAAAGAATGAGCCAGTAGTCACAGCAATATTGCCCTTTACTATTTCTCTTCAGGTTAGTGTTCCCTTTTTGTTTATACAATAACTAGTTGAGCTTAGAGGCTTTTTATATTTTAGCATGCGCCGGGTGTGTTCGGAATTTGCCGGTAATGGATGGGGTATCTCTTGTTTTTTCTCACAATATATCACATAATATCACATAGGAGATTCGCGCAACACCAATGGACTGGACCACGGACAGACTGAGCAAGCGGCTGACCTTCAGTCCCGAACGGACGGAGGCGATCTATGCTGTGCTGGCTGAAATTGATGCGGTTAAAACGGCCTTTCGGCTAACTGGAAAGCTGCCGCCCCAGACCATCAGCCGCCTGACCCAATCGGTGATAGTTACGTCGACCGGCGCATCGAACCGGATCGAGGGCAACCGCCTGACCGACGATGAGGTCGATGCGCTGTATCGCAATCTGCGCATCCGTAAATTCCGCACCCGCGACGAACAGGAAGTCGCCGGTTACCTTGAAATGCTGGAGCTGATCCTCGGCTCATACGCTGACATGAAGTTGAGCGAGGCGCTGATTCTCCAACTCCACCGCGACATGCTCAAATATTCCGGCAAGGACGAGCGCCAGCGCGGGAATTACAAATTCGGCCCCAACCGCGTCGAGGCCAAAGATCAGAGCGGCAATGTGGTTGGCGTCATCTTCGATCCGACGCCACCACACCTCACACCCAAGGAAATGCGCGAACTTGTCGAATGGCTCGGCTGGGCGGAAGCCAATATGTTCAAGCATCCGCTCATCCGCATCGGCAATTTCATCTTCGAGTATCTGGCGATCCACCCGTTTCAGGACGGCAATGGCCGCACGAGCCGCCTGCTGACAAACCTGCTGCTGTTGCGGCAGGGCTATCTGTTCACCGCGCTTGCCTCGCATGAGAGGCTGATTGAGGAGCGCAAGGCGGACTACTACCTCGCCCTCAACCGCGCCCAATCAAGCTGGAAATCGGACAGCGAGGACATTTTCCCGTGGCTGATATACTTTCTTGAGATCATCAAAGCGCAAGCCACAAAGGCGCTGGAGCTCATTCAGCAGGACAATGTCGAAACGCTGCTGTCAGAAAAGCAGCTCGCCCTCTGGCGCTGGGCGCAGACGCGCAATGCGCCGGAATTCAGCCGCAAGGACGCCGTCGAAGCGCTAAAATTTCCGCCCCGCACGGTCGAGTCGATCATCAAGAAGCTGCTCGACCTCAAGCGTCTTGAGCGCATCGGTGAAGGCCGCAGCACGCGTTATCGCGTGCTTTCGTAGCCGCGTGAGATCTAATACTTGCGGCCAATGTCCAGCTGGTGTGGGACAAGCGTGCAAATGGAAGTAGATGTGGTTGAAGAACGGACGAAGCGGAAGAACGCCAACCAGTTGCCCCAGCAAGTGGAAGCCGCCATTGTTAGCTTCAAGCGCGAGAAGCCGCATTGGGGCGCCCGCAAGATTCGCGAACTGCTGCTGCGCCGTCTGCCTGGCGAGGTCCGGGTACCGGCTAAAAGCACCATCCACGCCGTGCTGGATCGCCATGGTC
>JAHHGO010000220.1 GCA_023252275.1 Alphaproteobacteria bacterium
GTCTATAGATAGGCAAATCGCGACTATTGAGAACAAAATAACTGAAGCGCGGGCCAAGGTTGCGAACCTCGAAAAAGGCGGCCCCGGATCGCCATTAATAGGGCGTCAGTTCTTCATCGACGACTATGAAAGATATATTGCGCTTCAAGAACAAGAACTTTCAGGTCTGAAAACAGCAAAATCTTTTACGGAGGGACTCGAAGCATCGGAAAGGTCACGGGCTGAGGAGTCAGCCATTGCCACACGCGCCGGGATTGCGCTTGAGGCGAGCGCACAGAAGCTGAAAAAAGAGGGCGAGGAAGCCGCCAAGGAAGCCGCCACGGCCGCGAAAAAGGCCGAGGCCGACAGGATTGCCGGTCTGAAGGAAGAGGCGAATTGGCTATTTCGCATCACCGGCCTGATCGAAAATGACGTTAAGGCGTGGGAAAAAAAGAACGCGCAACTGCCTGAATATATTGCCGGGCTTGAACAGCAGCAACGGCTGGCTGGCCTGACCGCCGAAGCGCGCGAGGAAGAGCTTGCCGTCATAAAGGCTGCGGAACTGGCGGTGCACGGCCTGAGCGAGGCCGATGAAGCGCGTGTCAGGTCGATTGTCAGGGCCACGAACGCGCAGCAAGCGGGCATCGAGGCCGCGAAGAATGCCGCTGAGGAAACGGCGCGGGCGTGGGAAAAGGCGACGGACCGGCTGAAGGACAGCATCACGGACAGCATTTTCCGGGGCTTTGAGGAAGGCGAGTCTGCCGGCAAGCTGTTCTTCGACACGTTGCGCCGGACGGCATTGACGGCGGCTATTCAGATCCCGGTGAATTTTCTGGTTGATCAGGGTGCCGGGCTGCTGCGTGGCGCTCTGGGCGGCGGCAGTGGTGGCGGTTCCGGCGCGCTTGGCACTGCGGCCAATGGCGCGAGCCTTGCGAACTTCTTTAGCGGCGGATCACTGACGGCAGGCATTGGCGCCAAACTATTTGGCACGGGGGCGGTGGGCGCGTTAGGCCCGCAAATCCCCACATCCGGCCTGCTTGGCAGCGGCGGGTTTAGCGGCGCGTTCGGCGGCGCGCTGCCCTATATCGGCGCTGGTGTGGCTGCGCTCGGAATTCTCAAGGGACTGGGCGTGATCGGCGGCGGAAGGTCTGTCGGCCCGAATGCGGGCGCGCAACTGATCGAGCGCGGCGGCGTGTTCGCGGTGGGTCCATCCGGCGCGGATAATGGCGGCGACACGGCGGGCGTGATCGCAGAAGTCAGCCAGGCGGTTGAGGTTCTGAACGCGCTTGCATTGGGCATCGGCGTTGCGCAGATCGGCGACGGGATCGCGTCGTTTATCGACACCTTCAAGGCGGGCGGCATCGGCAATGCGGCGGACCTGATCAAGGACGCGGTCGGCAAGGGCGTTATCGAAGGGCTGACCGAAGCCGAGCGGGCGCTGATATCGAGCAGCAGCGACATTGGCGCGACGGCCAGCCGGATTATCGAAAACAGACTTTTGCCGGGGCAACTGGCGGCGCAGCGGTTGCAGATTGAAGACCCGGCGAAGTTCGCGCGCGATGCCGCGAAGGCCGAGCGCGATGGCATGATTGCGCGGCTGGCGGAGATCGAGAACGGCACGCAGGCGCTGGCCGATGTTGAGTTCATTTATCAGGACCAGATTAAAAAGATAAACGCGCAGTTCGCAGCCGATCTTGGCGACACGCTGGGCGATGCGCTCAGCCAGGCGCTTGAGGTGGCTAACCTTCGCCTGTCTGCGGCGAATGACAATGTTGATCTGGCGAGCCGCGTGCTGCAAAAGGCCGTGGAGGCCGAGCGCAAGGCTGTTACCGACCGCTATAACGCCGCGCTGAAAACCTCGCAAGCGGCGCTGGACGGGCTGCGGGCGTCGGCGCAGCGGCTTAACAGCATTGCCGCGCTGTTGAAAAACGCGATACCGGATATTCCGGGGCAGGAAGGCGCAAATCGCATTGCCGGTCAGGCCACGCTGAGCGCGGCGCTGGCGGCTGCAAGGGCTGGCGGGGCATTGCCAGACGAAGACGTGCTTAGAGACGCCCTGGAATCTGTGGCGAAGCCCAGCGAGCAACTGTTCAGCACCTTTGTCGATTACCAGCGCGATTTCGTGCGCACGGCGAACGACATCAAGAATCTTTCCGATGTTGCCGACAAACAAGGCAGGGAGGCCGATCTTGGCGTCCAATTGGCGACAGAGGCGCTGGAACAGGACCGGCTGGCGTACGAGGCGGAACTCACCCGGCTGGACGGCATTCTGACATCGGCGCAAGAACAGATTGACGCGGTGAACGGCACCACGGTCGCGGTTGTGTCGGTTGAGCAGGCCGTCCGGGATTTGATTGAGGAACTCATCAGGGCACGGTCGGCGGGCGCGGCTGCGCGGGCGGCGGACCCGGTTGGCAGCGCGTTCACCAAACTTCTGGGGCGCGCGCCCGACACTGCGGGCAGGACGCATTTTGAAGGCGCATTGGCGAGCGGGCAAAGCAAGCTAGACGTGATTCAGAACGTCATACGCTCGAATGAGTTCATCGATGTGAACCAGAGTGGCGGCGTTGCCGGATTATACCGCATCCTGCTGGGCCGTGACGCCGACACTGAGGGGCTGGCCTTCTTTAATAGCGCGCTTGCTCAGGGGCAATCCTTGCAGAAGATCGCATTGGATATCACGCGAAATCAGGAGTTCCTGGATAATTTACCCGGCTTCGCGCATGGTGGCTTTCATTCTGGGGGCCTCAGGGTTGTGGGCGAGCAAGGGCCGGAACTGGAGTTCACCGGGCCGAGCCGGATATTCAGCAATCAGCAAAGCGCGGCGATGCTGGATAACAGCGCGCTGCTGGCGGAAATGAAAAAGATGCGCGCCGATCTGACTGCGGCGCTCGTTTCAATCGCCACGCATACCGGCAGAACGGCCAACATAAACCGCAAATGGGATGGCGATGGCCTGCCCGCTGAACGGGTTATTGCCGCGTGAAACTGATCCGTTCGATTCTGCCCGCGAAACCTTTTGTGATCGCGGACAGCCACCTCACGTCCAGCAATGTGACGGAGACGGAATATTCGGCGTGGGCGTCGGGGACCACCTACGCGCTGGCCGACCGGGTGCAGATCGTATCGCCGACAAGCACGGTGACTGTCAGCATCGCTTCGCCTGGCGTTGTGACATGGACGGCGCACGGGCTGCCCGACAATACGCCGGTTAGGATCACCACTACCGGCGGGCTGCCCACGGGGCTGACGGCGGGCCAGATTTATTTCACCAGCGGCGGCACGGTAAACGCTTTCAAACTTAGCCTGAAACCGGACGGCGCGCCCATAAACACCAGCGGATCGCAGTCCGGCACCCATACCGCCGTTGCCACCCGGCATGATGTTTATGAATCCCTGCAGGCCAGCAATCTCGGCAATGCCCCGGCGCTGAGCGCCTCATGGTGGGTGCGGGTGGACAGCACGAACCGCTGGCGGATGCACGACGATAGCATGGGATCGCAGACCGCGAACACGGACAGCATCGCGAATGTTTATGCGGGGACCGGCATCATCGATGCGCTGGCGCTGCTGAATATCAGCGCGCAAAGCATTCAGGTGACCATGACCGACAGCGTCGAAGGCGTGGTTTACGATCAGACATTCAGCGGCATTTCGGACGCGGGGATCACGGACTATTATCCGT
>JAHHGO010000221.1 GCA_023252275.1 Alphaproteobacteria bacterium
CTTTCCCCATGGAAGTGCGCCCACCCCTGAGCGCGCTTCGGTTTCCAACCAGCGAGCGAACAGTAACCAACCCGGTCACTCATCGTCCAACGTATTGTTTCTTTGTAGGGCATCCAAAAAACTGCGAAAACTTATGTCTATGGAGGACATAAATGCTGCTTATGTCGAACTTACTAAGTGGCGCGGGGATCGTGTCAGGAATCACGAGTATCCGCGCCGCATCTTCAAGAACAGCAAGGCTGATGATGGCCGAAGCCGTGATCAATGCGCCCGGCCGCCCGGTGCGGGTGGCATCGATCTATGCGCCCAATGGCAATCCCACGGAGACGCCGAAATTTGATTACAAGCTGCAATGGCTGAAACGGCTGCGCCAGCATGCCCATGAACTACTGCCGCATGAAGAAGCCTTTGTTCTGGGCGGCGATCTGAATGTTATCCTAACCGAGGATGATCTGTATGATCCGCGCGCCTGGGAAGGCGATGCGCTGTACCGGCCGGAATCCATCGCCGCGTTGCGCGCGATTCTGAACCTTGGCCTGACCGACGCCTATCGCGCCTGTCACACCGAACCGCATCGTTACACCTTCTGGGATTATCAGGCCGGGGCATGGGCCAAGGATCACGGCATCCGCATTGATTATCTGTTATTATCCCCCCAGGCCACGGACAGGCTGACGGGCTGCGCCATCGACAAATATGTGCGCGGCTGGGAAAAGCCTTCCGATCATGTGCCGGTCTGGGCGGAAATCGGTGAATAGGGGCAAGCCATGATCAAGCTTACTTTCTGCCTGACGCGTCTGGCGCATCTGAGCCGGGCCGAATTTCAGGATTACTGGCGCAATCACCATGCGCCGCTGGTCAAATCATTCCAGGAGGAACTGAAAATCCGGCGCTATGTGCAGGTGCATGCGCTGGAGGATGAACTGAGCGAGGGGCTGCGGGGGCCGCGCGGCGCGCCGCACGGCTATGATGGTATTGCCGAACTGTGGTGGGACAGCCTTGAGGACATGCGCAGCACTCATCCCGGCGCGCGCCAGGCGGGCCGCGCCCTGCTGGAGGACGAAAAGAAATTCATTGATCTGGCGAAATCACCCATCTGGCTCAGCGTGGAACATGAGATCATCAACCGGCGGTAATGTCCGGCGTGGCCGTGCCGGACGTCTGGTGAGTGCGCTGGCGGGGCTGATTATGCTGTTCGTCATGCCCTGCCTTGTTCCGGCGCGTGCGGCGGATGACCGCCCGACAGTGGTGGAGCTTTTCACCAGTCAGGGCTGCGGCTCCTGCGTCACAGCGGACGCCTATCTGCAGTCCCTTGCCAAACGCGATGATGTGATCGCGCTGACATTCCCGGTGACCTATTGGGATTATCTGGGCTGGAAGGACACGCTCGCCCGGCCGGAATTTGACGAACGCCAGCGCGCCTTCGCCACCGCCGCCGCAAGCGCCGACATCTATACGCCGCAGATCGTCATCGACGGCGTTCACCGCGAGGTGGCTTCGCAGCCGGATGTCATTGACGGGCTGATCGCCTTTCAGGTCGCTGATCGCAAACCCGCCGTGGCGATTGATCTCAGGCCCGTCCCTGGAATCATCGCGGTGAATATTGGCGCCGGAAGCCCGCCCGATGGCGTACAGTCCGCCACCATCCGGCTGATCCAATATGATGCGCGCAAACTGGTGACAATCCACAAGGGCGAAAATGCGGGCAAGCAACTTTCCTATGCCAATGTGGTGCGCACCATGACGCCGGTCGGCGTGTGGCGCGGCGAAGCGATGGGGCTGAACCTGCCCGTGCGGGATTTCCGCCGCGCCGGATATTCCGGTATCGCCATTCTATTGCAGGCCGGCGATGCCGGCCCTATTCTGGGCGCCGCCAAAATGGATTTTTCCAGTCTCGGCAATTAGCGCTTGAATAGATTTGGTTTGGTCATATCCTTCCCCGTCATCGCGAGCCGAGCAGCGGCGTGGTGATCCAGTAGCCACATAGTGTCATCTGCCATGTTTATGCATATGCGTGGTCCCGGAGTTTTGCGTTAACAATGACGATAAGTTTGCGCATGATTGCGGCGATAGGTTTTTTGCCGTTCTGGATCAGGCGCTCATAGAACTCTCTCAGTTTTGGATTGAACCGGCGCCTGAAGAATCCCCATCCGTTGAATTCGGCGGGAGAGCCTTCACTTCGTTCAGGATGACAAACCGTGGTTAGTCAGCAAATTATCAGCGCCTTTTTGGCAATGGCCAAGGATATAGCAATCACCTGACAAAGTGGCGCCATGATAGCTGCGGCTGGCGCGCCCCTATTGAGCGCAATCCGGCGAGGAAGTACCGGACGGAGCCTTGTATAAAGGCTGCCCGTTAAACTGGATGGACGTATCGCCCTCCATCTCGCCGACCTGGACCCGGCCGATCTTGGCGTTCGGGTTATAAAGCGGATTGCTTCGCGGACCGGCAACGCTGGCGCCCAGATCGGCGTCTACCTCTATCTCGAAATTTTGCGGGACCGTGACCGGGCTGGCGGAACCTTCCAGATCTGCTGGCGCAACGGGTTTTCCAGCCACGACATCCTGACCCGGCCTATAGGCCACATCAGCATCTGGTATATGACGCTCAATCACCCGGCATTTCGTTGTGGCCGTAACCTCAACCTGCGCCATTACTACTGACGATAAAGTCGGCAGACAGATTAAACAGACCAATAGAAGCCGGTGGCGCATACAATAAAATATAATCTCTCGGATTTAAGAATTTATGTACGCAACTCTATTCTGTTTATAATCAGTGCTCTGAGCATGCAAAAATTCGAATACCTGAATTTTTTTGAACGAGCTTTAGAAAATTACAAAAAAAGATTCAATTAATGAATTTTATTGCGTGACTCTTCCAGATTGATGGAATAAGTTTCTCTCCAACAAAGAGGTCTAGCTGCATCGTATGGCTGGCCCGAGTTTTGGGGGGACAACATCCAGGGAACGCTTAAACGTTCCCGCCAAATTACGGGCTTCAGATAAATATCTGAGATGTACCGTGATCTTGGGGATGCAATAATAAGAATAACCCAACATATGCAAGGCTTTCGGGTCTTGCTTTTTTTTGCCTGAAACTTTGATGCATGGTTGGCGCAGGCTTGCTTTTACTCGCTGACATGCTGGCATGCATTGAAAAGAAAGATGCGAAACAGGTTTACCTGCCCGTTTATTCAAAGCATCATGCCTTCATGAATCAGAATCATAAATAAACATCACGGGGAGAGAAAATGTCGATCCAGAAACATGTGACGCCGGGCGCGCTTGAAGGCGTGCGGGTTATCGATTTTACCGGGGTAATCGCGGGGCCGTATTGCGCCCGGCTGATGGCTGATTTGGGGGCCGAGGTTATCAAGGTCGAAGCGCCCATTGGCGATCTGCTGCGCATGACAATGCCGCGCCGCAAGGGCCGCAGCACCTATTTCGGACAGCTCAATGCCGGCAAGAAAAGCATTTGTCTGGATCTGAAAGATCCGCGCGCGGTTGAACTGGTATTGAAGCTGGCCGAAAAAAGCGATGTCGCCATTCAGAATTTTCGTCCCGGCGTGATGCGCGGCTTTGGCCTTGGCTATGAACATATGAAGGCGCGCAATCCGAAAATCATTTACTGCAACATGTCCGGCT
>JAHHGO010000222.1 GCA_023252275.1 Alphaproteobacteria bacterium
GGGCATCAATCTTTTCGCGGCCAATCCGTGGGTCAACATCATCATCACCGCGATTTTTCTGCTTTTCGCCTTCAATCTTTTCGGCGCTTACGAGATTCAGGTTTTCTTCATGAAAAATCACCTGAACGCGCGGATCGCTCACCTGCTCCCGCACCATCCGGCCGGAACCATCGGGGCATTTATCGTCGATAACGAAGATCATTGACACTTCATCGCCGATCTTCGACAGAACGCCGAGGATCGCTTGCGTGACCCTGAAACACGGAATCACCACCGCAATCACCGGCGGGGTGGAGCTTTGTGCGAGTTCAGGGTTCCGTGTGGTGAGAAGCCGGTTACGGGTCATGCTATATTTCCGTCATCCTTTGGTTTCAGTTTTCACGCCGCCGGTCATCTGGCTATATTGTGTACCATTAACAGTCCGGCCCCCCCGCGCACCATGCCATGTCGTCCACAGATGCGCCGCGCCAGGAATGACCGCAGTTTCGATCAGCGGAAAGACGCCAGCAACATACCTTGTATTGATAACCGGGTTGAACGCGACTATAAACGTCTTTGCCGTCAGCGCAAACATGCTCAAAAACCCGGCGGCTTGTTGATGTTTTGGGCTTTTGCAATATTGGGGGTCAGTGCCTGCCTGGAAAAATAGATGAAGGTTGCCCCTTTGCGATAACCATGCTCCAGCGTGTGCGCCAGATAATAGGCGGAGTTCCCGGAAGCCAAATATTCCTGCAGCAACAAACTATGCTTGAATGGCGCATCGCCTTCGAAGCGGTTGGTAACAACAATTCCGGCGCCCAAATCCAGTAACATTTCGCCCACCGCTTGCGGCGTTTCGGCGGCGAGTTGATATTTGTTACCCATACGATCCGAGCTGCTGAGAAACTTGGAACTTCTGATAATATTAATTTTCGTGTTGAGCCGCGCGGCGCGGCCCGCACTGAGCATGGCAGCCATAAAATCATGCTCTGCGCTGGCGCCTCCACTGCCGTCAGCTACAATAATGCCGCTATCCCCGCGCGCCAATATAAAGGCGGCCGCTTCATCCATGCGCAGATCCCGCTGCGCCGTTGCTGTTGCAAGATGTATTACGCCGGGCAGCAACATAACGGCGCCTGCAAATATTGCTAAAACCCGCCTTGGTCCTGGATTCAGGGCCGTGATACCGCGCGACACGCCCAGCATGTGAAGCCCCAGAATTACAAGCATGACCAAAGCGGGAAGCGCCGGCGCCATGTAGCGGCCAACCAGAGCGACAGGCACAAGCGATTGAAATAACAGAGTAGCGAGAAGCAAACTCAACATAGACGTTGCCATCTGCCGTTCCGGTGAATCCGGCGGCAGTTTCCACATTGGCAGAACCGCACCAGCAAGCGCCAGAAACATCCCCAGGATGGTGACATTATCAGCCAGCACGCCCAGATTAAACGTCAACGCCTGGGTTGCATAGGCCAGCCCGCCCTCAAACATAAAACCTTCGGCGGAAAGCCTTGAGGTTAACATATACCACGGCACTGCAATTATGATGACCGGCAAGGTGGCGAGATAGGTGGGCGCGGCCCGCAGCAGCCGCCATTGGCCACTGAACAAAATGTGGAATGCGGGATACAGGCCAAGCAGCCAACCGCCGCCCTTGACCATAATGGCCGCCAAAGCGATAACGCCATAGGCAAACCCCCATAACATGGTATTCGACTTTGCATTTGCATAAGCCTGCCATGTCAGTGCTGCAAGAAAGCATACCAGGGCCAGCGGAAAATCGGGCCTGAAAAAGAATGTTTCATTCACCGCCACGGGTGAGAGTGTGTAAAGCAGGCCAGCCAATAGCGCCAATGGCCACCAGGCAAATCGTAAAACAAGACAGCAAATGAGCAATACCGGAAGGATTGTAACGGCGAGATTGATCGCCATCGCCGACTCAGGCGTTGCGGGTACCGCAAAAAATACCAGACCAACAAACAAATAATAAAGCGGCGGCCAAAGGCCGATCGAAAAGCCAGGATAGGAAAGATAAAACTCGCGCGCATATCCCAGCGGATCGGAGAATGGCAAATCGCCAAGAAACCGCCAGACAAAGAAACTATTGATGAAGTGCGCCCCCTCATCCCCGCCGGGAAATCCAGAAGAGAAGGAACCAAAATAAAATGAATAGAGTATGGATAGAATCAGACAGACACTGAAAATTGCGAGGGCATGACGGAATTCGCGGGTTTTAAAAATATGCATAAAAAATCTCCACTCAGCCTGACGAGCGCTATCCCGCATCCAGGACCTTCTCCATCGGGCTATTTTCCGCTTTTACATGGGTAACAACATCCATATGCCCTTTGCACACCATTGTATGGTAACCTCTCTGTTCCTTGTGCGGTCGCGGGCTCCGCGCCATCGCGGTCCAGTCTTACTTATTGTATCACCCGATCATTTAACTCCCGCAACCAGTCTATCTCTAAGCCGGTCAAAATTAATATCCGGTGAAGGCTGCTTGCTTGCGAAACCGGCTCCCCCGGCCCCTAAGGATAAGGACAAGCTGAATTGCCGGCTTACAGTTCCCCCTTCCCCCGCGAAAGCTCCGGTTAGAGATTGCACCGGCATCATAACAAAAGCACGGGATTTTTCCCGCTAAACCCATTATATTAGCGCCATGGACATGCAGCCTAACGAAACCCACGCAACAAAGCCCCTGATCGACCCGTTCGGGCGGCATGTCAGCTATTTGCGCGTGTCGGTCACCGACCGCTGCGATTTCCGCTGTGTCTATTGCATGTCGGAAGATATGAATTTCCTGCCCAAACGCGATCTGCTCAGCCTTGAGGAACTGGACCGGCTATGCAGCGCCTTCATCACGCGCGGCGTGGACAGGCTGCGCCTCACGGGCGGCGAGCCGCTGGTGAGGCGCGATATTATCCGGCTGTTCCGGCAATTGGGGCGGCATCTGGACAGCGGCGCGCTGAAGGAGCTGACCCTCACCAGTAATGGTAGCCAGATGCCTAAATTCGCCCGCGATCTGTATGAATGCGGCGTGCGGCGGGTGAATATTTCGCTGGATAGTCTGGATGCGGATAAATTCAAGGCGATCACCCGCTGGGGAAAATTGGATCAGGTGCTGCGCGGCATTGACGCGGCGCAGGACGCCGGGCTGAAGGTCAAGATCAATATGGTGGCGCTGAAGGGCGTCAATGAAGACGAAATTCCCGGCATGATCCGCTGGGCGCATGGGCGCGGCATGGATCTGACCCTGATCGAAACCATGCCGCTGGGCGAAATTGACGGCGACCGCACCGGCCAATATCTGCCGCTGTCGCAGGTTCGCGCCGCGCTGGAGCGGGAATTTACCCTGACCCCACTGGACTATCGCACCGGCGGCCCGGCGCGCTATCTGCGGGTGAATGATACCGGCGGAACTCGGGGCATGATCACGCCGCTGACGCATAATTTCTGTGAATCCTGCAACCGGGTGCGCCTCACCTGTACCGGCACGCTCTATATGTGCCTCGGGCAGGATGACGCCGCCGATTTGCGCTCAACGCTGCGCCGCGACGCCATCGATGGAACCGGCAATGCGCAATTAATGGCCGCGCTGGACGAGGCCATTGGCCGCAAACCCAAGGGCCATGATTTCA
>JAHHGO010000223.1 GCA_023252275.1 Alphaproteobacteria bacterium
CGCCTGCAGTTCCTTGATGATTTTCGCCTTGTCGCCGGGAAGCACCTCGGCGATGATCCGCTCAATGCCAAGCTCGCGGCCAATCGCGCGCGCCGTGCGTTCATTGTCGCCGGTCAGCATGATGACCTCGATGCCTTCCTGGCGCAGCGCCGCCACCGCCTCTTTTGCTTCGGGCTTGATGGTGTCGGCAACCGCGATGACGCCGATCAGCACGCCGTTTGCCGCCACCAGCATCGCGGTTTTGCCTTCGCGCTCCAGCCGGATCATATCCGGTTCGGCATTTTCGATGCTGACTTTCTCCTGTAACAGTAAGCGGCGATTGCCAAGCAGAACCGGTTGCCCCTCCACAGTTCCCGAAATGCCGTGGCCTGCAATGCTCTTAAAGGCGCTGACGCCAGGCAGCGACAGGCCACGCATTTGCGCCGCGCGTACAATCGCCTCGCCCAGCGGGTGTTCGGATCCCACTTCCACCGCCGCCGCAAGCCGCAACACATCAGCTTCACTGTGCCCGCCAAACGGCACAATGTCGGTTATGTTTGGTTCGCCGCGCGTCAGGGTTCCGGTCTTGTCGAACACGATCACATTCAGGTTGCGCGCGCGCTCCAGCACCTCGGCGCCGCGGATCAGAATGCCCGCTTCCGCGCCCTTGCCGACGCCCACCATCAGCGCTGCGGGCGTCGCCACGCCCAATGCGCACGGGCAGGAGATGATCAGCACCGCGATGAAGGCGAGCAGCGCCTGCGGAAAATCCCCCGCCAGCCACCAGCCGAAGAACGCCAGAAAGGCAACCCCCACTACGGCCGGCACGAAATAACCCGTGACCTGATCGGCCAGGCGCTGCACCTGCGCGGTGCTGGTCTGCGCCTCTTCCACCAGCCTGATGATTTGCGCCAGCGCCGTGTCCTTGCCGATGCGCGTCGCTGTGAACGTCAACATGCCGCTGCGGTTGAGTGTACCGCCAATCAGTTTGGCGCCGGGGGCTTTTTCCACCGGCATCGATTCACCGGTCAGCATGGATTCATCCACCGACGAAGCGCCCTCACGCACCTCGCCGTCGGTTGGGATGCGCTCGCCCGGGCGCACCATGACCACTTCGCCCGCCATGATCGCTTCCGCCGGGATCTCTTCTTCCCGGCCATCGCGGATCACATGCGCCACGGCCGGGCGCAGATCCATCAGCTTGCGCACCGCCGCCGAGGAACGCTTTTTGATAATCTCTTCCATATATTTGCCGAGCAGGACGAAAGCGATGATGACCGCCGAAACCTCGAAATAAACTTCCCGCTCATTCACTTTCACGGGAAGCACATCGGGGAAGAACACCACCGCAACGCTAAAGAAATAGGCGACACTGGTGCCGAGTGCGATGAGGAAGTCCATGTTGATGGCGCCCCCGCGCAGCGCCCCCCACGCGCCCTTGTAAAAGCCCCAGCCGCCAATGAATTGCACGGGCGTCACGAGGATGAACAGCCACACCCCCCAGGTGAACCACGGCAATGCCGGGATCGGCGCCCAACTTACGATGGTGGCGCCCGCAGCCAGCGCGATAAAAGCGCCCGCACGCAAAACCGCTAAAGCAAGCACGCCTGTCAGCGCGATGGTGACGCGCGTGCGCATGGATTTGAGTTCGCGCTCGGGATCCTCAAAGGTGCTTTTGCAGCCGGAACTGCAAAAATAATATGTCCGCGCGCCGCGCTCCGACGTCAGGCGGGCCGCCAGCGCCCCCGCCTTTTTGACCATCATGCCGCAGATCGGGTCTTTGGCCATGTCGCCGGGGGCTACGACAGCGGCGTCTCCATGATGGACATGTGTATGCGCATGATCGGTCATTGGGGTGTTCCTTATGCCATCTCATAGTCAGTTGCGTGATTTGACGCCAACTTACACGCCCGGATGTTGAGCCAAATCAAATCCCCGGGAAAATTTTTGGGCTAGCCTACAAATTCAAACAACAACCCACTTGCTGTATATACCTATATAGGGTATCTTTCAAGCATGGATATGAAAACTAAAAAAAGCTGTCTGAACCGCCTCGCCCGGATCGAGGGGCAGGTGCGCGGCGTGCGCAATATGGTTGAGGAAGACCGCTATTGCATCGACATAGTGACCCAGATCAATGCCGCGCGCGCCGCCCTGGATAAAGTGGAGCAGGAAGTGCTGCGCGAACATTTGCAAAGTTGCGTCACGCACGCCTTTCACAACGGATCGCTTAAGGAACGAAAGCAGAAGATCGACGAATTAATCAAGGTTCTGGACAGTCAACGCCGCTGAGCGGGATCTCCAGCGCCGCCAACAAGAGAGGATGCCCAATGTCCAGTCTATTTCGTACCGCCTTTGCTCCCTTAACCGCGCTCGGCTTGCTGCTGGCAAGCCCCGCCATGGCGCAGGCGCCTGCGCCAGACCCGCATCACCCAGCGGATGCGCCCGCTGCTGGCGCACCTGCGGCGCCAGGCAAGACCATGCCCATGATGGGGGGTGGAATGATGCCGATGATGAATCAGATGATGGGCTGCGGCATGACAGGCATGATGCCCATGATGGGCATGCAACCCGGTCAGCAAGGCATGATGAGCTGGGATCATTCTATGATGGGGATTATGGCTACGCATTCTGTAGGGCTGCTTGCTTTTCTGGAAGCCGAGCTCGGAATTACCGAGGCTCAATCTCCTGCCTGGACGGCGTATACCGCGCAATTGAAGCCACTTATCGAGAAACACCAGGACGCCATGCAGATGACGCCCGATCCTAAAGCCAAGCCGCGCACCTGGATCGAGCGGCTAACCGATAACGAAGCAATCGTGAGCGAGCATCTGGAGGCGATGAAAAAAATCCGGCCCGCCGCAACGGCCCTCTATGCGGCACTGAGCGCGGAGCAAAAGACAAAAGCCGATGCGCTGATGCCGTTAATGCCTGGCGCAGTGGGCATGAAAATGGGCCTCAGGCGCGAAGGCAAGTGAACCACTTACCTTCGCGTGGTCGGGTCTTAATGGAACGGCCTGATCACAGCCCGCGCGCGGTAAAATAATTGTAGAGCGGGCAGAAAATCAGCGTGATGTACCAGCCGCAGACGATGCTCGCCACAAGTCCCAAAAAAAAGCCTGGCAGTGTCAATACCTTGAGCCAGGGCAGGAACAGCGAAAGCACGACATGCTGTTCCGCCGTGCCGGGGAAAAGCACATAGAACAGGATGCAGAGAGCATACGAGATTGCGAGAAAAGCACTGAGGCTGATGCCGAAGGCGATGACGGAGATCGAAGCCGGAACGGCGTGCGCCGGATGCGTTTCAACCTGTATCTGACGGGATTCAATGTGCGCCATGATGGGCCTCCACGGGTTTTTGGGTTGCGGGCGGGGTTTTGAGATACGTCTCGGGTGCTGCTTCGAATTTTTCGCGGCAGGTTTGCGAACAGAAATAGCTGACTTGTCCCCTGTAAGCGCTTGATTTGGCCGTGGCGGTTTCGACGGTCATGCCGCAAACCGGGTCCGTGGTTTTCTCGGGCGGAATCTGTCCATGTGTATCGTGCCGGTGCCGGCTGCGGTGTCCGCCGTGCCCCATGATATGGGAGCCGCAGCCAAAGCGCATCATCACAAA
>JAHHGO010000224.1 GCA_023252275.1 Alphaproteobacteria bacterium
CGCGGGCGGACCCGCTCGAATGGGACGTCCGCCGTCACGAGGCGCGCCTCTCGCTTGAGCCTCTTGCCGCCAGGCTATCCGATGACACAGGCTCCGTCGATGCGGAGATCGTAGAGGGGCATGCAGCCGAACAGATTTGTCTCTGGGCTGCCGACCACGCGGCCAGGCTTGTCGTTGTGGGCGCGCATGGAGAGGGCAGGCTAACGGACGATGGCCTTGGCAACACGGCGCGCACTGTGCTTGACCGGACCCCAGGTTCGGTGTTGCTTGTGCCCGCCGCGAACAATTCCGCCGCAGCCAGGCAGGATGTACGCTATCGGCGGCTGCTGGTTCCGGTGGATGGTTCATCGCGCGCTGAGAGCGTCCTTCCCTTCGCTATTCGCGTGGCGGAAGCCGCACAGGCTGAACTTCTGATTGCTTGCGCGATTCCGGTCCCCGAGCTGATAGAATCCGGGCCGTTGGAGCCCGATGATATTGAAATGCGCGAGCGCGTGGTGCACCGTAACGAACGGGTCGCAGAGGAATATCTTTCCCGCCTGCGTGGCTATGTCGCACTCAAGGGGCTTCGGGCGCGCACCATGACGCTGCGCGACGACGATGTTCGCAGTTGCCTTGCGCGGTTTATTGCCGAAGAAAATGTGGACCTCGTCATTCTTTCCGCACATGGCCATAGCGGCCGTACGGACGCGCCCTATGGCAGCGTGACCGCGCATCTGATTGGCCACTCCCCGGTTCCTCTGCTGATTGTCCGCAATCATCTGGCGGCAGCGCAGCACGGAGCGAATGCAAATCCGGCAGGCGTTCAACTTGTAAACCTGAGCGCTTAGTGAACGCACCGCTACCAGAACACGCTGCTGGCCCGCTTGAAGCCGCTGCTTGCGAGCTATCGAAGCGTCACGCGGTTTCAGGCTGCAAGCCGCATCCGCTTCCGGCATGGGCGGAGCTTCATGCGTTGCCCGAATGGCTTGAACGCGCACGGGAGGCCGCAGCTACGGCGGAACCTGACGCCACCAAGGCGGCCGAATGGCTTCTCGACAATGACTATCAGGTGGAGCGCGCAGCAAAGCAGATCCAGGAGGATATGCCGCCGCAATTTTACCGGAATCTGCAAAGCCTCACGACGGCTGAAGAAAAAGGACTGCCGCGTGTTTTCGTGCTGGCGCACGGCCTGCTGCAAGCGTCCCGTCTTCAGCTTTCTCTCGCGGCCTCTGTGCAATTCGTGCGCGCCTATCAGGAGGAGGCGCCGTTAACAATCGCGGAGCTATGGGCGTTCCCGACAATGCTTCGCCTGGCCTGCCTGGAAATCCTGGTTGCGGCGTTTGCGCGGCTGTTCCCGGACCTGGCGCCGCCTTTTGCGCCAAGTCACTGCGCGGTTTGCGTGGGGCCATTCGATGACACGGAGAGTGTCGCGCGTGCGATCGCCAATCTGGGCGTTATCGCTTCCATTCAGTGGAAGGGTTTCTTCGAGAGCACCAGCCAGGTAGAGGCGATCCTTCAGCGCGATCCCGCAAAAGTCTATCCGCGCATGGACTTCGAGACGCGCGACCGCTACCGCCAGAGCGTCGAGAAACTGGCCCGTGGGGCCCGTCAATCCGAGTGGACGGTGGCGGAGACATTGCTTGTGCAATCATCCGCATCGGGCGCTGGGCCGCAGTGTAACCATGTGGGCTATTGGCTTCTGGGCGATGGCCGTAAAACGTTCGAGGCCGCGCTCGGATATCGCGCGCCGCTGATGGATAGGTGCGGCCTCTGGCTCAAGCGTCATGCCGAGCCGCTTTATCTGTCTGCAATCGCCATTGCTGGCGTGGCCGGGCTCATTCTGCCTGCATTTTATCTGTCGGCGGTTGGCGCGTCGCCGGCGTTGTGGGGCACGGGCATAGCGCTGACGCTGTTGCCAGCCTGGGGACTTGGTTTAACGCTGGTGCACTGGATCGTGACGCTGATCGTCCCGCCGCGAGTTCTGCCCAAGCTTGACTTCACAGAGGGAATTCCGCCCGATTGCGCCACGGTTGTGGTCATGCCGGTGCTTGTCGCCAGCGTATTGGAGGTTCCCGGATTGCTCGACCGGCTGGAGGCGCACCGGCTGGCGAATGCTGACACATCGTTGCAGTTCGCGCTTCTCAGCGATCATGCGGACGGTCCGCAAGAGCGGATGCCGGGCGATACGGAGGTGGAGCAGGCGCTGATCAACGGCGTCAAAGAGCTCAACCACCGCTATGGGCGGGAGGGCCTTGAGCCGTTTCATTTGCTGCACCGGCCACGGCGTTATAACCCGTCCGAGGAATGCTGGATGGGATGGGAGCGCAAGCGCGGCAAGCTGGAGCAGTTCAATGATTTCGTGCTCAGCGGGGATGCGTCCGCCTATTCCGTGTGCGAGGGCAATCTGGAAGCGCTGCACGGCATCCGTTTTGTCGTGACCGTGGATGCCGACACGATCCTTCCACCCGGATCTGTCAGCCGCCTTGTGGGCGCGCTGGCGCATCCCCTGAACAAAGCGGAGTTTGACGCAACCAGTGGCCGCGTGCGGTCTGGTTATACGATCATTCAGCCAAGGGTGGAAATATCGCCAGAAAGCGGCGGCAGTTCCCTCTTCACCCGGCTCTATGCGGGAGATACAGCCATCGACATCTATTCGCGGGCCGTATCCGACGTGTACCAGGATCTTTTTCGCTCGGGGATCTTTGTAGGCAAGGGCATCTACGAGGTCGCGTCCTTCAATCGCAGCCTGCGGGGGCGTACGCCCGAGAATGCCCTGCTTAGCCACGACCTTTTCGAGGGTGTTCACGGCCGCGCCGCGCTGGCAAGCGACATCGTGCTGTATGAGGGCTTTCCGTCCGGCTACCGCGAATATACGCAGCGCTGGCATCGTTGGGTGCGCGGCGACTGGCAGCTTCTGCCCTGGCTCGCCAAAAAGGTTCCGGGACAGGACGGTGTACTTCTTGCAAACCGGCTGTCCTGGCTTGACCGCTGGAAAATCATTGAAAATTTCCGCCGCAGCCTGCACCCTTTGAGCCTGGTTCTACTGGCGGCAGCGGGTTGGTTCGTGCTGCCGGGAAGCCCCTGGGTCTGGACCTTCCTGACGCTGGCGGCGCCCGGCGCATTTGTGTTCACGGAACTGGTCACCGGCCTTGCTCATGGACGGCGGCGCGGAGCGGTGCGCAGCCTGCTAGGCCGCCTTGCCGACCATATTGGACGCTGGTTTCTGGCTATCGCCTTTCTGGTTCAGGATGCGGCCGTCGCCATGGATGCGATCCTTCGCACGCTCTGGCGGTTATATGTGTCACGCCGCAATTTTCTCATATGGACATCCGCCGCCCATACGGCGGCGCATTTCGGCGCGCGCAACGCCCGGGCGGATCAGTGGCGTGAAATGTGGATATCCCCGGCGCTGGCCGCCGCATTTGCGGTCGCGCTCGCCATTATAAACCCCATGGCGCTTTTGCCGGCGGCGCCCCTGCTTGTGCTATGGCTGTTGACGCCGGAAATCGCCATCCGGATCGGCCGCTCTTCGCGTCCGGAGATTGAACAGCTTGGACCCAGGGATCGCGCCTTTCTGCGCCGCATCGCGCGGCGCACCTGG
>JAHHGO010000225.1 GCA_023252275.1 Alphaproteobacteria bacterium
TGGCGGAAATGCGCACGATCACATTCCCGCGCAGCAAGATACTGATTACCAGCACGCCTACGGTCGCGGAAACATCGCGCATTGAGCGGGAATATCTGGCGAGCGATCAGCGCAAATATTTTGTGCCATGTCCTGAATGTTCGCATATGCAGGAACTGCGCTGGCGCGGATCGAAAAACGACGAAGGCAAAGAGCACCGGGAATACCGGCTGGTATGGGCGGATGAAGGCCACACCAGGGCTTGCTACACCTGTGAAGACTGCGGCGTTCTGATCGAAGAGCGCAACAAGACGCGGATGCTTGAGGCGGGCGAATGGCGGGCGCAAGCCCCGAACGATGGCCGGGTGAAGGGCTATCATCTGAACGCGCTGTATTCGCCCTACGGCTGGAAAAGCTGGCGCAAGATACTGGAAGATTTTGAGCGCGCGGCGAAGGACGCGCCGCTTTTGAAGACGTTTGTCAATTCCACCCTCGCGGAAACGTGGGAGGAAAACTACAGCATGCGCATTGATGCCGACGGCATCGCGGCGCGGGCGGAAATGTATAGCCTGCTGACGGTCCCGGAAGGCGGGCTTGTGATCACAGCCGGGATTGACGTGCAGGATAACCGGCTTGAAATCGTGCAGCGCGCCTGGGGCGAGGGCGAAGAAAGCTGGCTGGTGAATTATTCGATCATTCATGGCGATCCCGGCCAGGCCGAACTGTGGAAGCAGGCGCTGGATGTTCTGGACATGGTGTTTCAGGTCGAAGGTGGCGGCAGGCTAACCACCTTGGCGGCGGCGGTGGATACCGGTGGGCATTACACGCATGAGGCATACGCATTTTGCCGCCAGCACCGCGCACGGCGCATTCTGGCGGTCAAGGGCGCGTCGCAGCACGGCAAGCCCGCAATCGGCAAGCCGGTGTTACAGGACATCAATTTCAAGAATCAGGTGATCAAGAACGGCATTGAACTTTGGCCGGTGGGAACCGACACCATCAAGTCTGTGATTTACGGGCGGCTGAAGAATCCCGATCCGGGGCCGGGCGCGTATCACTGGCCGATTGGTTTGCATGCGGATTATTTCAAGCAGCTGACGGCGGAAAAGCAGTCACGAAAATATGTTGGCGGGTTTCCGAAACTGGTCTGGGTAAAAAAATCCAGCGATGCTAACGAAGCGCTTGATGTCGAATGTTATGCCTACGCGGCGCTGCAATATCTCTACACGCGCACCAACCGCGTGACGTTCTGGGATCAGATGAAAACGGCGCTGGAAAAACAGCCGCCGTCCTATCAGCCGCCGAAGCCGTCCGATCCGGTGGCGGCAAAGCGGCGCGGCGTTCGAAGCGCTGGATATCAGGGGTAATCATGGCAATCACGCTGGCGCAGGCCGAAACGCAACTGGCGCTATGGATTGCCGCCGATGCGGCGCTGGCGACGGCGCAATCGTATCGTATTGGTGAACGCCAGTTGACCCGCGCGGATGCCGAACAGGTGCGCGCGAATATCACCTATTGGGAAAACAGGGTCATGGCGCTTTCCGATGGCCGCAGCCGGGGTATGAGAGTGCGCTATGGAGAGCCCGGTTGAGGGAAATTAAACAGCCGGACGCGCCTAAAAAGCCGCTGCTGGATCGCATTATTGAAACTGTGTCTCCGGAACGCGGCATGCGCCGTATGCGCGCGCGGACTGTTCTCGCTCTTGCCGGTCAGTGGAACGGCGCCCGCAAAGACCGGCGCGGCACCAAAAATTGGAGCACGTTAACCGGCAGCGCCGACGCCGATATGCTGTTTGACCTGCCCGCATTGCGAGAACGGTCCCGCGATCTTTGCCGGAATAACCCGCTGGCGCTGGGCGCGGTGAATACTGTCACCACATCGGCTGTCGGCACTGGATTATCGCTGAATTGCCAGCCGGAATTGTCCATTTTGGGCTGGTCGGAGGATCAGGCCGCCGTCTGGGCGCAGCATGTTGAGAGCGAGTTCAGGGCATGGGCGGGCAATCCACGCGCATGTGACGCCTCTAAAACGCAGGATTTTTATGGTTTGCAAGCGCTGGCCTTCCGCTCGGCGATGGAATCCGGCGACATATTTGCGCTTTTGCCGATGGTTTCTGAAAAAACATCTGTTTACGGCACCCGCGTACATCTGATTGAGGCGGATAGGGTAGAGAACAGCAAGAATTTGAAGGATACGGACACGCTGGCTGGCGGCGTGGAAATGGATCGCTACGGCGCGCCGCTCGCGTACCACATCATGCGCACGCATCCGGGCGGCCTGAGCGGCAAGGCTAAGGAATGGGATGTTATCCCGGCGTTCGGCTCAAAATCCGGGCGGCGCAATGTTGTGCACCTGTTTGACCGGCGCAGGCCGGGCCAGTCGCGCGGCTTCCCGTATCTTGCTCCGGTGATTGAGCACCTAAAACAGCTTTCTCAGTACACGGAGGCAGAAATCGCGGCTGCGGTGGTGGCCGGTATGTTCACCGTCTTTGTGAAAACAGAAGGCGGACAGGGGCTGGATATTGGCGCGGACAATCTGGCGGCGCCAGGCTCCGACATAAAAATGGGCAATGGTGCGATTGTTGATCTGGCGGGCGGCGAGGATATTTCAACAGCCAACCCTGGCAGGCCTAACACGGCGTTCGATCCGTTTATTCAGGCGATATTGCGCCAGGTCGGCGTTGCGCTTGAGATACCCTTTGAACTGCTGATTAAGCATTTCACGGCAAGCTATAGCGCGGCCAGAGCGGCGCTGCTGGAAGCGTGGCGATTTTTCAAGATCAAGCGCGCGTGGCTCGCCGGGCAATTTTGCCAGCCGATTTACGAGGCGTGGTTCGAGGAAGCGGTGGCGCTGGGCCGGATTGACGCGCCGGGGTTTTTCGATGATCCGTATTTGCGCGCGGCCTATCTGGGTACTGAATGGATTGGCGATGCGCCAGGCCAAATTGATCCGCTCAAGGAAATTAACGCGGCGAAAGCGCGCATTGACGCAGATCTATCCAATCATTCGATTGAAACCATGGCATTGCATGGCCTGTCCTGGGATCAAACGCATCGCGGGCTTGCCAAAGAGCGCCAGATACAGATCGCGGATGGCACTTTGAAGCCGGTTGAGCCGGTGAATGACGCCATTGCGGCGGGGGATGAATCCGAAAATGAATAATTTACAGACGGCGTGGGCAATTTCCCGGCGCGGATTCGAGATTGTTTCGCAGCGCCCCGACGCCAAGCACGTGGCTAAACCCGCTGGCAAGACCATCCTGGGCCAGGCAATTTCGCAAAATCAGGCAAATGGTGTTGCTGTTATCCCGCTCATGGGTGTTCTGCAAAAAAGGACATCGTGGGAAACGGAAATATTCGGCGATACGGCGATGCAGGAAGTAGGCGCCATGGTGCAGGCGGCGGACGCCGACCCGTCCATCAATTCTATCATTCTGGCGATTGACAGCCCCGGCGGCACTGTGGACGGCACCGAAGAACTGGCCGCGATTGTCGCGGCTGTTTCAAAACCCGTGATTGCCATCGCCGACGGCATGATGATGAG
>JAHHGO010000226.1 GCA_023252275.1 Alphaproteobacteria bacterium
GCAGTTTGGCGTTCCGCTGGTTGTGCGCATGGCCACGGGCGCCGGCCGTCAGCTTGCGGCGCAGCATTCACATAGTCTGGAGGGCTGGTTCGCGCATATTCCCGGCCTCAGGATTCTTGCCCCCGCAACGCATGAAGACGCATACGGGATGCTGCTCCCGGCGCTCGAAGACCCGGATCCTGTGCTTATTTTTGAGCATGTGATGCTGTACAATGTAAAAGGCGAGCTTCCGGCTAGCGCGGGAGCGGTGGATATTTCGAAAGCCGCCATCCGCCGCCCGGGCAGCGACGTAACGCTAATCACGTATGGCGGTTCGCTTGCCAAAACCCTGGCGGCGGCGGATGAACTGGCCGCAGAAGGCATTAATGCCGAAGTGATAGATTTGCGTGTTTTGCGTCCGCTTGATACGGAAACGATCGTCGCTTCGGTCGCCAGGACACGGCGCGCCGTAATCGTTGATGAAGGCTGGCGCACGGGCGGTCTGTCGGCTGAGATTTTCGCCATCATTGTTGAACAGGCGTTCTGGGAACTGGACGCACCAATCCAGCGGGTGTGCAGCGCCGAAGTCCCAATTCCGTATCCGCACCATCTTGAGGAGGCGGCGCTGCCACAAACGCCCGCCATCATCGCCGCGGTGCGAAAACTTATGAGCCGGTGATGCACGAATTCCGCATGCCTTCACTTGGCGCCGATATGGAGACGGGTACGCTTGTTGAATGGCTGAAGAAGCCGGGCGACGCCATCTCGCGCGGTGATATCGTTGCAGTCGTTGAAACCGAAAAAGGCGCGATCGAGATTGAAATATTTGTGGCGGGCGTCCTTGATAAATGGCTGGCGCAGGAAGGAGAAATGGTTCCGGTTGGAATGCCTCTTGCTCTGATCGCGACAGAAGGAGAAGCGCCAGAGGCGTCATCAAAGCCAATCCCAATACCGCCCCCGCCACAGCAGCCAACCCCTGCACCCGCAACGCAGTTGCCTGCCGAAGCCCAAAAACCTGCGCCGCCAGTAGCGCCACCACCCAAGCCGATGGTTCAATCTGCGGCGGCAGAACGGATCAAGGCGTCGCCAGCCGCGCGCGCCTATGCCCGCACGCATGGCAGTGATCTTGCCACACTTGCGCCAGGAACGCCTGGCGGCGCCATCCTGCGCGCCGATGCCGAACGCGGCGCGGGGGCGTCTCCTACGACGCCCGCACCCGCACGTAAATCGAAACCAGGAATCGATTTTGACAAGATGCGGCATGCGATTGCCGCCGCCATGACGCGGTCAAAATGTGAAATACCGCATTATTATATCAGTACACAAATTAATTTGCGCCGCGCCACGCAGTGGCTTTCGGACACCAATGCCAGCCGCAAGCCGGAAGCGCGCCTGCTGATGAACGTGTTGCTTCTGAAGGCGGTGGCGCATGCGGTGAAAGCCTATCCCGCCTTCAATGGTTTTTATTTGAAGGATGGCTTCGCGCCGGCTGAGGGCGTTCATATCGGCCCGGCGATCGCCATACGCGGCGGCGGTCTTATTGCGCCCGCCATCCATGATTGCGATCGGAAGACGCTGGACGAGATCATGACCGCCTTGCGCGATCTAGTGTCGCGGGTGCGCGCGGGCTCGCTCAGAAGTTCTGAAATATCGGATCCGACACTTACAGTCACCGCGTTGGGAGAGCGCGGCGTTGATACGGTTTTCGGCGTCATCTATCCGCCGCAGGTCGCGATTGTCGGATTTGGCGCGCCGCGCCTTACGCCTGTAGCGCATGCGGATGGCGGATTGGTTGCCGAGACCGTTATCAGCGCAAGCCTCGCCGCAGACCACCGCGTGACGGATGGCCGCCTGGGCGCGCGGTTTCTGTCAGAGATCGCAGAAAAATTGCAGGAGCCGGAAAATCTATGACAAAGGATGAAATTCTTGCTTTGGTGTTTGCGGAACTTGAAAACGTCGCCCCGGGATGCGCACCCGAGAGCGCCGATCCCGGTGCAGGCCTGCAGGACGAACTCGATATCGACTCCATGGATTTCCTCAATTTCGTCATCGCCATGCACGAGAAGCTAAAGGTTGAAATTCCGGAAAGCGATTATCCAAAACTCGCCACGCTGAATGGCATTGTGGCGTATCTTCAAAAAAAACTTGGGGGATGATGATTATTTATTCTAACCGCCGCCGATTCAGATCAAGGCTTTTTTCAGGGGCTAGTTATACGTTAGAATGTGGAGTCTTGGGGCGAGTCCCGGCGCTGAAATTTGAGGGTTTTAGATGACCAATGATGCGGCTCGGCTTGTCTGGTTCGATGAAATAACGCGTTCCGATGTGGCCCGCGTCGGCGGCAAGAATGCGTCTCTGGGTGAGATGATATGCAATTTACAGGGTGCGGGCGTTAAAGTTCCGCCCGGTTTTGCAACTACGGCGGCGGGGTATTGGCGGTTCGTTGAGGCGAACAATCTGATGCCGGTTATCACAACCGCACTGCAAGCCTACAAAGCCGGCAAGCTGCCGCTGCAGGAGGCAGGCGAAACTATCCGGCGCGCGTTCATCCGCGCGGACTGGCCTGCGGACGCCGCCCCGGCAATCCGCGAAGCGTACCGGGAGCTTTCCAGACGATCTGGCGCCGCCGATACGGATGTCGCTGTGCGTTCCAGCGCGACCGCTGAGGATCTGCCGGATGCGAGCTTCGCCGGTCAACAGGAAAGTTTTCTCAACGTTCGGGGCGAAGACGCATTGCTGGACGCGTGCCGGCGCTGCTACGCTTCACTGTTCACCGGCAGGGCAATCAGTTACCGCGAGGCGAAAGGCTTCGATCACCTCAAGGTTGCGCTGTCGGTTGGGGTGCAGAAAATGGTGCGGTCTGACCTCGCGGGCGCGGGCGTCATGTTCTCGATCGACCCAGAGACCGGTTTCGATAAGGCCATCGTGATCGACGCAGCCTGGGGGCTGGGCGAAAATGTCGTCCAGGGCGCGGTTGATCCTGATGAATATCAGGTCTTCAAGCCGCTTCTCGCGCAGCCGGGCCTTTCTCCGATTGTCGAAAAGAAGCTTGGCGAAAAGGCGCGCAAGATGCTCTATGCGGCCGATGGCGACGCGCCGACACGCAATGTTCCTACCTCTATGGCAGAGCGCACCGCATTTGTCCTTAACGACAAGGAGATACTGTCACTGTCGCAATGGGCCTGTGTCATAGAAGCGCATTACGGCATGCCCATGGACATGGAATGGGCGAAAGACGGGCAGACAGGAGAACTGTTTATCGTCCAGGCGCGGCCCGAAACCGTGCAGTCGCACAAGGCCCTGGGCACCCTCAAATCCTACCGGATCAAAAGCAAGGGGCGGAAACTTGTAACAGGTCTCAGCATTGGCGATGCCGTGGTCACCGGCAGTGTATGCCTGATCCGCGACCCGGATGATATCACCAGCTTCAAGACAGGCGCCATACTTGTCACCGGGACGACCGATCCCGACTGGGTGCCGGTGATGAAACGCGCGGCGGCGATCA
>JAHHGO010000227.1 GCA_023252275.1 Alphaproteobacteria bacterium
CGGATCGATCTGGGGCAAGCCGACATGGGGAACATGGTGGTCGTGGGATGCACGCATGACATCGGTGCTGATCCTGCTGTTTTTATATCTGGGCTATATCGCGCTGTGGAACGCCATCGAGGAACCGGTGCGCGCCGCCAGGACGACGGCAATTCTGGCGCTGGTGGGCGCGGTGAATTTGCCGGTCATCAAATTTTCTGTGGATTGGTGGAATACATTGCATCAGCCGGCCTCGCTGATGCGGGCCGGTGCGCCGGCCATTCATTCATCCATGCTGATGCCGCTGCTGCTGATGGCGATGGGATTCACGGTGTTTTATGTGTGGCTGCTGCTGCTGCGCATGCGCGGGGAAATTCTGGCGCGCCGGGTGCGCGGGTTGCGGCTTGCGCGGGTGCAGGCGGGGCAGAACTGAGGTGGAAATATCCTGGGCGATACATGATTTTGCGGCCTATATCTGGGCCGCATGGGGCATTGCGGGCGCGCTGTTGCTGGCCATATGGCGCACAAGTGATAGTCTGTTGCGCCGTCAGGCGGCGCTGCTTGCGAAGCTTGAGGCTGAAGGGAAATTATGACACGTAAACATTATGACACGTAAACAAAGACGGCTTTATTCCGTGATCGGCGCCATGGCGTTGCTGGGCAGTGCGGTTGGGCTGGTGCTGTATGCGGTGCGCGACACGCTGGTGTATTTCTACAGCCCCACGGAAGTTGCGCAGAAGCATCTGCCGCCTGATCGTAATTTCCGCATTGGCGGCCTGGTCGAGGAAGGATCGGTCGTGCGGCATGCGGACGGCATGAATATCGATTTCGCCGTAACCGATCTGCAAACCCGCATTCTGGTGCGCTATACCGGGCTGCTGCCGGATTTGTTCCGCGAGGGCAAAGGCGTGGTCGCCGAAGGCAGGCTGGATTCGGATGGAAAATTTATCGCCAGCTCGGTACTGGCCAAACATGATGAAAATTACATGCCGCCCGAAGTCGCCGATGCTCTGAAAAAATCGGGCCAATGGAGAGAAGGCGAACCCACGCATTATGATCCACCCGAGGAACCAGAATGATCATTGAACTGGGCCATTTTGCGCTCATACTGGCGTTTGTGCTGGCGCTAGCCCAGGCCAGTCTGCCGCTGATCGGTGCGGCGCGCGGCAATGCCGCGCTGATGGCGGTGGCGCGCCCCGCAGCATTTGGACAGCTGATTTTTCTGCTGCTGGCGTTCGCGGCGCTGATGTACGGATTTGTGACATCCGATTTTTCCGTGCAGGTGGTGGCGGCCAATTCGCATTCCGCCAAGCCGATGCTGTATAAAATTGCGGGCCTGTGGGGCAATCACGAAGGCAGCCTGTTATTGTGGGTGCTGATCCTCGCAATATTTGGTGCGGCGGTCGCGGGTGTTGGCGATAATCTGCCTGCCACCTTGCGCGCGCGGGTGTTGAGCGTGCAGGCGATGATCGCCACCGGATTTTTGTCGTTCATGCTGGCGACATCCAATCCGTTTACACGGCTGATCCCCGCACCGCTGGATGGCGCCGGGCTTAATCCATTGTTGCAGGATCCGGGTCTGGCGTTTCATCCGCCATTTTTATATCTGGGCTATGTCGGATTTTCGATGGCGTTTTCGTTTGCCGTCGCCGCCCTGATTGAAGGCCGGGTGGACCCCGCCTGGGCGCGCTGGGTGCGGCCCTGGACGCTGGCGGCATGGTGCTTTCTGACCATCGGCATCGCCATGGGATCGTGGTGGGCCTATTATGAACTGGGCTGGGGCGGCTGGTGGTTCTGGGATCCGGTCGAGAATGCGTCCTTCATGCCGTGGCTGGCGGGCACTGCATTATTGCATTCGGCCATTGTCGTGGAAAAACGCGATGCGCTGAAATCCTGGACTGTGCTGCTGGCGATATTGACATTCTCGCTCAGCCTGCTGGGCACATTCATCGTGCGGTCCGGCGTGTTGAGTTCCGTGCATGCCTTCGCCACCGATCCGGCGCGCGGCGTGTTCATACTGGGCTTTCTGGTGCTGGTGATCGGCGGTTCGCTGACATTATACGCGATCCGCGCGCCCATTCTGAAAGGCGGCGGTATTTTCGCGCCGATCAGCCGCGAGGCCGCATTGGTTCTGAACAACTGGCTGCTGGCGACGGCCTGCGCCACCGTGCTGCTGGGAACGCTCTATCCGCTGCTGATGGATGCGCTCAGCGGCGGCGCCGACAAGGTGACGGTTGGCGCGCCCTATTATAACGCCACCTTTACGCCGCTGATGGTGCCGCTATTGCTGATCATGGCGCTGGGGCCGCTGATGAGCTGGAAGCGCGGCGATCTGGCAGGCGTATTGAGCCGGTTGCGCTTTGCGCTGGGGCTGACCGTGCTGGGCATGCTGGTCGTGTGGTATCTGCACGAAGAAGGCCCGGTGCTGGCCATATTCGGGATAGGTCTGGGGATCTGGCTGATACTGGGCGCGGCAACCGATCTTGCAGAACGCATCAGGCTGTTACGCATCCCGCTTGGCGTCAGTCTGACCCGCGCCATTCATCTGCCGCGGGCAAGCTGGGGCGCGATGCTGGCGCATGGCGGCGTCGGCATTGTGGTGCTGGGCATTACCGCCAGCACGGCCTGGACGGAAGAGAAAATCATTCTGATGCAGCCCGGCGACGCCGTGACGGTAAGCGGATATGAATATCGCTTTGTGCATGCCGAACAGGGGCCGGGGCCAAATTACACGGCGCTGCGCGGGCGCTTTGAAGTCAGCCATGAAGGCGTTCCGCTGGTGACGCTGGAACCCGAGGCGCGCAGCTATCCCACGCCGCCGATGGATACGACCGAGGCCGCCATCTATCCAATGCTGAGCGGCGATCTGTTTGCGGTGATCGGCAACCCGCAGGGCGATAAGGGCTGGTCGGCGCGATTATATTTTCGTCCGCTGCAATCCTGGATCTGGGCGGGCGCCATCATCATGACGATCGGCGGCGCGATTTCGCTGAGCGACCGCCGTCACCGGGTGGGGGCGCCGCGCCGCGCCGCGCCGCATCCAGCCGGCGATGTCCATGCCGCCGCGCCGGCGGAATAATCAGATGCGCTGGCGCAGCTTCATTCCACTGGCCGTCGTCGCGCTGCTGGCGGCGGCGCTGTTTGTGGGCCTTGGGCTTGATCCAAAAATTGTTCCTTCGGCATTGATCGACAAACCGGTTCCGCAATTTGATCTGCCGCCGCTGCCGGGAAAAGAACCCGGGCTGATCGCCGCCGATCTGGCCAAAGGCGAAATCAGCCTGGTCAATGTCTGGGCGTCCTGGTGCGGGCCGTGCCGCATCGAACATCCGCAATTGATGGAAATCGCCAGGATCGAAAACCTGCGCATGATCGGCCTCAATTACAAGGATGATCCCGCCAAGGCGCTGGCGTTTCTGCAACAGCTTGGCGATCCGTTTGAAACGGTTGGCTCTGATCGCAACGGCCGCGTGGCCAT
>JAHHGO010000228.1 GCA_023252275.1 Alphaproteobacteria bacterium
ATTGGCGAATTGCACATCCCAATAGGCGTCGATTTTGGGGGCGGGATCAAAGCGCCGCCAGATAAGCCGGTGCGCGGCTGGCAGTTTCGCGATACTTTTATATATGCTGCGCGGATCGGGAATATAGGTCGGCGCGGCCTGCATAATGACGGGGCCGATCTGCTGCGCGAACGCCTTACCGGCAAGATCGAGATCGACACCAACACGTCGCGGCGGCTGTTTACTTTAATCTGTGTACTGCATATTCGGGCCTGACGCGGATGAACGGCGCGCATGACGATCTGGCGCCCGGTTCCATCGCCGCCGCGCAGATGCCTTCGGCGGTGCTGTTTTCGTGCAACTTTAATTCCGTGCGCTCGCCCATGGCCGAAGCGCTGATGAAATATCTGTATGGCCATATCGTCTATGTGGATTCAGCGGGCGTGCGCAAACAGCCGCTTGATCCGTTCGTTATCGAAGTGCTGGATGAAATCGGCATCGATATCGCCAAACATAAATCCAAAACCTTCGACGATCTGGAGGATAGCTCATTTGATCTGGTGGTGACCCTGACGCCCGAGGCGCAGCACAAGGCCATGGAAATGACCCGCACCATGGCGGTGGATGTGGAATATTGGCCAACCCCCGACCCCACCGCCGTCAGCGGCAGCCGCGAACAGGTGCTCGACGCCTACCGCCAGGTGCGCGACCGGCTGATGGCCAAAATCAAGGACCGCTTCGGGCCATTGGCCCCCGCGAAGGGGTAGGGCGTGGGTTCTTCATAATTAGATGATGAAGTTTTGGTACAAAACAGGTACGATACGCCTATTCACGATTCTCGTAACGCCGCATTGAAAGGACGTTTCATGGTCAAGGATCTAATGCCCGCCCTGGGCGACCGCGCGTTTGAGGAGCTAAAGAAAATCAATGCCCATGATGCGGAATATTGGAGCGCCCGCGATCTTCAGCCTCTTCTGGGCTATAACCAATGGCGTCGCTTCGAGGATGCGATAAAGCGAGCAATGACTTCGTGTGAAGCATCCGGAAACAATGCCAATTATCACTTTGCCGGCGTCGGCAAACCGATCCCTGGTGGTAAGGGGGCCGTGCAAATAGTTAACGACTTTCATCTTTCCCGTTTTGCCTGTTACCTGATCGCCCAAAACGGCGACCCCAGGAAGCCGGAAATAGCTAAAGCACAGAAATATTTTGCCGTACAAGCGCGGCGGCAAGAATTGTCCGATCAACTGATGGCGGACACAGAGAGGCTGGAACTGAGAAAACAGACGGCAGAGGAATTCAAGGCCCTTTCCGGCGCGGCAAGGCAGGCAGGCGTTGAGAACCGTATGTTTGGTGTTTTCCATGACGCTGGATATAAGGGCTTGTATGGGGGGCTCGGCAGCGGCGCAATCAAAGATAAAAAAGGCATACCTGAAAAAGATGCGCTGATGGATCGAATGAACGCCACCGAACTCGCCGCCAACCAGTTTCGTATGACGCAAACACGTGACAAACTGGCGCGTGATAAGGTGAAAAGCCAACCAGCAGCTATTCAAACTCATTTGGATGTTGGTAAAGAAGTGCGTGCCGCCATCAAGCGGATCGGTGGCACCTTGCCTGAAAACCTGCCTTCCGCAGAACATATCAAGCTTGTGGAAAAACGAGTCAAGCAGGCCACGCCAAAACTGGCTCTTGATGACAAAGATGCATCCGGTTTGCTGGGTGATGGATCACAGCACAATAAACCATAGAAAAAGTGGCGTTTCCCCCTCACCCAATCACCCCGCCGACGGTGTATCGCCTGCCAGAATGGAGCGGAAGAGCGGCGTGTCCATATCGCCGCCGGAAAGAATGGCGCCCGCGAAGGGGGTGAGGTGGCATGACGGGGATTTCAACCCCGAATAACCGGAAACCCGGCCTATTTCGCGCTGATTTGCGGCTGCTTACAGGATTACCTTGATTTTATCGCCGTTTTTTGCTTTCTCGCAGATCACATCCATACGAATGGAGAATAGTTGGAAGATGCATGGCTAAAGAAGAACTGATTGAAATGCCGGGCGCAGTCAGCGAACTGCTGCCCAACGCCACCTTCAAGGTCATACTGGAAAATGGGCATGAGATTATCGCCCATGCCGCAGGCAAGATGCGCAAAAACCGCATTCGCGTGCTGGCAGGCGATCAGGTGCTGGTGGAAATGACGCCCTATGATCTGACCAAGGGCCGCATCACCTACCGTTTCAAATAATCCACCGGCACAGGCGTCACGCATCCGATGCCGCAACATCCGCATTTGGTTCTGGCCAGCGCTTCACCGCGCCGCCGCGGCCTGCTGGCGCAGATCGCCGTCACGCCCGATGCAATTGACGCGGCGGATCTGGATGAAACCCCGCATAGGGGCGAACTGCCGCGCCAGCATGCGCTGCGTCTTGCACTGGCCAAGGCCCAGGCGGTGCGGGCGCGCCATCCGGCATCGATTGTGCTGGCCGCCGATACGGTGGTGGCCTGCGGGCGGCGCATCCTGCCCAAGACGGAAACGCCGGATGCGGCGCGCCACTGCCTGGAGCTGCTGTCCGGCCGCCGCCATCAGGTGCTGACCGGGCTGGCGGTGATTGACGCTTCAGGCGCCATCCTGCAGCGCATATGCCTCAGCCGGGTTGCTTTCCGCCGGCTGCATGCCGATGAAGTCACGCATTATCTGGCGCTGGGCGAATGGCGCGGCAAGGCGGGCGGCTATGCCATTCAGGGCTATGCCGATAGTTTTGTGCGCAATCTGAACGGCAGTTACAGCAATGTGGTCGGCCTGCCGCTGCTCGAAACCGCGCAGATGTTGCGCGCTGCAAAATACCTGATTTAACCGGGCCGGTTAAATGCTAACCTCCTGTTCTGAAAACCAACCGGAAACGGGCCAATGGGCGAGTTGCTGAACGAAGAAGTGCTGATTAATGCGGGCATTGGCGAAACCCGCATCGCGACGGTCATTGATGGCCGGCTGGACCAGGTCATTCTGGAACGCGCGCGCGCCGCCGGTCAGGGGCGCGCCGGACACAGCCTGCTGGGCAATATTTATCTTGGCCGGGTGCAGCGGGTGCTGCCCGGAATGCAGGCGGCCTTTGTCGAATTAGGGTTGAAGCGCGCCGGTTTTCTGGGCGCGCGCGAGGCGCGCTGCCTGAGCGAACTGCCCAGCTTCAAGGAAGATATTTTACCCCCCATCAGCCAATGCGTCACCGAGGGCCAGACGCTGCTGGTACAGGTGGTGAAGGATCCGATCCGCGACAAGGGCGCGCGCCTGTCTGCGAATGTCACTTTGCCCGGGCGCCTGCTGGTGCTGGTGCCCAATCAGGATGGCGTCGCGCTGTCGCGGCGCATCGATGATGAGGCGGAGCGCGAAAGGCTGACACGGATTTGCGAAGCCATGATCGCGCGCATGAAACATATCAATGCCGATAC
>JAHHGO010000229.1 GCA_023252275.1 Alphaproteobacteria bacterium
ATAAACTGGCAAGGCCACGGATGGCTGATGATATTTTTTCAACGATGAATAGGGCGGGCCCCATCACCGCCTCCGTGCGGCCTATCGCCTCAAGAAGATCATCCCAATCGTTCGCAAGCCCGCGCGTCGCGCCAGCAAGCCCGCCCGCCTCCGCCTGCGCAGCGCCGCCGACCTGTTGGGTCAACTCAGCAACGATGATCCCCTGCGCGCCGAGCAAGTCGCCGGACTCCTGAAGGCTTTTAATCATATCCTTTTGCGTTTCGGTAAACGTCACACCGGCCCGGCGCAATGCCGTCATGCCCGCCGCCGGGTCTTGAAACGCCAGCCCGATCTGCCTTGTCGAAGAAAGCAGGTCGCCGCCAAACACCGCCGAGAGGTCAGCGGCAAGTTTTATCCCGGTCTTAAACGTGTCGCCGGATACCGCGCGGAACGTCGATAGGACCGCAATCGACTCCTTCAGGGTTTCGTCATTGATTTTCAGGCTGCCCTGCAGCTCGTTCGCGTAATCGATCAACTGTGCCTTGGTCAGCCCAGCCGCGTTGCCGGTCGCTTTCAGCACCGCGCCAAGGCGCAATTCGATTTTCTCCGCTTCCGCCGCCGCATCAGTGGCCGACTTGAGTCCAGCTGTAAGCACGGCGAGGCCCGCAGCAGCCGCCGTGCCAATGGGGCCAAGCCCCTGCAACAGTCCGCCAATCACGGGAACACGCCCGGCCAGAGACTGGAACGATCCGTTCAGCGAATCCGTGGCGCCCTTTAGCTTGTTGAATTGCGGAGCCGACGCGCCCGCTTTCTGCGCAGCCTTGTCCAGGCGCAGAGCCATATCCTCACCGGCCTTGCCCATGCCCTGCAGGCCTTTTAAAAATTTGTCGGCCTCCTCAAGGCTGAATCTAAGCGAGACTGTGCGTGCCATGATTAATCCTGCTTGGCGGTGGCGTTCAGGTAAAGTGTGTCAAGTTCTCGAAGTGCGCGGATTTCCCATGCGTGCGGGTAGCGCATTGTCAGGCTCGCCCACGCGCCGATCTCCGAATAAGTGATCGGGTTTGCCCCAAAGCCGGATGATGTTCTGGCCGCAGACAGTTCGCAAAACCACGCCCAAATATGCGTAACGGCATCCGGGAATAGTGCGTCGGGTTCATCCTCTGGCGTCAGCTTACCGGACGCGCGCAGATGGTCCCGCACCGTTCCGGATTTGCCAACCGGGCGGGACAGTTCAAAATAGCGTTCCGCCCCTGCCTTTAATGCTGCAACGAGGCTTTCATAAAATTTGCGCGGTCGCTACAGAAAGCGTCCGCCTGCTCCCTGATCCAGCGAAAGCGCCGGTAAATCATCATGGCGTTTTTCGGGCTATATGGCAGCGCCTCGCCGCCCATGCGCATGTTACGCCAGCCGGTGGTGCACGCCGCCAGAAGTTCAACAGTGGAATTGTCGATATCTTCCGCCGTTAATCCGCCGGATTGCCGCGCCTTGATATTGCGGTCCAGCATCACGCGCTCGGCCTTGCGCCGCGCCTCGCTGTCCGATCCAATCATGCAGATTACAACCGGCTCGCCAGCCACCAGCAGCGGCGCGCCATTGTGTGGGGCCTTGAGCGCCAACTCCGCGCCCGCGTCCGCAAGCGCCGCCAGATCGTAATTCTCAAGATCGAAATCGTCATTAGAAGTTGGTTTTTTGGTCATATTAAGCCTCTGAATCCTGCATGATGATGGTTGAAAGGTCAGTGTTCGACGCATTGCCGGTGTTGATCAGCGCCTGGAATGGCTGCTGCACGATCACGCCGCCGCTGGCGCCGATGGTTTTGCTGCTGCCGGTGAATTTGATCTTGGGCAGGTGGAAGGACAGAAACCCTTTCGGCTCGGCCTCGGCCTCTGTCAGCAGCAACTGAACCGCGAGCGAATCCTCGTTGATGAAATTGTTGAGCAATGTTTCGTTTTCGAGGAAGAACGAAATATTGCCGGTCGCTGTCAGATTTGCCGTGAATACATCCGGCACGATGTTCTTGCCGACCACGCCCTCGGATGATCCGCCCAGGCTCAGGGATAAATCAAACGCCGTTATCACCACCTGATCGACACCCGCAAGGCGCAGGAAGCCATTCGGCCCGGCCATCAGCGTGGTGGCCGTAACCGCCGTGGGCGATGTAAAATATGGCGCATTGCCCGCCGTCAAAATCTGGCCGTCCTGGCCCATCACCGAAAAGCTGACCGTCGCGATGCCCCCAGGCGAAACATTGATGTTGCAATCGATCACGCGGCAGCCCAGAAAAAGCTCGGTCAAATCGATGTCGGCGTGGTTCTGTTCGATGGTGAACGAGCGGTTGACGCGCGCGGCCCGCGTTGATGGCGCAAGCACCTTCTTGCCCACCACAGTCACAGACGCCGTGCTATCAGCGGTGGCGTTCAGCACCAGCGTTTCCGCCACAGTGATCTCCAATGCCGTCAGCGCGGTGATGCGCAGATTCTTGCCATTGTTCGCCGCGTCGGCCAGATTGGCCAGGCGGATCACATCGCCGACCTTGAAGCCGTCTGTAATGAAGCTGCCAGCGCCCGCACGCACGATGGTGCTGGTGGTGGTGGTGAGTTCAGTGCCAACCGACGCGCTGAACGATACGCCAGTGGTGAGCGTCCCACGCAACAGCGCCTGAAACCAGTCCTTGTAGGTGGCCGCCGACAGTTCGCCGCTGATGTCCCCCGCGACCCGGCGCACGCCATGTCGAAGGTCGGCGATCTGGCCGTGCTCCGCAATTTCAGCCGATGAAAAGCTGTCCTTGTTGAGCGCCAGCGATGAACTCACGCGCCGGAGAGACTGCGCGCCGGTGGCGCCTGCTGCCACGCCGAAACTGGTTTCGGCCTTGTAAGCAATATCGACGTTGGCCTGATTCTGGATCGTCATGGTTTGGAACTCCCTTGGTTAGGATGATTGAAGGATGCGCAGCGCGCCGAAGTTGAATTGATGCCACAGGCGGGCGGCGTCCATCGCCAGATGCTCCGATCCCTGCCATGTGACGGGCTGGTATTGCGGCAGAGGCCGCCATCCCACCAGCGCCGTCAAAAGCTGGTCGCGCAAATCGGATAGCTGTTCCGCGCCCGCCTGGCCGCGACTGTCGACAGAATTATCGACCACCACGATCACGCCGAACTGATCGTCGAATAACTGCGTCACCAGAGGCATGCTCTGGTTTGCGTCAACGGTTTCCGCCAGCGGCACAACGAACGCGGCTGGAACAGTCACGTCCAGAATCTGCGCCGATGCGAATTCCGCCGTCGATGCTACCCGGTTTTCGAAGCCTGCCACCTGTGAGCGGATGCGCGGGATTATCAGGCTTGGGCGCATATCAGCCGTTGATCCTGTTTTTCAGGGCTTCCTGGACTGCAATCATGCGCGCTTCCAGCACCGGCTCATATTTGCTTGTCACCGGCGCGACAAAC
>JAHHGO010000022.1 GCA_023252275.1 Alphaproteobacteria bacterium
CGCGACGTCGAGCGAGATCACCGCGGGCAGGTACGTCCGCCCGGCGGGAAGCACGCCCGGCCATTCGGCGAGGAACGGCACCCGGATGCCGCCGTCCGTCAGCATCCCCTTCTCGCCGACGAACGGGAGATTCAGCGAGCCGTTCCAGGCGCCGCGCTTCAGCGTGGCGCCGTTGTCGGAGAGGAACACGACGAGCGTGCGCTCCGCGACGCCGAGCGCGCGAAGCCGCGCGCGGATCCGCCCGATGCCGTCGTCCATCGCGGCGCCCATCGCCAGCGCCATGCGACGCTCCGGCGGGAGCGCACAGTCTCAATCGCCCCGAATCTTCTATACGGATTTGATCAGCGGCCCTAAAAGCGGAGGCCAAAATAACCAAGGCGCCTTCGTAACGATCTACGGCAACAATTTCGGCAGCACACGTGGTACTTCCGTGGTCACACTGAATGGGGCCAACGTTGCGAGCTATCGCCTGTGGACAAACACGAAAATTACCGTGCAGCTCGGGTCCGCCGTATCGACCGGCAGCCTGGTAGTGAACGTGAATGGTGCGTTGAGCAACGGCATCACGTTTACGGTGCGCTCGGGCCGCATCTTTTTCGTTTCGACCTCGGGTAAGGACGCTAATAGCGGGTCGTACCGGCTGGTTTCGCCAGATGCACCCGGATGCGTTTTACGCTGCGCGCATCGGATTCAAGAATTTCAAACTCAAGCCCGGCGGGATGCGGGATCAGTTCGCCCCGCTGCGGCACGCGCCCGGTCAGCGATGTAACCAGCCCGCCCAGCGTATCGGTGTAATATTCCTTGTCGTCGGGCACCAGCCGCAGCCCCGTCGTCAGTTCCAGATCGCTCACTTCAACACGGCCGTCGGCGTCGAAGCCGCCGCCGGGGCGCGGCGTCAGCATCGGCCCGTCCTCATCATGCTCGTCGCGAATTTCGCCGACAATTTCCTCGACCAGATCTTCGATGGTGACCAGGCCATCTGTGCCGCCATATTCATCAATCACCAGCGCCATATGAATGCGGGTGACACGCATTTTCAGCAGCAGATCAACCGCGCGCATGGAGGGCGGCACGAACAGCAGGTCGCGGCGGATTTCCGCAATGGAAAAAGCGGGCCGCTGCGCCATGTCATGCTCAGTCCAGCGCCGCAGCAGATCCTTGATATGCACCATGCCCACCGGTTCATCCAGCGTGTCGCGATAAAGCGGCAGCCGAGAATGCCCGGCCTCGTTGAAGGTTTTAATCAGTTCTTCCGGCGTGGAGTTCAACTCGACCGCCACAATGCCGGCGCGCGGCACCATCACATCATCCAGCCGCAACTGTCCGATGCGCATGATATTGATCAGCATCATGCGCTCGACCGGGGTGAAATCGGCGCTTTCGTCCAGATGCTCGTCAATGACCTCGGCCAGACTTTCGCGCAGGCTGTCCTGGCGGGCGCGGAAACGCTCGCGCAGTCTGCCGATCAGCCGCGCGGGCAGCGAGGTTTCACCTTCCTGCGCGCCGCCGCCGCCATTGGCAATATTTTGTTCGGGGAGTGTCATGGCCCTTCCATCACCGCGACATAGGGATCGGTAATGCCAAGCCGCGCCAGCAGCGCGGTTTCAAGCGCCTCCATCTCCTCGGCCTCCTGTTCATCTTCATGATCATAACCCAGCAGATGCAGGATTCCATGAATAATCAGATGCGTCACATGCGCGCTCAGGCTTTTGCCCGCCGCCTGCGCCTCGCGCGCAACGGTTTCATAGGCCAGCACCACATCGCCCAGCAGCACGGGCCCGTGTCCATTGTCATCACCGGCTGGAAACGATAGCACATTTGTCGGTCTGTCAATGTTGCGATATTGCCGGTTCAGATCGCGCACAAAGGCGTCATCGGCCAGCACGATGCTGATTTCATACGCGTCATCCGGCCCCATGCCCTGATCGGCCAGCGCCGCCAGCGCCGCACGGGTGACCGTGTCCGCTATCTCGTCTGAGGCCACCAGCCAGTGGGGACATCTGCAATCAATGCCAATTTCATTCATAAGCTGTTTTTTAGAGCAGTAAGCGTTAAAGGAGCAAACCATTTGCCAACAAGCGCACAATTTCGTATATTGTGTTCATCGTGTACAAAAGACACTAAATCGGGGTTAGCCATGGCCAGGCCAGCGACACAGGCAATTTCGTTCCGCATCCCGGTTGAAAAGATCAATGCGCTGGAGCGTCTGGCCAAGGCGACCGACCGGCCGCGATCCTGGCATATCGAACAGGCGCTGGATTCCTATCTGGAAATTCAGACATGGCAGATCGCCCAGATTGAAAAGTCCATCATCGAGATGGACGCAGACCAGGGTATTCCTCATGAGGAAATCAAAAAGGAACTGCTGGGCTGGGGAAAAGAAAGCCGGGCGAAGCGCAGCCGGTGATCATTATCTGGTCGCCTACGGCGCGGACGCATCTGCGGCAGGCGCGAGCATTCATCGCCGAAGATAATCCGCAGGCAGCGGCCCAAGTGGCGGAACGGATTCTAAATTCAGTTGAACGATTAAAAGAATTTCCGGCCAGCGGGCGGCCCGGCCTGCTGCCGCACACCCGCGAACTGGTTGTGCCGGGCACGCCGTTTTTTCTTCCTTACCGGGTTAAAGGTGAGAGCGTTGAAATTCTGGGCGTCATTCATGGCGCGCGAAAGTGGCCGTTGGGTTGAGGGTAAAAAATATATACTATGCTCAATTATTCGTTGATTTCAGGCTCAACAAGTTTTGCAAGGAATTGCAGTGATTGTTGCCAGCCTAAATAGCATTGCTCAAGCGGTATAATCTCTGGCACATTTTCTTGTGTAATGTGTATTTCCGTCCCGCAAGAAACTTGTTTCAGCGTGACAGTTGTCAGCATTTCCCCAGGCAGGTTTGGGTCATCGAACTTGTCCGTATATTGCAATCGCTGCTTTGGTATAAGTTCGCGATATTCGCCGCCGAACGCGTGGCTATTGCCTGTGGTAAAGTTCGTAAATGACATTCTGAATGTGCCGCCAACTTTCGCATCCAAATGATGCACGGTACAGGTAAACCCTTCGGGCGGAAGCCATCTGACCAATGCAGCCGCATCAATGAAAGCGCGGTAAACCTTCTCAGGCTTTGCCGCCAGAACGCGATGTAAGCGAATGGTATTTTCAGAGGTCATTGCTTTCTCCTGATTGCTAAATGATCCAGTGCATCAAATTGGTAATAGCTGAAGCCGCAGCTATTGCGCCGCCGCCGCGCCGGCCATGGCGACCTCGGCGTCCTGATTTGACATCACGCCCGAGACGCCGATGGCGCCGATGATTTTTTCATCGGCGATGATCGGCACACCGCCTTCGAGCGGCGTGACGCCGGGCTGGCCGAGAATGCGCATATGAACGCCGCCCAGCGCGATATTGTCCTGCAGGGCCTTGGTTGGGCGTTTGAAATTATTGGCCGTCACCGCCTTGCCGATGGCGAAGTCGACACTGCCATGCGGCGTGTTGTCCATCTTGGAGAACGCAGCCAGCTTGCCGGAACTGTCGACAATGGCGATGGCGACCGCCCAGTTGTTTTTTCTCGCCTCGGCCTCGGCCGCGGCCAGCGCCTTTTTGGCGGCCTCCATCGAAATGCCCAGGCCATAGGGCAGCCGTGGCGGTGGCGGCGCCACTACTGTCGCTGGCGTCTGCGCCATGGCGCTTAAAGGCGCAGATATAACCAGCGCGGCGATTGCGCCGAGAATGAATTGGCGCATGATTTGACCTTCCTATGGCGTTACCCTTAAAACGGCTGCCTATCCTCTTTCCCCAATCTTCGCCCGCGCCTCATACGCCCGCACGATGCGGGCGACCATGGGGTGGCGCACAACGTCGCTGTCGGTAAATCGCAGCATGGAAACGCCTTCGACGCCGTGCAGGATGTCGATGGCTTCGTTGAGGCCGGATTTCTGGCCCGGCGGCAGATCGATCTGGGTCGGATCGCCGGTGATCGCCATGCGGGAATTTTCGCCGAGCCGCGTGAGAAACATTTTCATCTGCATCGGGGTGCAATTCTGCGCCTCGTCCAGAATGACAAAGGCGTTGCGCAAGGTGCGCCCGCGCATAAAGGCCAGCGGCGCAACCTCGATTTCCGCACTTTCCAGCTTGCGCGCAATCTGGTCGCCGGTGAACATGTCATGCAGCGCGTCGTAAAGAGGGCGCAGGTAAGGATCGACCTTTTCGCGCATATCGCCAGGCAGAAAGCCCAGCCGCTCGCCCGCCTCGACGGCGGGGCGCGACAGCACCAGCCGGTCCACCCGGCCCTCGGCCAGCATGCTGGCCGCGACGGCGACAGCCAGATAGGTTTTGCCGGTGCCCGCGGGGCCAATGCCGAACACCAGATCATCGCGCTTCAGCGCCTCGATATAATGCGCCTGCACGGGAGAGCGCGGCGCAATGCGCCGCCGGCTCAGTTGCACCTGCACCCTTTCATCGCCGATCGAATAAACGCGCTCGCCAGACACGGTTCCCAGCGCCATGCGGATGGCGCCTTCAACCTCGGCCTTGCCGACCTGACGTTTGGCCTGTAACTGGCGGTACAGATCGCGCAGCACAAGCGCTGCGATCTGGCGTTCCTCCGGCCCGCCGGTGATCACGATCTGATTGCCGCGCGCCACACAGGCCACGCCAACCCGGTCTTCAATCAGCGCCAGATGGCGGTCATGTTCGCCCAGCAATTGCAGCAGCAGCCGGTTATTATCAAACTCCAGCAGCAGCGGGGCCGCCGCCGCTGACTGCGTCTCGCCCATGCCCAGCATCGGGCTGCCGCCTAAATCCGCGCTCAATGTCCGCCGTCCGCCAGGTTGAATGTCATTCCGCCGCCGCCTTTGTTTCAGAGTGGATTTGAGTGTCCGTATGGATCCGCCCCCGCAGGCTGTTCGATCCGGTTGCAATGATCCGTGTAGGGATTATCTGCCCGATCAGTTCCGCGCCGCCTTCGGCAAACACCGCCTGCAGCCAGGGGCTGCGGCCAATGATCTGGCCGGCATGGCGGCCGGGTTTTTCAAACAGCACCGGCAGGCTGCGGCCCACACAGGCGGCGTTAAAGGCCTGGCGCTGTTTTTCCAGCAGCGCCTGCAGGGCGGCCAGCCTTTCCATCTTGATCTGTTCGGGGATCTGCCCGTCCATGCTGGCGGCGGGTGTGCCGGGGCGGGCGCTGAACTTGAATGAAAAGGCGCTGGCGAAACCAACCTGGCGCACCAGATCAAGCGTCGCTTCAAATTCGGCATTGGTTTCGCCGGGAAAGCCCACAATGAAATCCGATGAAAGCGCAATGCCGGGCCGGGCGGCGCGAAAGCGCGCCACCAGCGCCAGATAGAATTCCGCAGTATGGCGGCGGTTCATGACATTCAGGATACGGTCCGAGCCGGACTGCACCGGCAGATGCAGATAGGGCATCAGTTGCGGCACATCGGCATGGGCCGAAATCAGATCGTCATCCACTTCGCCCGGATAGCTGGTGGTGTAACGGATGCGCGCCAGCCCGTCTATTTCGGCCAGCCGCCGGATCAATTGGCCCAGCGAGGCTGTTTCGCCCTTGCCCGCATTGCCGTGATAGGCGTTGACATTCTGCCCCAGCAGGGTGATTTCGCGAACTCCCTTTGCCGCCAGCCGTTTGGCCTCGGCCAGAATGGGCGCGACTGGCCGGGAATATTCGGCCCCGCGCGTATAGGGCACCACGCAATAGGTGCAGAATTTGTCGCAGCCCTCCTGAATGCTCAAAAACGCCGCGGCACCGGGCGTCTGCTGGCTATCGGGCAGGGTGTCGAATTTTTCGCTCGCGGCAAAATCCGTATCGACGGGTCTTTCGCGCCCGCCCCGCGCATTGAAGGTTTGGGCGCGCGTCAGCATTTCAGGCAGCCGGTGATAGGCCTGCGGCCCGAACACCAGATCCACCACCGGCGCGCGCCGCAGAATTTCATCGCCCTCGGCCTGCGCCACGCAGCCCGCAACGGCAATCATCATCTCCGAGCCGGATGGCCCGCGATCACGTTTAATGTCGCGCAGGCGGCCAAGATCGGAATAAACCTTTTCCGACGCCTTTTCGCGTATATGGCAGGTATTGAGAATGACCAGATCGGCGCTTTCGGGATTATCCACCGCCTCGAAGCCATGCGGGATCAGCACATCCGCCATGCGTTCCGAATCATAGGCATTCATCTGACAGCCATAGGTCTTGATGAAAAGCTTTTTCGGCAACTCAGCGTTGCTCCGCACTCAGGGGCATCCGGAAATCATATCTCCTGTTCGATCATTTTGAATGGCCAAGTTAACATTTACCGGCGCTTATCACAAGCGACGCCACCGCCCGGATGATGAAATTACCGTTGCAGAACCCGGCCGGAATGCGGGGCAGAGGCTAGGCAGCCAGGCTGACAGGCGACAGCAGCAGCGCGGCTGAAAGCGAATCTCCCTGCTGCAACAGCCTGCCGCCCGGCCCGTCTCCCGCGCTTGCCGGAACATCGCTGAGCGGCGTCAGGCTGAATTCACGCTCCGCCGGGCTGTAATCAAGGCCGATAATATCAAATCCCTGCAACGGGCTAATCGAGAGCGCCATTTTTCCCTCCGGCCATTCCAGGCGGATGTCGCGCCGCAGCTGATGCAACCGGACATGCAGCGCCTGCGTTCCCAGCCGGTAGCCCGCCGCCAGCGTAGCGGGGGTCAGATCGCGGTTTTGGTCCGGCCCATCCATATGGGATATGGCGCCGCGCAGCAGGCATTCCCCGCGCAGTTCCGGGCGCAGGCGCAGGCCCGCGCGCACCGGCAGGGGCCGCACCCCGATATTGGTGATGGTCAGCTGCAGGCGCAGTCCGTCCGGGCTTAATTCAAAGCGCTGCAGGAGCTGGCAGCTTGCGGCCGGGCCATCGGTTCCACCCGTCTCTGTATGCAGGGTCAGCGTGGCGCGGATATTGGACGCGTCCTGCACCATCCATTCGGCCGGATCGTCCTGTGTCCTGTCCGTATGGATAAATGGCGATAGTGGAATGCAGGACATGCCCGCCGCGCGGCGCGCCAGAATATCTTCCTTGCGGGCCGGGCGCAGCAGATCACATGCCGCGCGATCCGGCGCAATCCAGCGCAGAACGGAAATGGCGCCGCCGCAATCGGGTAATATTTCGACGGCCATCCGGCCATTGGTCAGGGAAATTTTTCGCATCGGCTTCGCGCTCCGCGCTCATGCTGGTGCGCAACTATATCGCATACCGCCGGGCGCGGGAATAGGCAGAGGGATCAGAGGAACGGATTTCACCGGCCAGGCCGGTTGCGCCGACGATTCCGACATGAACGCCCCCTGGGCAAGCGCGGGAAAATTTATTTTAGTTCAGGCATATTGCCGGTTGCGGTTACGCGTCAGCGCCTGGCGCAACGCGGCGGCAAATTCCTGGCGTTCTTCCGGCGTGAGAAATTTTCCGAACACCAGATGTTTGCCATGCGAACGCACCGCCAGCAGCGGCGCGCCGGGTGCGCCCGCGACCAATTCGACCTGCGCCCAATAAGCCTGCAGGTTCCAGCTGAGAATGCGGCCATCCGGCAGAAAGCGCCGGATCAGCAGCGAGGCGTCATCCAGTTGCACCGTTTCATAGATGCGGCCGGTGCGAAAATTCACCCGGAACGCCAGATAGATCAGAATTATATCAAGACCAAAAAATCCCAGCACCGGCCAGGCGCCAAGCGAAAAGAACAGCAGCCCAGCCACAAAACTGAATACGGTCAGGCATGTCATCACGGTCATGAAACCGCGCGGCCCCATGGAGCGATGCGGATACAGCACCGCGTCAAAATGCAGGCCGCCTGCCGTGCGCCCGGCGGCGCTGCTGGCGGAAATTTCCGGAATAATTTCTGGCGCGGCGGTTTCTGCAATACTCATACAGGCAGATTATGCGAGACGGGCATACCGCGAAAGTAAAAAATGCGTTAAGCATAATCCATGGTTAATGCCCTCATGACACCCGAACAGATCGCGCGGTTTTTCACCCGGTTGCGCGCGCGCAATCCCGAACCGCAAAGCGAGCTGGAATATCGCAATGTGTTCACGTTGCTGGTGGCGGTTGTGCTGTCCGCGCAGGCAACAGACAGGAGCGTGAACAAAGTGACAGGCCCGCTGTTTGCCGCCGCCGATACGCCGCAGAAAATGCGGCAACTGGGTGAGGCGCGCATATGCGATTATATTAAAAGCATTGGCCTTTATCGCACCAAGGCGAAAAATGTTCTGGCGCTGTCGGCGCAACTGCTGCGCGATCATGGCGGCGAGGTGCCGCATTCGCGCGCGGCGCTGGAGGCCCTGCCGGGGGTCGGGCGCAAAACCGCCAATGTGGTGTTGAATGTGGCGTTTGGCGAACCCACCATGGCGGTGGACACGCATATTTTCAGAATTGCCAATCGCACCGGACTGGCGCCCGGGAAAACCCCGCGCGAAGTGGAAGACGGGCTGCTGGCGCGCATTCCCAAACGCTTTATGCAGCATGCGCATCACTGGCTGATTCTGCATGGGCGTTATATCTGCAAGGCGCGCAATCCGGATTGCGCCGCCTGTCCGGTGCGCGATGTCTGCCAGTATGACGCTAAAACAACCGCATGACGGCAAGCTTTAGCCCGGCGATTGGGCCTGGCGCGCCAGGATCGCACCGATACATTGGCCGGGCTCGGGATTTCTTTCGCCATCGCGCCCGCTGGTTTCGGCATGCGACACTTTATTGACGCCGCCTTCGTGCGCATAAAGAAACAGGAACAGCACACAATCGCCATGCGCATATTGCCACACCTCGGCAAAGGGTTCCTTGCGGCTGAGATCGGGTTTACCCAGCAGACGCTCTATGGCGGCGCCATCCAGCCCCACCAGATCATTGGGGGAATAGCCGCCCTTTCCGCTTTTGCCGCCCGCGCCAGCGGGTTTTGCAGCGGGTGGCAGCACGGCCAATGCTTCGGGAATTTCGCTGGTGACTTTGCCCTGCGGGGCCTTGGCGACCTGATCTTTCGGTTCGGGCGTTTGCGGCTGGCGATAGCGCGGCTGCAACTGCCCGGATTTTGAGGATGCGGCGGTTGCGCGCCATGGCTTTGGGCGCGGCATGCCCTGTGCTGCGGCAGTGTATGTGACGGCGCCAGGCCGTGCAACGGGGGCAGGGGCGGCGGCCCGGGTTGCGGCGGCAGCGTCCGCGGGCGCCCTCTTTGCCGCTGTGGCGGCCGGTTCTTTTTGAGCCGGTTTGGCTGTATCGGGTTTTTTATCCCGGTCCCAGCGGATCCAGTCCGCCTGGGTCAGCTTGCCAAGATCGATCTTTTTCAGATCCAGCCGGCCATCTTTGGCGCAACCGCTCAGCGCCGCGCCCAGCAGGCCCGCCAGCAGCATTGTCCGAACCAAGGGAAGATCGACCAGCCGAATCATCCGACTCCAACCTGATTATTGGTGTTGATGTTATGCGCTGATTATTACGTTTTATTCAACCGCGATTGTGTCCAGTGAAGGCTTGTGTGATTGCGGCAGCGCACTATACTGCGCCGGAAAACAGGAGCCGAACCATGTCCGCGCCCGCGAGCCTTGATGTTACCGGTATCGGCAATGCCATTGTTGATATCATTGCCCAGACCGATGACGCGTTTTTGACCGCGCATGCTATCGCCAAAGGCGGAATGACCCTGATCGATGCCGCTGCGGCCACGCGATTATACGGGATAATGGGGCCGGGGGTGGAAACATCCGGCGGGTCCGCCGCCAATACGATTGCAGGTATTGCGGCGCTGGGCGGCAGAGCGGGTTTTATCGGCAAGGTGCAACAGGACCAGCTGGGCGAGGTGTTTGCGCATGATCTGCGCGCCCTGGGCGTACAGTATGATACGCCTGCCAGCATCAGCGAAAGCCCTACCGGGCGCTGTCTGATTCTTGTGACGCCGGACGCGCAGCGCTCCATGAGCACCTTTCTGGGCGCGGGCCAGGAATTGCGGCCGGAGGATGTTGATCCCGCCCGCATCGCGGCGGCGCAGATCACCTATCTGGAAGGCTATCTGTGGGATCCGCCCGGCGCCAAGCAGGCGTTTCGCAAGGCGATGGACATTGCCCATCAGGCGGGCCGGCGGGTGGCGATGAGCCTGTCAGACGCTTTTTGCGTGGAACGCTACCGCGATGAGTTTCAGCATCTGGCGGCGGGCAATATCGATATTCTGTTCGCCAATGAAACCGAAATCATGTCGCTCTATCAGGCCAGAACATTTGATGACGCCCTGCAGGCGGTGCGGGGCAAATGCGCTCTTGCGGCGCTGACCCGTTCGGAAAAGGGCTGTGTGATCCTTGCGGGCGGCGAGGTGCATGTGATCGAGGCGGTCAAACCCGTGGCGCTGATCGACACGACCGGGGCGGGCGATCTGTTTGCAGCGGGGTTTCTGTTCGGCTTGACACATGGCCGTGATGTGGCCGCCTGTGCGCGCATTGGGGCGCTGGCGGCGTCCGAAGTGCTGGCGCATCTGGGGCCGCGCCCGCAAAGCGATATGAAGGCGCTGCTGAAAAAATCGGGATTATAGATTATAGAAGTGCGTCATTCCGGGGCCGCATAGCCCGGTTTGCGCATGGCGCCAGATTGGCTGCGCTTCTAACTAACGTCGAGTTTTTCCGCCAGCCATAGTTTGATCAGGGATTGGCGTGTGACGCCCAGCCTGCGGGCTTCCTGATCAAGGCGCTGCACCATCCAAATGGGAAAATCGACATTGACGCGCTTGGCTTCCACTCCAGGCCGGCGGGCGCGGGAGAGATCCAGCAAATCCGTTACGTCTTCGCCCGCATCGAATTTTTCATCAAGTTTCGAGGTTTTCATACAGCGCCACCTCCTCTTTGCGCGAACGCCGGACCGAAATCAGACGAATGCTTTCATTGCGATACGTGATTATCGCGGACCAATGCCTGCCGTTAATTTTTCCAAGCACCACCACACGGTCTTCTGCTGCATCTCTGGCCGGGATTTCCAGCCGTCCTTGATCCTTCCACAGCTGCTGCGCCTCTTCAAAATCTATCCCATGTTTGGCCTTGTTGGCGCGGCTTTTGCCGGGATCATATTCGAAGTGCACAAATCCACCCTATCCATAAAGGTATAAAAAAGCAACCATTTTTATCCTTATTAACACTAAAGGCTGGCCAGATATTCAGCCAAGCCTTCTTCCAGGCTGATGCGCGGGGTGATGCCCAGGATTTCCCGCAGGCGCGGCGCGGCGCCGATGCTCATTTTAATATCGCCGGTGCGGGCCGCTTCCCAGCCAATGGCAGGCGGCGTATTGCCGCAGATGCGCGCAATGCTTTCAGCCAGTTGCAGCACCGTTGTGCCATTGCCGGTGGCGATGTTCATCACCTGCGCCCCCTGCCAGGGGGTGGCCATGGCGGCCTGCAGAATTTTCACCACATCACGCACATACACAAAATCACGGGTCTGCCGGCCATCGCCAAAAATCTTGATGCCCTGTCCCTGGCGCAGGCGATCAGCAAATATCGACACCACCCCCGCATAGGGGTTATCCGGATGCTGGCGCGGGCCATAAATATTAAAAAAACGAAAGCCGCGGGTTGGCACCTGATGCACTTCCCAGCCGACATAGGCATGCTGTTCGCAGCCCAGCTTGTCCGCGCCATAGGCCGTCAGCGGCAATACCGGTGCGGCCTCATCGAGCGGAATATAGGCGGGCGTTCCATAAACAGCGGCGGAAGACGCATACACAACCGGGCGCGGGGAATGATCCGCACCGGCGCGGGAATTATCAAAAATATTGATCGCGCCGGTCAGATTGACATCATGGGTGCGCCGCCATTCCTCGTTGGAACGCGGCACTGATGCAATCGCCGCCAGATGAAAACAGCCATCCACGCCAGCCATGGCTTTTGCAGCCACGGCATAATCCGCGACATCACCGATATGCAGCTCTACCCCCGCGGGCAGATTATCTTTTGTGCCGGTGGACAGATCATCCAGCACCCGCACTTTGTGTCCGCCAGCCAGCAAGGCGTCCACCAGATGCGATCCGATAAAACCAGCCCCGCCCGTGACAAGATAAAACGCCATCTGACTACTCCTGGATTTCTAATAACCCGGCAAACCGTTGCGCGCGAGCAGGGCTGAAACAAATTGCGACGGCACGGCAAAGGTAAATCCGGTCGGCGCTTCAATGGCGGAAACCTGCGATTTCTCCCGTACGGCAACGCTCTGCACAACCCCCAGCACCTGCTGGCTGGCGGGATCATAGAGCGGGCTGCCGCTGTTGCCGGGATAGGCGTTGGTGTCGATCTGATAGACGATGAAGGAGCTGCGCAGACGCCGCACCCGCTCCGCCGTCAGCTGCCCCTGCGAATAGGCGGCAAAGCTGCTCTCCTTGACGGCTGAAATAATGCCTTCATGGGTGATGGGATACAGCCCCAGAAGGCTGGCCACCGGATAGCCGGTAATGGCGGCGCGGGTTCCTTCGGGAACCATGTTTTTGGCAAATCTCAATGCCGGAAGTTTGCCGCCGCCGATAATGCGCAGCAAGGCCAGATCATGCTCGGCGTCTTCGGCGACAACATCCAATTCGAAATTCCGCACATTCGCCTCAATGCCGGAAAAGGCCTGAAGGCTTTCCTGATTTTTGGCGTCCAGTAATTTGGGCAAAACATGCGCATTGGTAATGATATAGCCGCCATCCGCCACAACAAAGCCGGTACCCATCAGACGAATGGGGGGCTGGCCCAGCGCCTGATGCGTGCCAATGGCGACAACGCTGCGGCGGACCTGCTTGATAGCGTCGGGCAGACCGGTCGCCATGGCCGGGCCAGATGGCAGAAAGATCAGCAGACAGATGAATAGGCCATACCACTTTGCGAACATGTTGAATCAGGCCTCCGACCCGGTTTCCTTGCGCAAAAAAGCCTCCAGAATGAACAGCAGCCACAATGACGGCGCATGATCGCGCCGCCCGGATTGATGTTCATCCACCAGTTGAACCAGCGCGCCGGGGCTGAAATAGCCGCTGTCCGCTAATATGGGGCCGCCCACAGTGTCACGCAATTTCTGCCGCAGCGGGCCGCGAAACCACGCCGCCAGCGGCACGGAAAATCCCTGTTTCGGGCGGTACAGAATATCGTCCGAAACATGGGGTTCGCAGGCCTTTTTCAGCAGATATTTGCCCATGCCGCCATGCAGTTTCAAATCCGGGCGCAGCACTGCCGACCATTGCGCAAAACGGACATCCAGCATGGGGCAGCGCACCTCCAGCGAATTGGCCATGCTGGCGCGGTCAACCTTGGTCAGAATATCGCCGGGCAGCCAGGTTTTGATATCGGCATATTGCGCCTGCGCCAGAACATCATCGGTGCCGGCGGCATTCATGTGTGTACGGATAATTTCGGACGGGTGATAGCCCTGTAAGGTTTGCTGCTGGCTGCGGCCGCGGATGCGCGCGCGCATATCATCATTCATCACCGAGACGCTGGCGAAAAATCCGCCCGCTGAATCGGCGGCCAGTTCCTGAAAGGTGTTTTTGGCGCGCAAAAATCGCGGCGCCCAATCCAGCTTGGGATAGACCGCGCCCAGCGTGCCGAACAGAATTTTCCGCACCCCCAGCGGCAGCAGCGCGCGCGCCTGTTCCTGTCTGGCGTGAAACAGATAGCGGCGATAGCCCGCGAATAATTCATCGCCGCCATCGCCCGACAGCGCCACGGTGACATTTTCCCGCGCCAGCGCGCACAGCCGGAAGGTCGGCATGGCGGAGCTGTCGCCAAACGGCTCGTCATAAAAATCAATCAGCCGGTCCACCAGATCAATACTATCCGGATCAACAATGCGCGAATGATGATCGGTGTGATAGCGCGCGGCCATTTGTTGCGCATAATTGCTTTCATCATACGCCTTGTCGGCAAAACCCATGGAAAAGGTTTTCACCGGCTGGCTGGAAAGCCCGGCCATCAGCGCCACGACGGCGGATGAATCCACGCCGCCCGACAAAAACGCGCCCAGCGGCACATCGGCGATCATGCGCAGATCCACCGCCTCGCGCAGCTCCTGGATAAGCGCTTCCGGGCTGGCGTCGCGCGTGTCTGCAACATTGGCGAATTGCACATCCCAATAGGCGTCGATTTTGGGGGCGGGATCAAAGCGCCGCCAGATAAGCCGGTGCGCGGCTGGCAGTTTCGCGATACTTTTATATATGCTGCGCGGATCGGGAATATAGCCAAAAGCGAGATATTCCTCGATTGCCAGCGGATCAATTGCGCGGGCAAGACCCGGATAGGGCAGCAGGCTTTTCAGTTCGGAACCAAAAATAAACGCGCCATCCGGCAGCAGGCTGTAATGCAGCGGCTTTTTGCCCAGCGGATCGCGCGCCATGAACAGGGTTTCACGCGCCACATCATACAGCGCAAAGGCGAACATGCCGCGAAAATGCTTGACGCAATCCGCGCCCCATTGCCGCCAGCCATGCAGAATAACCTCGGTGTCGCTATTGGTCTGGAACTGATGGCCCAGCGCCTGCAATTGATGCTTCAACTCGCGGTAATTGTAAATCTCGCCATTAAAGGTGACGCCGATGCCGCCATCCGGCGTCAGCATGGGCTGTTTGCCCGCGGCCAGATCGATGATCGACAGCCGCCGGTGGCCAAAGCCCAGCCCGGGCTGATCCCACAGGCCAAATCCGTCCGGCCCGCGGTGAAACTGCGTGTCGTTCATCCGCGACAGCAGTTCCCGGTCAATGGGACGCGCGTCCCGGCTGTGAAATATTCCAACGATTCCGCACATGGTTCCGGAATATGCAGGCGGGACAGTAAATTGTCCATGAATACCGGATAGCGTAAAGGCGCTTTATTACAGCTTCACCCGTTTGAGCAGCGCCGAATTGGCGATCACGGAAAGCGAACTGAGCGCCATGGCTGCCGCCGCGATAATCGGATTCAGATAGCCAGGTGCGGCCGCAGATCGGGTCTTTGGCCATAGCGCCAGCAGCGATTGCGCCGGCTGGGGCCGCATGATGGGTGTGAAGATGGTTATGTATCGCAAATTCGCCGTAATCCTGATCTTTATTTTTAAGAGTATGCCTGAAATAGCGGGGCGTTATTGAGCCAGATCAAATCGCGCCGTGATTAATGCATTTAATCTGGCCGGACATTTGCGATGTCATCAACAAGGGAGAAAACCTCATGAGCCATTTATCCAGTGCGCGCAGTATCGCGCTGATCAGCTTAAGTTTACTGCTGGCAGGACCAGTGGCGGCGCAAACAGCGACGCAAGAGCCGCAACAGCCCCCCGCCATGACCCCCTATGGCATGATGATGCCCATGATGGGCCAGCAGGATGGCCAGTCCGGAATGATGATGCCGATGATGGGCGGCGGCATGATGGGCATGATGATGACCCATACGGATGGATATCTCGCCTTTCTGAAAACCGAACTGGCGATTACCGCCGCTCAGGAAACCGCATGGAGCGCTTTTGCGGGGCAGTTGAAAGAACATATCGGGCAGCATAAATCGGCCATGCCGATGATGACGCCGCCGTCTGATACAAAGCCGCTCACATGGATCGAGCGGCTGAAAATGGGCGAGGCCCGGATGAATACGCATCTGGAAGCGATGAAAAAACTGCGCCCTGCGGCCGAGGCGCTATACGCGGCGCTGAGCTCCGAACAGAAACAAAAGGCCGATACGCTCATGCCCGGCGGCATGGGGATGCATATGGGTATGATGGGCGGTATGCCGATGATGCGAGGCATGCCGATGCACAAATAGCGCGCGATGATTTTAGTTGCTGCGGGGGTATAGGGATCCCTCGCATTCTCTTCCGGCCCCCTCTCCCCAATGGGTAGAGGGAGGCGTTCTACATCGGGATCGACACCTTGCCCAGCCGCGCGGTCAGTTTGCGGTTTTCGCGATAATCCACCGGCACGGCGATGATGGCGGGGCCTTTCTGACGGAACGCCTCTTCCAGCGCCGGGGCCAGTTCGGCTGCCGATTTAAGGGTTTTGCCCCACATGCCAAACGCCTTTGCCAGCATCTCGAAATCCGGATTGCCGAATTCAAGCTTTGAATGGCGTCCGTCAAAGGCGTCCTGCTGTTTCCATTTGATCAGGCCATATTCGCCATCGACCCAGACCATAATGACAATATTCAGCCCATAGCGCACCGCCGTTTCAAGCTCCTGCACATTCATCAGAAAACCCGCATCGCCATTAATGCTGAGCACCCTTTTGTCCGGGGAGGCCAGCTTGGCGCCGATCGCGCCGGGCAGTGAAAAGCCCATCGAGCAGAAACCGTTGGAGATCAGAACCGTATTGGCCCCCTGCGCCTGATAATAGCGCGAGATCCACATTTTATGCGCGCCCACATCGGACAGCACAATATCATCGGGTCCCATGAACTGGCGCACATCCCAGAGAATTTTCTGCGGCTTGACCGGAAATCCGGCATCGTCCTTTTCCGCCGCGAAATCCGCCGACATGGTGTCGCGCAATTTCTTGCGGCTATTAATGTCGAACAGCGGCAGCCGGCCCTCGGCGCGCTTGTTGAGTTCCTCATTGATCTGCCACAGCGCATCGGCCAGATCCGAGACAATATCGACCGTCACGGGAAAATGCTCGTCGATCTCGGCCGCTTCAAAATCAATGTGAATTATTTTCGCTTTGGAGGCGGGCTTGTACCAGGCGACCGGGCTATATTCCACCAGATCATAGCCCGCGGTGATGATCAGATCCGCATCGGCAAAGGCCAGATTATTATAATCGCCGACGCCAAGCCCCATGGTGAACAGGCAGTGCGGATCATCCATCGGCACCGCGCCCTTGCCCATGAATGTGTTGACGACGCCAATGCCGGTTTTGCGCGCCAGCCGCTGAAGCTGGGCTGCCGCGCGTTTGCGCACCGCGCCATTACCCGCCAGAATGATCGGGTTTTTGGCGGACAGAATCAGATCGACGGCCTGTGTGATGGCCTTGTGATCGGCGGCGGGGCGGCGCAGGCGCGTCACCGGCAGCGGCACGCCATGCACTTCCTCATCGGCAATATCCTCGGGCAGCTCGATAACGCAGACGCCGGGTTTTTCGCGCTCGGCGATCTTGAACGCCTTGCGCACCACTTCGGGAATATTTTCCGGCGCGACAATGGTCTGCGCCCATTTGCTGATCGGTTTGAACATGGCGATCGAATCCATGTTCTGATGGCTCTCCTTGTGCAGCCGCTTGGTCGACGCCTGACCGATAATCGCCACCACCGGCGCGCGGTCCATATTGGCATCCGCCAGCCCTGTCACCAGATTGGTGGCGCCCGGCCCCAGCGTCGCCAGGCATACGCCCGCCTTGCCGGTCAGCCGCCCATAAGCGTCGGCCATGAAGGCCGCGCCCTGTTCATGCCGGCACAGAATAAACTCGATCTTGCTGTCCAGCAGCGAGATCATCACATCGGCGTTTTCCTCGCCGGGGATGCCAAAAATCCGCTCGACGCCTTCGGCTTCCAGGCATTTTACAAAAAGATCGGACGCTTTCATCAGTGTACCTCTTAAATTTCACCAGAGCGGATGACCATCATTTTTTCGGTTTGCATATCGTGAATGGTGTACGGAATGCCGCCCACGCCATGGCCGGATTCGCGCGCGCCGGCAAACGGCATCCAGTCCACCCGGAACGCGGTGTGATCGTTGACCATCACCGCCGTGGCGTCAATGCGGTTATAGACGCGCAGGGCGGTGTCGATGTCGCGGGTGAACACCGCGGCCTGAAACGACACCGGCAGGCTATTGGCGCGGGCAATCGCCTCGTCAATATCCGTATACGGATAGACGCAAATGACCGGGCCAAAAATTTCGGATTTTGAAACTTTGGCGTCATCGGGCGGATTGAACAGCACGGTGGGCTGATAACAGGAGGCGGAAATTTTCGCGCCGCCGGAAATCAGTTTTGCGCCGCCCGCCACGGCTTCCTGCACCCATTCATGCACCCGGTCGCATTCGCCATGATTGATCAGCGGGCCGATTTCCGTAGCCGCTTGCGCCGGATCGCCAACCTTCATGGCGTTGCCCAGCCTGCCCAGTTCCGCCGCCACGCCTTCGGCGATGCTGGCATGGGCATAGATGCGCTGCACCGATACGCAGACCTGACCGGCATGATAAAATCCGCCCTTGGCCAGACGCGGCAGGTTCGCCGCCAGATCGGCATCGGCGGCCACAATGACCGGCGCCGCCCCGCCATGTTCCAGCGCGCAGCGCGTGCCGGGGGCCAGTTGCGCGCGCAGCGACCAGCCCACCGCGCCGCTGCCGATGAACGAGAAAAACGCCACGCGTTTATCCGTCACCATCTTGGTGGCAAGTTGATTGGTTTCGGGGATCACCACCTGCGCCCAGGCTTTGGGCAGGCCCGCCTCATGCAGAATTTCCACTAAGGCAATGCAGGATAGCGGCGTGGCGCTGGCGGGCTTGACCAGCACCGGGCAACCCGCCGCCACTGCCGGGGCGACCTGATGCACAATCAGATTGAACGGATGATTAAAGGCGCTGACCGCGGCCACCACGCCAATGGGTTCATATTGGGTAAAGGCCAGATGCCCGCTTGAGGCCGCATTCACGCCCATCGGGATAACTGTGCCGGCATCGGTGCGCAGCGTTTCGATGCATACCTCGATGCCATCAATGGCACGGGCGATTTCAACGCGTGAATCGATCAGCGGCTTGCCGCCTTCGCGCGCCGCCTGCAGCGCCAGTTCTTCGGCGCGTCCGGCAACGATCTTTGCCGCCGCGCGTAAAATTTCGATGCGCCGCGCCTTGGAGAGCCAGCCATCGCGATTGCGGTACAGGCCATAGGCGGCGGCCAGCGCCGCTTCCATCTCCGCCGCGTTCAGCCGGGGAAGCCGGGCGATTTTCGCCCCGTCAAAGGGCGCGGTGACTTCCAGAAAGCTGTCACTCATATCAGGCAGGCCGTATCTGCGGGTTCATTGATGATTGTCTGTTCGATAAAGCCGATCTTTTCGATCTCGATACGCACTTTATCACCTGCTTTCATGAATAATGGCGGGGTTTTGGCCACGCCGACGCCGCCGGGCGTTCCACTGGCGATGACATCGCCGGGAAACAGCGTGAAGGCCTGGGTCAGATAGGCGATCTGATCAAAACAGTTGAACACCAGATGGCGGGTGCTGGAATCCTGCATCACTTCGCCATTCAGCAAAGTGCGGATGGCAAGATTATGCGGATCGCCAATTTCATCCGGGGTGACAATCCAGGGGCCGAACGGGCCATGCGTATCAAAACTTTTGCCCATGGTCATGGTCTGGGAATGCATCTGCCAGTCGCGCACGCTGACATCATTGACGATGAAATAACCGGCAATCACCTCATGGGCGCGTTCGCGGGGCACATGGCGGCATTTGCGGCCAATCACAAAGCCCAGTTCGCCCTCATAATCCAGCGCGGCGGAAACTTTGGGCAAATGCACCGCATCATAGGGGCCATTGACGCAGCCGGTCTGTTTGTTGAACCAAAGCTGTTTTTCCGGGGTGGCGCGTTTGGTTTCGGCGATGTGATCGGCATAATTCAGGCCGATGGCCAGAAATTTCGACGGGCGCGTCACCGGGGCCTCCAGATGCACGTCTTTCAGCGCGATCAGACTGCCGCTGGCGCTGCGGGCCGCCGCCATGGCGGGGGCGCCAGCCTCCAGAAAGGCGCGCATTTCCTGGGGCAGCGCCGGAGCAGCGGCGGACAGATCCAGAATGCCCCCGTCCTGCACCACGCCAATGCGTGTCCGGCCCTGATGGGTGAATGTCGCAAGTTTCATAACCGCCTCTCTGCTTTTATTCTGGCGAACTCACTTTATAGTGCAATTTGTAATTTGCAGGGAGTGATAAATGGCGCGCGGCTATTTCATTTTGATTATATTCTGTCTGTATGCAGCGCCCGCAGCGGCGCTGGAGCGCATCGTGTTCGCCACCGACTGGAAGGCGCAGGCCGAGCATGGCGGCTTTTATCAGGCCGTGGCGAAGGGCTTTTACGCCGCGCGCGGGCTTGATGTGAAAATCCGTCAGGGCGGCCCGGGGGTGAATATTCCACAATTAATGGGGGCGGGCGCGATTGATTTCGGCATGGGTTCAAGCAGTTTCATGCCGCTTAATATGCTGCGCGAAGGCGCGGGCGCACAGGCCGTGATGGCGGTGTTTCAGAAAAGCCCGGAAATTCTGATGACGCATCCCAGAGACGATATAAACAGCCTGGCGGATATGAAAGGCCATCCCATTATGCTGGCCGATGCGTCGATCGGCGCGGTGTTTTTGTGGCTGAAGGCGCGCTATGGTTTTGCAGACGCCCAGGTGCGCAAATATAATTTCAACATGGCCCCGTTCCTGGCCGACCCCAACGCCATTCAGCAGGGCTATCTGACATCGGAACCGTTCATGTATTCGCGCGAAACCGGCAAGCAGCCAAAAATATTTCTCTATGCGGATCATGGCTATCCCAGTTACGCCACGCTGGTAATGGTCAGCACACGGATTATTGACGCCAAACCGCAGATCGTGCAGGCGTTTGTGGACGCCAGCGTAGAGGGCTGGCGCGATTATCTGCATGGCGATCCGGCGCCCGGCAATGCCGCCATTCTGCGCGATAATCCGGAAATGCGCACAGAGATCATTGTGCAGGCTATCGAAAAAATGAAAGCCTATGGCATTGTTGAATCGGGCGATGCGCAAACACAAGGCATTGGCGCGATGAGCGATGCGCGCTGGCGGGAATTTTTTGAAATCATGCGGGATGCCGGGCTTTATCCGCCGGATATGAATGTTCGCCGCGCCTACACGCTGCGCTTCACAGGGGCGAAGCCAAACTAAATGCTGAGCATTTCCGGCCTTGGTAAAATATTTTCCGGCGGCGTTGCGGCGCTGGAAAATATCGATCTGCGCATGGCGCGGGGCGAATTTATCGCGCTGCTGGGGCCGTCCGGCTGCGGCAAAAGCACGCTGTTGCGCATTGTGGCAGGTCTGATCGCGCCGACATCGGGGCGCGTGGAATGGGCGGCGGCGCTGCAAGAAGGCGATATTGGCGTGGTGTTTCAGGAACCCACTTTGATGCCCTGGGCGAATGTGCGCAAAAATGTCGAGACGCCGCTGCGTATTGCGGGCGTGCCGGCCACTGAGCGCACCGCGCGCGCCATGGAAATGCTGGCGCTGGTGGGGCTGGAAAATTTTGCGCTGGCCTATCCGCGCACGCTGTCGGGCGGCATGAAAATGCGGGTGGCGATTGCGCGCGCGCTCATCACCCGGCCGCCGCTGCTGCTGCTGGATGAACCCTTCGCGGCGCTGGATGAAATCACCCGTCAGCAATTGAATGATGATCTGCTGGATATCTGCAACAAAGCGCAACTCAGTGTGCTGTTTGTGACGCATAGCGCAGCGGAAGCGGTGTATTTATCAGAACGGATACTGATCATGAGCGCGCGGCCCGGAACCATCCGGCGTGAGCTGCGTATCAATGCGCCGGAACCCCGTGCCGAAGCCTTTCGCCACTCGCAGCAGTTCGCGGCTTATTGCGGGGAAATTTCCGCCGCGCTGCGCGAGGCGGCGGTATGAGCGCGGCGCGCATTCTGGCGCCGCTGCTGCTGGTGCTTGGCCTGCTGGCGCTGTGGGAAGGGCTGGTGCATATCTGGCAGGTGCCGGTTTTTGTGCTGCCCGCCCCATCGGCCATCGGGCAGGCGCTGTATGAGGATTTTGCCTCGCTGGCGTTCAGCGCCTGGATGACCTTGCGCATCAGCCTGACGGCCTTTGTGCTGGCGGTGCTGGGCGGCGTTGCGCTGGCCATGCTGTTTTCGCAAAGCCGGATGATTGAAATGGCGCTGTTTCCGCTGGCGGTGATTTTGCAGGTCACGCCAATTGTGGCCATTGCGCCGCTGATCGTCATCTGGGCGGGTATGGATAATCCCAACCGGGCGCTGCTGCTGATGGCGTGGATCGCTGCTTTCTTTCCGGTGCTGTCCAATATGACGCTGGGATTGCGCGCCGCCGATCATGGCCTGCTGGAGCTGTACCGGCTGTATGGCGCCAGCCGCTGGCAGGTGCTGATTCAGATTCGCATGCCTTCGGCGCTGCCTTATCTGCTTCCGGCCATGAAAATATCCGGCGGGCTGGCGCTGATCGGCACGGTGGTGGCCGAATTTGTCGCCGGCAGCGGGGCCTCGATGGGGCTGGCCTGGCGGATCATGGAAAGCGGCAACCGGTTGCAGATCGCCAAAATGTTTGCGGCGCTACTGCTGCTTTCGCTGCTCGGCATTGCGGTTTTCTTCTGTCTTAGCGCGCTTGAATATCTTTTGTTGCGGCGCTGGCATGAAAGCCGGGTGGTCCGGGAAGCTTAAAATACATATCACAAGTGTATATTGTTGCATTTCACATTAATATTGACTTATTTATGCCGTTCCCCCATATTTACAGGTAGAAACGGCCCTATTTAGGGGCTGCACGGGCATTTTAGAGGCCGCACCATGTATCGTTATGATGAATTCGACCATGCCTTTGTGCAGGAACGGGTGGCGCAGTTCCGCGATCAGGTAACGCGGCGCCTGAACGGCGAGCTGACCGAGGAAGAATTTCGTCCGCTGCGGCTGATGAACGGCCTGTATCTGCAATTGCACGCCTATATGTTGCGCGTCGCCATTCCCTATGGGGTGCTGTCTTCGCGCCAATTGCACAAGCTCGCCGATATCGCCACCAAATATGACCGGGGTTATGCGCATTTCACCACCCGCCAGAACCTGCAATATAATTGGCCCCGTCTGGAAGACATGCCGGACATTCTGGACGAGCTGGCCTCGGTAGAAATGCATGCGCTGCAAACCAGCGGCAATTGCATTCGCAATATCACCGCCGATCAATATGCCGGCGTGGCGGCGGACGAGATCGAAGATCCGCGTATCTGCGGCGAAATTCTGCGGCAATGGTCCAGCCTGCATCCGGAGTTTTCCTTCCTGCCGCGCAAGTTCAAGATCGCCATCACCGGCAGCCCGCGCGACCGCGCCGCCATCAAGCTGCACGATATCGGCATCGTCATGGTCCGCAATCCGGCCGGCGAGACGGGCTGCGAGTTTTGGGTTGGCGGCGGACAGGGGCGCACCCCGGTCATTGCCAAATGTATCAACGCATTTGTGCCGCGCCGTGACATGCTGTCTTATTCCGAGGCGATTTTGCGCGTCTATAATATGCATGGCAGGCGCGATAATATTTACAAGGCGCGCATCAAAATTCTGGTCAATGAAATCGGCATTGATGAATTCCGTCGCCAGACGGATGAACAATGGGCGCTGATCCGCGGCGGCGCGCTGGATGTGCCGGCGGAAGAAATCGCCCGCATCACCGCCTATTTTGCGCCGCCCGCCTATGAAAAACTTGCGCCCAACCCGGCCGGTTTCGTGCAGAAGCGCGATAGCGACCCGGCGTTTGCGGCGTGGCTGCGCAGCAATGTGGCCGCGCACAAAATTCCCGGTTACGCCATTGTCAATATTTCGCTGAAGCCCATTGGCGGCATTCCGGGCGATGCGACCGATGTGCAGATGCATGTGGCGGCCGATCTTGCGAAACGTTACAGCTTTGATGAATTGCGCGTAACGCATGAACAAAATCTGACCTTTGCCGATGTGCGCCAGAGCGATCTGTATGATCTGTGGCGCCAGCTTGGCGAACATGGCCTTGCCACGCCGAATATCGGCCTTGTCAGCGATATTATCGCCTGCCCCGGCCTGGATTATTGCGCGCTGGCCAATGCGCGCTCGATCCCGGTGGCGCAGCGCATCAGCGAGCGTTTTGCCGATCTCAAGCGCCAGCATGATATTGGCGATCTGAAGATCAAGATTTCCGGCTGCATCAATGCCTGCGGCCATCATCATGTGGGCCATATCGGCATTCTGGGCGTTGATAAAAAGGGCACGGAATTTTACCAGATCACACTCGGCGGCAGCGCCGATGAAAACGCCTCTATCGGTGAAATTCTGGGCGCGGCCTTTTCCTATGATGAAGTGGTCGATGCGGTGGAAAAAGTCGTCGAGACTTATCTGAAAATCCGCACCGGCCCGGATGAAAATTTTCTGGCGGCGGTGCGCCGTGCGGGTATCGCCCCCTTTAAGGACGCGCTTTATGCAGTACGTTAAAAACAGCAAAATCAGCCCCGATGAATGGCTGCATGCGGATACCGATGGCCCGCTGCCGGCCGCGGGTGATCTGATTGTGCCGCTGGCGCGCTGGCGCGCGGAGAAAGATCAATTGCTGGCGCGCAAGACCCGGCTGGGGGTGCGGCTTGCCTCCAGTGAATCGCCGGAAATTATCCGCGATGATCTGGGCCGTTTTGATCTGATTGCGCTCGAATTTCCGGTTTTCAGGGATGGCCGCGCCTATTCCTATGCGCGGCTGCTGCGCGAACAATATGGCTTCAAGGGCGAACTGCGCGCCGTCGGCAATGTGCTGTATGATCAGTTTTCCTTCATGCATCGCTGCGGCTTTGACGCCTATGAAGTGCAGAAAGATATTGATGCGCAGCGGTTCTCGCGGGCGCTGTCGGAATTCACAGTGCGCTATCAGCCTGATCCCGATGGCTCGCCCAGCGCTATCGAATTGCGCCATCAGCCGCAGCGTAACGCCAAAATTCAGCGAGGCCGCCCGTGAGCACCGTCAATAAACGCGTTACTGGCGTCCAGGTGATTACCGCCAACCGTCTGCGCGATGGCATTGTGATTTATTTTCAGGCGCATGGGGATCATCATCATTGGTGCGAAAATATCCGCGAAGCCACCGTTCTGGAAGCGGGCGATGTTGATGCGATGCTGGCGCGCGCCGCCCGCGATGTGCTGGAAAACACTATTGTGGATCCCTATGCG
>JAHHGO010000230.1 GCA_023252275.1 Alphaproteobacteria bacterium
GGGGAGCAAAGCACAGCATGATTGCCCGCGTCTATACGGTTGCGTTTGAGGGGGTGGACACGCGCGAGGTCGATGTGCAGGTGCAGATCGCCTCGGGCCTGCCGGCGTTCACGGTGGTGGGCTTGCCCGACAAGGCGGTGGCCGAAAGCCGCGAACGGGTGGACAGGCTCCGCGAAGGATCTCCCCCGGCGGAATTCCGGGAGGGAGATTCTTCCGGCGCTACGCGCCCTCAGAATGACAAATAGTATACTTAGGCCCTGCGGCGCTTGCCGAAATAGCCCAGACCCATAATGCCCGCGCCCAGCAGGGTTAGCGAAGCGGGTTCGGGGACAACCGCTTCGATCAAAGCAACCTGGGTGTCAAAATCAACTTCGCTGTTGATATTGGCGCCAAAGATGATTTTATCAACTTCGGTAAAATCAAATCCAGCAAACAGCGCGAACGGCAGATAAAGGTGGGTTGGCGTAGTAATCGCGACCAGGTTCGAAAATTCATGGATTGCGCTGACGCCATTTTCGTCAAACAGTTGCAGGCTCCAGTCCACACCAGCATCCGCCGACAGCACGATCAAATGGAAATCCGTAAACGCGCTGAGATTTGCGTTCAGGCCCGTACCGCCTGCCAAACCATCCCAGGTGATATAGGAGTTCGAGGAGACACCCGCTTCCTGGGAATGAGAAAACTCTCCGTTAATAATGGCTGAGTCCGCATCTGTTGTGCGCGTAGAATCTGGGGATTGAATCAGTGTCGTCGTGATGTCGCGGTAACCACCAAGTATGGACAACTGAGACGCCCCAACGCCCGCCCCAGGCGTAGCCTCATTATCCAGTACCGTTTTGGGGACGGGTGCTGAAACGCCGCCAGCAATGCTAGAGTCATCGCCGTCAGGGGCACAAGTATTGCCAAGGGGGACATCGACAATACAGGGCGCCCCGTCCAGCGGGCCGCCGATCGAAATAGACTGCGGCGCAGCAGTGAAATCGTCAATAACCACCGCATTGGCGCCGGTGGCGGCGGCCGCGGCCATAACCGAACCAAGCAGAATTTTCTTAAACATATTCATCTCCCTGTAAATCTGATACAAAAAACTGTATCGACTGACTTCATTAAAGAGGAATTGCTTAATTCCCCCGGCTTATCTCAATCTAAACCAAATATTGGTTAACAGTAACCCGGCAAAAACTTGCCGTTTCGATGTGATAATTGAGGATAATACTTAAAAATATTAATTTCAATCATCATCTATAGTTAACTGGCATTTGTGTGATGGATGAACATTTCGTTACCCATCACTTGACCGCAATAGAACATGTACGGGGGATCCATGTCTGTGACGGGGGTCACAGTTTTTTAAGAATCATTTAGGATTTGGGAAAATTTAACGGCGGCCGGCTGAAAGCAGTCTCTTATACCCGCCGCAAACGCGCCGCATAAAAGCCATCCATGCCGCCCTGTTCGCGCAAATGGTATGGCAGGGTGCGCAATTCGCCCAGCGGCGTGATCAGCCCGGCCAGGCCGCCAATTTCTTCGGCCCGCACCGGCACGCGCGCAAACGGAGCGCCCTTTGCCAGAAAGGCTTCGATGCGCTCAGCGCCCTCTTCGGGTTGCAGCGAGCAGGTGCAGAACACCAATATCCCGCCCGGCGCCAGCATATCGCTTGCCGCAGCCAGCAGCCGGTCCTGCAGGTCGACCAGCCCGTCAATCTGCTGTTGGGTTTTGCGCCAGGCAATATCGGGATGGCGGCGGATGGTGCCGGTGGCCGAACAGGGCGCATCAAGCAGCACATAAGACACCGGCGCGGGCGGCCGCCATTGCGTCGCGTCCGCCGTAACGCAGGCGGCGGAAAGTTTTGTGCGCGCGAGATTTTCCCGCACCCGGCGCATGCGGGTGGCGGAGCGGTCAATCGCCGTGACAATTGCGCCCCGCGCCGCAAGCTGCAGGGTCTTGCCGCCGGGGGCTGCGCACAGATCAATGACCTGTTGGCCCGCCACATCGCCCAATAAACGCGCCGGCAGGCTGGCGGCGGCGTCCTGCACCCACCATTCGCCTTCTGCAAAGCCGGGCAGGTCTTCGATGCGCCCGCCTGTTTCACGGCGCAAACTTCCTGTTGGCAGCATTTGCGCCCCCAGGCGCTCCGCCCATTCCGCGGCATCGCTCCGTACACTGATATCCAGCGGCGGTTCCATCAGATGCGCGGCGGCGATGGCCTGTGCGGTTTCGGAATCATAGGCGATGCGCCAGCTTTCCCGCAACCATTCCGGCGTATTAAGCTGTGCCGCATCCTGCGCCGCCAGCAGCGCCGGGCCGCTGGACGCGACCTTGCGCAGCACCGCATTGATCATGCCCTTGTAATGGCGCGCGCCGGAATCCTTGTCGGCCATCTCGACCGCGTTGCTGACCACCGCATGGGCCGCTGTTCCCAGAAACAGGATTTGCGCCGCCGCGGTGCGAAGAATGCCCTGCGCCGGGCCGGAACGCGGCGGCAGGCGGCGCGTCTGAAACTGCCGCAACACCGCATCGATCTGTCCCATGCGCCGCAAAGTGGTGGCGGCGATCAGGCGCGCAAAGGCGCGGTCGCGGGGGCTGAGCGCGTCAAACGGCGCCGCGGCGAATGCGGCGGAAAGCGCCTCATCCAGCCCGAGATTACGGCGCAGCACGGATTGCAGCAGCCAGACGCCAGCCTGCCGGGCCACTAGCCCCTGTTGATCTTTCATGCCGGGGTTCTAACGGTCTTTCTCTTCCGCCGCAATCTCCCGCAGGCGCGCAATGCGATTGGCGGTGGAGGGATGCGTCGAAAACAGCGAATCCATCTGGCGCGCGTGCAGCGGATTAATGATGAACATATGCGCCGTGGCCGGATTGCGTTCGGCCGGCACATTGTCAATTTGTCCGGCCGATATCTGCATTTTCTCCAGCGCGGAGGCCAGCCACATCGGACGGCCGCAAATTTCCGCGCCCATCCGGTCGGCCTCATATTCGCGGCCGCGCGAAATCGCCATCTGCACCAGCGCCGCCGCCAGCGGCCCCACCACCATCAGCAGCAACACCCCTGCAATGCCCAGCGGATTATTGCGATTATCGCCCGAAAACAGGGCGAAATTCGCCAGCATCGAAATGGCGCCCGCAATTGTCGCCGTGACTGTCATGATCAGCGTGTCACGGTTTTTGATATGCGCCAGTTCATGCGCCATGACGGCGGCCAGTTCCTGCGGCCCGAGCAGTTGCAGCAGGCCCGCCGTCGCGGCCACGCTGGCATGTTCGGGATTGCGCCTGGTGGCAATCCGCAACGGTAAAATTACAGCGCTCCAAAGGCATCCATCTGATTACCCGTCCGCTATCGCGCCAGGCGATTGCCGTGATCGGCGGCAGTGCGCATTTTTTCATATTGCCCTGGCGCGGGCATTC
>JAHHGO010000231.1 GCA_023252275.1 Alphaproteobacteria bacterium
GTGCGCCTGACCTGCACCGGCACCCTGTTTATGTGCCTGGGCCAGGACGACGCCGCCGATCTGCGCGCCCCGCTGCGCCGCGACGCGGCTGACGGAACCGGCGATGCGCAATTGATGGCGGCACTTGATGAAGCCATCGGCCGCAAGCCCAAGGGACATGATTTCATCATTAACCGGCGCGGTGAGAGGCCCGCCGTCGCGCGGCACATGTCGGTGACGGGGGGTTAATTGTGCTTAATTGGGGACCACTTAATTGGGGCGCCATGGGTGGGCCAGCTCAAGCTAAACGCAGCACACTCTAAACACGCCACACGGACAGGAGGGACGGCCATGAAACTGGGACTATCAATCGGATATTCGGGCGAGCGGATGGCGTTGCCGGTGGAGCGCATACTGCACGCCGAAAAGCTGGGTTATGATTCCATCTGGACGGCCGAGGCCTATGGCTCGGACGCGTTCAGCCCGCTGGCCTATCTCGCGGCTGTGACAAAGCGCATCCGGCTTGGCACGGCTATTATCCAGCTTGCCGCGCGCACCCCCGCCGCCGCCATGATGACGGCCGCGACCATCGATGATCTGGCGGGCGGCAACCGCTTCATTCTAGGGCTGGGGGTTTCCGGGCCGCAAATCGTTGAGGGCTGGTATGGCCAACCCTGGGGAAAGCCCTATTGGCGCATCCGCGACTATGTGCAGATCATGCGGAAAATCCGCGACCGCGCCGAGCCCGTCACGCATCAGGGCCGGGAAATCTCGCTGCCCTATACCGGGCCGGGCGCCATGGGGGTTGGCAAGCCGCTGAAATCCATCCTGCATATGAACCCGAAACTGCCGATCTGGCTGGGCACCGGAACCGAGGCAAACACCAGGCTGACGGCGGAAATCGCCGATGGCTGGCTGCCGCTGAATTTTATTCCGGGATCGATGAAAACCTGCAAGCCCTGGCTGGAACAGGGCTTTGCGCGTGCGGGCGGCGGCAAGGGTTTTAAGAATTTTGAAATTCAGGCCATGACGACGGTCGTCATTACCGATGACGTCAGGGCCGGGTTGCGGCGCATGAAGCCCAATGTCGCGCTCTATGTTGGCGGTATGGGGCATCCCGATCTGAACTTCCACAAGGAAATGATGACCCGGCGCGGCTATGGCGACGCCGCCAATCGTATCCAGGAACTCTATCTGGCCAAGCGCAAGAACGAGGCCGCCGACGCGGTGCCGGATGAATATCTTGACGAAGGCGCGCTGGTAGGCCCGCGCGATCGCATTGAGGAACGCTTCGCCGCCTGGGCCGATAGCGGCGCCACCGGGCTAACCATCTCCACCAATCAGACCGAGGCGATTGAACTGATGGCTGATATTGCGGGGACAAAAGGCAGGGTGAAGGCTGGTGGGCGGTGACAGGCTCGAACTGCCGACCCTCTCGGTGTAAACGAGATGCTCTACCAACTGAGCTAACCGCCCGATAGGCTCATCATACACACATCAACGGATTAAAAAAACCGCCTGGTCCCATTATGAGACCGGGCGGTTAATTATTTCTCCAGCCGGTGAAAGTGCGATCGTCCGCATTCCATCAGAAAGCCGGAATTTCTTCGAATTTAGTTTACAGCGTCTTTCAGGGCCTTGCCGGCTTTGAATTTGGGCTGCTTCGAGGCGGGAATTTTGATGGCCTCGCCCGTACGCGGATTGCGGCCTTCGGAAGCCTTGCGCTTCACGACGGAAAAGGTTCCAAATCCAACGAGCCGCACCTCGCCATTTTTTTTCAGGCTTTTGGTGATGATTGCCAGGATGGAGTCAACAGCCCGCCCGGCATCCACTTTACTGATTTCAATGTCGTCGGCCAGGCTAGCGATCAGGTCATTCTTATTCACGAGGGCCCCCTCAGTTAAATGTTGCAACTTGCACCGGCGGCTGGATTCCCACAGGACATCCAGATGGCCGTCCGGCGTTGACGTGCCAGAGAGACTCGAACAACGCCACGAAAACTCAGCCGGAGTTTGCCTTCCTTCCCCATATCCGTCAAAGAAAAAAGGCGGTTTTCCCCATATTTTTTGCAGGCATTGCGGGAAATTCATCTTTGGCTGGCGCGGGAAAAGCACAAATTTACAACAAAACCGGCCAGATCGCCCTGGCCGGCTTGTGACGGGTCGGGTTTGACTGGCTAGTCAAATCCGCAACTATTTTTCCAGGAAATTAGTGGGCGCGCAGGCCGTCCGTCATTTCCTTTTTCGCTTCATTGGCCGCCGCCATTTCCTTTTCCTCATCCCACTCAATCGGGACCAGCGGCCTGACGAGCGCATGTCTCAGCACATCATCCAGCACATTCATCGGAATGATTTCCAGATCCTTTTTCACATTATCCGGAATATCGGCCAGATCCTTGACATTTTCTGATGGTATCAGCACGGTCTTGATGCCGCCGCGCAGCGCCGCCAGAAGTTTTTCCTTCAGGCCGCCGATTGGCAGCACACGCCCGCGCAGGCTGATTTCGCCCGTCATCGCCACATCGCGGCGCACCGGGTTAGACGTCAGCACAGACACAATCGATGTCACCATCGCCACGCCCGCCGAAGGTCCATCCTTGGGCGTTGCGCCTTCCGGCACATGCACATGAATGTCCTTTTTCTCGAAGATCGATGGCTTGATTCCAAAATCAACGGCGCGTGAACGCACATAGGATGACGCCGCCTCGATCGATTCCTTCATCACATCGCCAAGCTTGCCGGTGGTGGTCATACGGCCCTTGCCGGGCAGCATGACGGATTCGATATTCAGCAATTCGCCGCCCACTTCCGTCCAGGCCAGGCCGGTGACAACGCCGATATGATCTTCGGCCTCCACCTCGCCAAACCGGAAACGCCGCACGCCGGCATATTTTTCGATCAGCTCCTCGGTCATCTCAATATGTTTGAGGGCCTTGTTGGACACCAGTTCGCGAACCGCCTTGCGCGCCAGATTGGCAATCTCGCGCTCCAGATTGCGCACGCCCGCCTCACGTGTGTAATAGCGCACCAGATGACGGATGCCGGCATCGGGCAGACTGAACTCTTCCGGCTTCAGCCCATGCGCCTCGCGCTGTTTGGCGACCAGATGCCGCTTGGCGATTTCGACCTTTTCATCCTCGGTATAACCGGGGATGCGTATGATCTCCATCCGGTCCAGCAACGGTTCTGGCATGCGCAGGCTGTTGGCCGTGGTGACGAACATCACGTCCGAAAGATCATAATCCACTTCCAGATAATGATCCGAGAAGGTGCTGTTCTGTTCAGGGTCGAGAACCTCAAGCAATGCCGATGACGGATCGCCGCGGAAATCGGCGCCCATTTTATCGATTTCATCCAGCAGGAAAAACGGGTTGGAATGTTTCGCCTTGCGCAGGCTCTGAATGACCTTGCC
>JAHHGO010000232.1 GCA_023252275.1 Alphaproteobacteria bacterium
CCCAGGATATCGCCGTCGCACGCCGTACAGCCCATCCCGAACCGGAGCAGCTTAAGCGGCTTGTCGTGAACTCACTTGAAGATGACAAGGCCATCGATATTGTGAGTATCGAGCTGGAAGGAAAATCCAGCATTGCCGATTATCTGGTCATCGCCAGCGGTACCTCGTCGCGGCATGTGGCGTCGATCGCCGGGCATGTCACAGAAAAAATCAAACAGCTTTATGGCGATACCTGCCGTGTCGAAGGCCTGCGTCAGGGCGACTGGGTTGTTGTGGATGCGGTCGATGTCATCATCCATATCTTCCGCCCGGAAGTGCGGGAATTTTATAATCTCGAAAAATTATGGTCCGTGACCATGCCGGCGCAGATTGAACCGGCCAGCGCGTCTGGTCTGCGCGCCGTTTAGCCTCATTCATGCGAATTCTCATTGCCGCTGCCGGCCGCGCCTCAAGGGCCGGCGCCGAGACGGCGCTTGTCACCGGCTATCTGAAAAACGCTGCCGCGCATGGCGCGCGTCTGGGGTTTGGCGCGATGGCGCTGCGCGAAGTCGAAGATCGCCGTTCCCGGCCGGATGCGACAGAGGCCGCGCAGCGCAAGCAGCGCGAAGGCGAATTGCTTCTGGCCCAGGCGCCGCAAGGAGCCGTTCTGGTGGCGCTGGATGGCCGCGGGGGCGAAATGTCCAGCGAGAATTTTGCCGCCTGGCTGGCGCAGAGCCGCGATCAGGGCTGCCGCGATATGGTGTTTTTCATCGGCGGCGCGGATGGCCTCAGCGATGCGCTGCTGACGCAGGCCCACAAGCGTCTGTCGCTGGGCGCGATGACCTGGCCGCATATGCTGGCCCGGATCATGCTGGCTGAACAGATTTACCGGGCGGTAACTATTCTGGCCAATCATCCCTATCACCGGGGATAGCCAGTTAGCTGATGGTATCAAACTGCGCTGGTGGACTTGCAGCCGGACAGACAGTATTTTGAAAATATCGGCCTGAGTGAATCGTTCACGGCAAAACGGATTTTAATTTTTGCGCATTTTCATCTGCAGAGTCTCTTGTCTGTATGCCCTATGCGGGCTGTTATGGCTGCTGCCTGTTCAGGCGCAGGACGCCCCGGAAAATATGGTTTCCGACCTCAATGCCAGGCTGGTTCAGACCGCCATGCTGATTCAGGCGCGCGAACAGGAAGTCCTGGACGGCGAAACCAAACTTGATGAGCTGAAATTGCGGCGGCGCAGCCAGTTGGCCCGATTCGACAGTCAGCGCGGCGAATTGTCGCAAATGCTGGCGGCGATGCAAAGGCTGGGCCGTCAGCCCCCGGCGCTGCTGCTGATCAGATCAGAGGCCGCCGTTGAACATGTGCGCGGGGCGGTTCTGCTGGGCGCCGTCATTGAGGGGGTCGAGAAAGAAGCGGCGGCGTTGCGCAAGGATCTGGCCGAAATCGACAGGCTGGAGTCGGTGATGTCAGACGAGCATGAGCAGCATATTGCCCGGCTGGCCGAACTGCAGGAAGAGCAGCAGGCGCTGAGCGGGTTACTGACTGAACAAAAAGGCCAGCAGGCGGCGCTGTTCGATGCCGCCGCCACAAATGCCGAAGCCATGGCGGCGTTGGCAAAACGGGCCAAGGATGCGGGTGATCTGCTGGCGCGTCTGGAAAAATCGGCTGCTGCCGGCGCTAAAGAAGTTAAATCGGATCTGTTGCCCCGGCCCCGGCCCCAGGCGGCGGAGGCCGCCGCCGAGGACGCGCCAGAAGAAACCCAGGATTATGCATTGTTTTCCCCGGTTTCGCCGCCGGAACCCGAAACCGCCCGTCCGGTTCAGTTCAGCGCGGCGCGGGGTCTTCTGGCCATTCCGGCCCGTGGCAAGATTGTTGCAAAATTTGGCGCAAGGGATGCGTCTGGCGCGGTGCGCCGGGGCATCAGCATCCGCACTCGTGAAAGCGCCGAAATCATCGCGCCTTTTGATGGAAAAGTGGTGTTTGCCGGGCCATTTCGCGCCTATGGCCAATTATTGATACTGGAAGCCGGCGAGGGATACCATATATTGCTTTCAGGACTTTCATTGGTGCATGGCGTCGTTGGGCAGAATGTGACACAAGGTCAGCCTGTTGGACGCATGGGTACCGGACCCAAGGGCGATGCCCCGGTGCAATCCGGTACAGGATCGGATTTGCGAGATCTGTATGTTGAATTCCGCAAGGATGGGAAGCCGTTCGATCCCATGCCATGGTTGAAATCTAGCGAAAAGAAGGTAAGTGGCTGATGTTTATGCGATCAAAGAGTATGTCGCGCCTGTTGACGATGGGCGCTGTGCTGGGTTTCATGCTTGCCCCAACCGCGCCCGTGCTTGCCGCCAGCGCCGAAACCTATGAACAGCTTAATCTGTTCGGGGATATTTTCGAGCGGGTGCGCAACGACCATGTGGTTGAATCCAAGGACAATGAACTGGTTGAAGCGGCCATCAATGGCATGCTGTCCTCGCTTGATCCGCATTCGAGCTTTTTGAACGCCGATGCCTATCGCGAAATGCAGGTGCAGACGCGGGGCGAATTTGGCGGGCTGGGTATCGAGGTCACGATGGAAAATGGCGTCGTCAAGGTGGTGACGCCTATCGATGATACGCCGGCCGCCAAGGCGGGCATTCAATCCGGCGATTATATCACGCATCTGGATGGCAAGCAGGTCATGGGCATGAACCTGCGCGAGGCGGTTGAGCTGATGCGCGGGCCGGTCAACACCGACATCAAGCTGAGTGTTCTGCGCCAGGGCAAGGAGCCGTTTGATGTGGTGCTGAAGCGCGCCGTGATCACGGTGCAATCCGTGCGCGCGCGCCGCGAAAAAGATGTGGCCTATATTCGCATCACCGCATTCAATGAACATACCAATGACGGCGTGGTGGAAAATCTCACCAAGCTGAAAAAAGAAATCGGCGCCAATTTCCAGGGCGTGGTTCTCGATTTGCGTAATAATCCCGGCGGACTGCTGGATCAGGCGATCGCGGTCAGCGATACGTTTCTGGAGCGCGGCGAAATTGTTTCCACCCGTGGCCGCAGACCGGATGACATTCAGCGTTTCAGCGCCGCCAAGGGCGATCTTACGGATGGCAAGCCGGTGATCGTCATCATCAATGGCGGATCGGCCAGCGCCTCTGAAATCGTTGCGGGCGCTTTGCAGGATCATCGCCGTGGCATCGTGCTCGGAACCACCAGCTTCGGCAAGGGCTCCGTGCAGACCATTATTCCGCTGGGCGGCAAAGGCGCGTTGCGCATGACGACGGCGCGTT
>JAHHGO010000233.1 GCA_023252275.1 Alphaproteobacteria bacterium
TAAATTCGATATATTTATGATGTCCACGCTGTATGAACTTTACAGAGTGGACAGATGCCATCACAGAGCGCGCTGATCACCCAAATCTATATTGGCTATTTCAATCGCGCCCCTGATCCGGCAGGGCTGAGCTATTGGGTCGGGCAATTGTCATCGGGCGTTTCGTCCATCGCCATTGCAGACAGTTTTGCACGTCAGCCAGAAGCTCTCTCGTCTTATAGCTATCTGGCCAATTCGGCCAGCAGCGCGCCGGACAGCTTTCTGACCTCTGTCTATAATAACCTGTTCAATCGCGCCCCGGATGCGGCGGGCCTTGCCTACTGGAATAGCGAGCTAAGTGCGGGCAAGCCTGTTGGCCGCATGATTGTCGATATAATCAGCGGCGCTCAGGGCGCCGATAAAACCATTATTGATAATAAGGTTGCGTTGGCCCAAAACTATGTGGACCTGGTGTCGGGCTCAAATGGCGCGACCTTCAGACTTGGCGATGCGCGCCGCGTTATTGAAGAGGTTGACGCGAATGCCGCAACACTCAGCCAGGCCCAGGACGCACTGCACCAGTTGGGCAGTGGCAATGGCCTGACGATTACGATACTGGATGGCAGCGGTACGCTTGCCCCCTATGAGACAGGCATCCGCCAAAGCCTTGCGGCGGCATGGGACATGTGGGCGGTGCATTTTACCCGCACGGCTCCCATTCAGCTTGAAGTCACATTTCAATCGGGTTCGCCCGGCGTATTGGCCTATGCGGGTTCGCTGATCGAAGTTGCCACAGGCGAAATATATAATGGCCGCCGTTTGAGCCAGAGCGGGGTGGGGGCGGAGCTTGCCACCGGGATTGATCCTAATGGGGCCGCTCCGGATGCGCGGATCACCATTGCAACTGATCCGGGGCGTCTGGTTTTTCGCGACTCCCAGGATGACGCGCTGCCGCGTGATAAATTCGACGCCCTGACCATTTTTGCGCATGAATTAGGCCATGTGCTGGGCTTTCGCAGCAGTCTGGATAGTAATGGCCGGCCCACACAGGCTGGCTTTATGACCAATTATGACCGCTATGTCAGTGGTCTCAGCGCCGGCACTCTGAAATTCCACGGTGAGAACGCAAAGGATGTGCTGGGCGGCGCAATTTCGCTGGCCTCCAACGGGCCGGCGCATCTGGGCGTTGGCGGTGATCTGATGGCCAGTTCGCTTGGCGCGGGCCAGATTAAAACGGTCGGCGTACTTGACGCCGCTATATTGCAGGACCTTGGCCTGCCAGTATCATTGGCGGGTTTCGACCTCATCGCCTGACGGTTTGCTTGTCCTGCGCAACATGTTAGTCTCCGCCCATTCGTACTCAGCTGGCGGAAACAATGGGCAATATCGCAATCGTAAAAGATTTTATCGCGGCATGGGAAGCCCAGGATATGGAACGGGTCATGGGCTTTTTCCTGGAAGACGCCGTCTGGCACAATATTCCCATGCCTGTGGTTCAGGGCGCAGGCGATATCCGCAAGGCGATAGCAGGTTTCATCAGCATGGGGGATAAGGTTCGGTTTGAGACGCTCCACATTGCAGAATCATCCGCCGGCGTCGTAATGACTGAACGGAACGACAGATTCCACATTAACGGCCAGTGGCTTGAGATTGCGGTGATGGGCGTGTTTGAGCTCAGAAATGGCAAGATCGCCAAATGGCGCGATTATTTCGATCTTGGTCAGTTTCAGAGCCAGATGGAGAAGATTTCCAGCCAATAATATGTTCAGGAATAGACGCCTGTGAAAGGACGAGACAAGTATGCTGGCAAAAATTTATCAGCCTTCCAAAAATCCGATGCAGTCGGGAAAATCCAACAGCCGGAACTGGGTGATGGAATTCGAACCCGAGGCGGCGAAAGCAATTGAACCGCTGATGGGGTGGACCAGCGCATCGGATATGCGCCATAGTGAGCTGCGTTTGCGTTTTGACAGCCGCGAGGCGGCAATTGCCTATGCTGATAAACATGGCATTGCCTATCAGATCATTGAGCCGCGCCGTACGCGGCGGGTGCTCAAGGCTTATTCGGATAATTTCCGCTCCGATCGCACGGCGCCCTGGACTCATTGAGGACTCACTGACACGGCGTTTCAGGATAGGTGCCCGTAGCTCAGCTGGATAGAGCACAAGCCTTCTAAGCTTGGGGTCGCAGGTTCGAATCCTGCCGGGCACGCCAACCGCACACGGTCCATACCGGACACATAGGTAACATAATGTAGGTCCATACCGGAGACATGGGTAACATTATGTACCTAAGACATAGGTGACACCCCCGGGCCAAAAGGGTTGTCTATTGGTTGCAGGGTACGTTGCTCCAGATCGATATACCCCAGATCATAGTCCATAAAGCTTACCAGCCAAATGCCTTCATCGACCTCCTTGATGCCAAGGGTTTGCCCGGCCAGGGCTGTGCTGATGTTGATCTTTTTGCGGTAGATACAGATTCTTCCGCAGGCGGTGACAAGAACGGGCCTGTCATGGAAGGGATAGTGCAGCTCGGGTAGCCCGTTATATTCGCGTGACGCTGGGGTGTAGACTTCGGCTGGACACTTCATGTTCAGGGCTTCATGGGGGCGCTCAAAGTTGAACTCCTGCACGAAGCCGTCGAAGGTGGCCTGCTGTTGCAGGCTGTTCATGCCCGGCGGTCGGGTGGCCTGTTTTTTGAGGGTCAGGTGCATGCGTTCATGACGCCCGTTCTGCTGCGGGTTGCCGGGTTTGATGCGTTCGATGTTGATGCCAAGCCGCAGCCACCAGACGGAGAGCCTGGAGAGGTTGAACAGCGCGTTGGCGGAGGCGAAGGGCACGCCGTTGTCGGAACGGATGCCTGAAGGCAGACCGCGTTCCTTGAACAGGCGTTCAAAAGCGGTGAAGGCCAGGTCCATCCTGGTGGATTCGAGGGCTTCACACAACAGCAGATAGCGCGAGGCATGATCAGTGACGGTCAGGGGATAGCAGTATTTTTTATTACCCAGCAGGAACTCGCCCTTGTAGTCGGCGCACCATAGGGCGTTGGGGTTTTGTCCCGGCGACAGGGGCGTGCCGTGGGCGCGGCCACGCTTGCGCCCCATGCGTTTGACCAGACCATGGCGATCCAGCACGGCGTGGATGGTGCTTTTAGCCGGTACCCGGACCTCGCCAGGCAGACGGCGCAGCAGCAGTTCGCGAATCTTGCGGGCGCCCCAATGCGGCTTCTCGCGCTTGAAGCT
>JAHHGO010000234.1 GCA_023252275.1 Alphaproteobacteria bacterium
CGGGGCGATCCGGCGGAGGGGCAGAGCAAATACACGCCGCATCCGGGCGGATATGCCTACGCGTCGGATCTGGTGGCGGGCATTCGCAAGATCGCGGATTTTGAAATCAGCGTCGCCGCCTATCCCGAAGGGCATGTGGATTCGCCTGATCTGAATGCGGATATGGATAATCTGAAACGCAAGATTGACGCGGGCGCGACACGGGCCGTCACGCAATTCTTTTTCGATACGGATTGCTTTCTGCGCTTTCGGGATCGCGCCGTGGCGGCGGGCATCACGCTGCCGCTGATCCCGGGCATTATGCCGGTGACCAATTTCAACGGCGCACAGCGCATGGCGATAATGAACGGCGCCAGCGTGCCGGACTGGTTCGCCAGAATGTTTGAGGGCCTCGAGAATGAGGCCGAAACCCGTCAGCTTGTGGCCATTGTGGCGGCTGCCGAACAATGTGTGCGTTTGCGCGCCAATGGCGTCGGCGATTTTCACTTTTACACCCTGAACCGTGCCGATCTGACTTATGCGCTGTGCCATATTCTGGGATTGCGCGCGGTTTCACAACAAGAGAGTGCGCGGGCATGAGCGGCGACAGAAACCTCCGGATAGCTACCCTGAAACAGTCCCTGGCGGAACGCATACTGGTCATTGATGGCGGCATGGGAACCATGATCCAGACCTATGGGCTGGGCGAGCAGGATTTTCGCGGCGCGCGCTTTGCCGGGCATAATCATGATCTGCGCGGCAATGGCGATCTGCTCAGCCTGACCCAGCCGCAGATCATCGGTGAAATTCACAGCCAGTATCTGGAGGCGGGCGCGGACATTCTGCTGACAAATACGTTCAGCGGAACCGTTGTGGCGCAAGCCGATTATGGGCTGACGGATATTGTGACGGAGCTGAATTTCGAAAGCGCGCGGCTGGCGCGCAAAATTGCCGACGAATTTACTGCGCGCACGCCGGAAAAAATGCGTTGGGTTGCGGGTGCGCTTGGCCCGACCAACCGCACGGCCAGCATTTCGCCCAATGTCAATGATCCGGGCTTTCGCAATATCCATTTCGATGAATTGCGCCAGGCCTATGGACAGGCCACGGCGGCCCTGATGGATGGCGGCGCGGATTTCATTCTGATTGAAACCGTGTTTGATACGCTTAATTGCAAGGCGGCGATCTTTGCGGTTGAAGAAACTTTTGACGCCAAGGGTGTTCGCCTGCCCATCATGATTTCCGGCACCATTACGGATTTGTCCGGCCGCACTCTGACAGGACAGACGCCGGAGGCGTTCTGGTATTCTGTGCGCCACGCGGAACCTTTTGCGGTGGGGCTTAACTGCGCACTGGGAGCCGAACAGATGCGCCCGCATATTGCGGAACTGGCAAGGGTGGCGGACACGGCGGTCAGCGCCTATCCCAATGCGGGTCTTCCCAACGGCTTTGGCGGTTATGATGAAACGCCGGAAACCACGGCGGCGCATGTGGGCGAATGGGCGCGTTCGGGGCTGATCAATCTGGCGGGCGGATGTTGCGGCACGACGCCCGCGCATATTCGCGCCATCGCCCAGGCGGTGGCGGGTGTGCCCCCCAGAAAAATTCCGGAAAGGCGCAGGACCCTGCGGCTTTCAGGGCTGGAGCCGTTTGTTTTTCCGATTGCATCCGATGCACAGACTGAGGCCGCCATATGATTTCAACTTTTGTCAATATTGGCGAGCGGACCAATGTCACGGGCTCGGCCAAATTCAAGAAGCTCATTCTGGATGGCGATTATGAAGCGGCGCTCGCCGTCGCCCGTCAGCAGGTGGAGAGCGGCGCGCAGATCATCGATGTGAATATGGATGAAGGCCTGCTGGAAAGTCAGGCCGCCATGGTGCGTTTTCTGAATCTGATCGCGTCGGAACCCGATATCAGCCGCGTTCCGCTGATGATCGATTCATCAAAATGGCCGATCATTGAAGCGGGCCTGAAATGCGTGCAGGGCAAGGCCATCGTCAATTCCATCAGCATGAAAGAAGGCGAGGAGCCGTTTCTGAAACAGGCCAGGCTGGTGCGCCGCTATGGCGCCGCCGTGGTGGTGATGGCGTTCGATGAAAAGGGCCAGGCCGATACGGCTGACCGCAAGTTTGAAATCTGCGCCCGCAGCTATAAATTGCTGACGGAAAAAATCGGCTTTCCGCCGGAAGATATTATTTTCGATCCAAATATTTTTGCCGTGGCGACGGGCATCGAAGAACATAATAATTACGCGGTTGAGTTTTTTGAGGCGGTGAAGCGCATCAAGGCGGAGCTTCCCTTTTGCCGCACCTCGGGCGGCGTTTCGAACGTGTCGTTTTCGTTTCGCGGCAATAATCCGGTGCGCGAGGCCATGCATGCGGTGTTTCTGTATCACGCCATTCGCGCCGGGCTGGATATGGGCATCGTTAATGCCGGCCAGTTGATGGTGTATGAGGATATTCCGAAAGAATTGCTGGAGCGCGTTGAGGATGTCATTCTCAACCGCCGTCCGGACGCCACCGAAAGGCTGCTGGAAATTGCGGAAAATTTTCGTGCGGGCGGTGGCGCCCGGCAGGAGGGCGCGGATCTTTCCTGGCGCGAGGCGGATGTCGAAAAACGCCTTGAACATGCGCTGGTCAAGGGCATCACGGAATTTATCATCGAGGATACCGAGGCGGCGCGTCAGCAGGCCACACGGTCCCTGGATGTTATTGAAGGCCCGTTGATGCGCGGCATGAATGTGGTTGGCGATCTGTTCGGTTCCGGCAAAATGTTTCTGCCCCAGGTGGTGAAAAGCGCGCGGGTGATGAAACAGGCGGTGGCGTATCTGCTGCCCTTCATGGAGCAGGAGCGGGCCGATTCCGGAGAAGCGGTCAAGATCAACGGCAAAATCGTGATGGCGACGGTGAAGGGCGATGTGCATGACATCGGCAAGAATATTGTCGGGGTCGTGCTGCAATGTAATAATTACGATGTGGTCGATCTGGGGGTGATGGTGCCGGTTGATCGCATTCTGGATGCCGCGCGCAAGGAAAAGGCGGACATTATCGGACTGTCCGGCCTTATCACGCCCAGCCTGGATGAAATGTGCACGGTCGCCGCCGAAATGGAGCGTCAGGGCTTTACCATTCCGCTGCTGATCGGGGGCGCGACCACGAGCAAAATTCATACCGCCGTAAAAATCGCGCCGAACTATCACAAGGGGCAGGCCGTCTATGTGCTGGACGCCTCGCGCG
>JAHHGO010000235.1 GCA_023252275.1 Alphaproteobacteria bacterium
GATGCCCGTCACGCGCCAGCCCTCCTGCACGGGCGCACCCGGCAACAGGCCGCAACTCTCGCGCGGGAGGCCCGATTGCGCCGCCGCCTCAATCCGGGCCAGATCGGCCCCTGACAGATGCAGAACAGGCCCGGTCATGGCGGGGACGGATCCAGCACGGCAAGCACCGCGCCGCTGGCCATATCCAGTATGACCAGTTTCTGCGCCGCATTGCGTTCCACCAGCAGGACAAGACGGCCATTATCCACCTGCATCTCCACCACCCGGCCGGCCAGTTCCGGCGGCAGGGCAATATTCTGCGTTACCGCCTTGTCATCGAAATGGTCGGCAATGCGCCCGGCCTGACGCACCATGCCAATCACCAGCGCAATCGTGCCCACAACGAGCAAAACCCCCATAATGATCACCGCGGCCTTGAGCCCGCGATAGTTTTGCGTCACTGCTTGTGTCATGAAGCCTCCAATCAAAGAAACCATGCATAACCTGACCGTATCAGAAACGGAAGGCGGCGCGCGGCTGGACAAATGGCTGAGCGATCATATCGCGGGGCTTAGCCGGTCGCGGATACAGGCGCTGTTGCAGGCCGGACAGGTCGAGCATCGCGGCGCGACGATAGACGACGCCTCCTACAGGGTCAAACCCGGCGACAGTTTCAGGCTGACCATCCCGGCGCTGCTGGATGCAGCGCCGCAGGCCGAAGCCATCCCACTGCATGTGGCGCATGAGGATAGCGAGCTGATCGTCATCGACAAACCGGCCGGGCTGGTGGTGCATCCCGCCGCCGGTAACTGGCAGGGAACCCTGGTGCATGCCCTGCTGGCGCATTGCGGCGACAGCCTGTCCGGCATCGGGGGGGTGCGGCGGCCCGGCATAGTGCACCGGCTGGACAAGCAGACCAGCGGCCTGCTGGTTGCCGCCAAAACCGACCACGCCCATGCCGCACTGGCCGCGCAATTTGCCGAACATAGCGTGCAGCGCAGCTATCTGGCCTTTGTCTGGGGCGCCCCGCAACCGGCCACCGGCCGCATCCACACAAGGATCGGCCGCAGCCCGTCGAACCGGCAAAAAATGGCCGTCCGTCCCTCTGGCGGGCGCGAAGCCATCACCAATTATGAGATTCTGCAACGCTTTGGCGATGCGCAAAAACCTCTGGTCAGCCTGTTGCGCTGCCGTCTGGAAACCGGGCGCACCCATCAGATCCGGGTGCATATGGCGCATATCGGGCATCCGATCCTGGGCGACCCGGCCTATGGCGGCGGACGCAGCCGGGCCAAGGGATTGCCGCCAGAAGCCCAGACGGTAATCGCCGGGTTGAACCGGCAGGCGCTGCATGCCGCCAGCCTTGGCTTCAGGCATCCGCTAAATGACGAAACTGTCAGTTTTTCCAGCCCCTTGCCTGATGATCTTGCGGCGTTGCTGCAGGTTTTGGAACGAATATAATTTTTAGTCAGACTCTGTAAATCTGTCGTAAACCTATTATGTTAGAATGACTTCAGATCCAGAAGCAAGCAGTGCGCCGGAGCGGCATACGGCGTTTATTGGCGTTTAGAGAAAGCAAATGTCCGAATTAAAAGATAAAAACACCCTGTCGGTTCTGACCCCAGAAGGCGGACTTTCGCGCTATTTGCAGGAAATCCGGCAATTCCCGGTTCTGGACCCGGACGAGGAATATATGCTGGCCAAGCGCTGGCGCGAGCATGGCGACAGCGAGGCCGCCCACAAGATGGTGACCAGCCATTTGCGGCTGGTGGCCAAAATGGCGATGGGCTATCGCGGCTATGGGCTTCCGGTTGGCGAAGTGATTTCCGAAGGCAATGTCGGGCTGATGCAGGCGGTGAAACGCTTTGAGCCGGACAAGGGCTTCCGGCTGTCGACCTATGCCATGTGGTGGATACGCGCCGCCATACAGGAATATATTCTGCGCTCCTGGAGTTTGGTGAAGATCGGCACCACGGCGGCGCAGAAAAAGCTGTTCTTCAATCTGCGCCGGGTGAAAAACCAGATTCAGGCCCTGGACGAAGGCGATATGAGCCACGATCAGGTCGCGCTGATCGCGCAAAAGCTGAGCGTTTCGGAACAGGAAGTCACCAATATGAACCAGCGCCTGGCGGGCCAGGACAATTCGCTGAACGCGCCGCTGCGCATGGACGCTGATGGCGAATGGCAGGACTGGCTGGTCGATGACAAGCCGGACCAGGAAGCCGTGCTCGGCGACAGCGAGGAATTCAAAATCCGCCACGCTCTGCTGGAAGACGCCCTGCAACACCTGACCGGGCGCGAAAAGGAAATCCTGACCGCGCGCCGCCTGCGCGAGGAACCCGCAACGCTGGAGGATTTAAGCCAGCAATATAATATCAGCCGCGAACGGGTGCGCCAGATCGAGGTGCGCGCCTTCGAAAAACTGCAACGCGCCATGCGCCGCTCCGCCCGCGAGAGTGCCAGAAAATAGGTATCGCGGGCGGGGGATGCTTCGCTTCGCTCAGCATGACATTACCCGCCCTGCCCCGCATCAATCCGTAAACGGATCATGCACCAGGATCACATCCTCGCGCTCCGGGCTGGTGGAAAGCATGGCCACCGGGGCTTCGATCAGTTCCTCGATGCGCCGGATATATTTGATGGCGGTGGCCGGGAGTTGCGCCCAGCTTCGCGCGCCCTGGGTGCTGCCGCTCCAGCCCTCCATGCTCTCATAAACCGGTTCAACCTTCGCCTGCGCGCCCTGCGTGCCGGGCAGATAGTCCAGCACCTTGCCATCGAGACGATAGCCCACACAGACTTTCAGCTCGTCCATGCCATCCAGCACATCCAGCTTGGTCAGCGCGATGCCATGAACGCCGCCGGTTTTCAGAGCCTGACGCACCATCACCGCGTCAAACCAGCCGCAGCGGCGCGGCCGGCCGGTAACGGTGCCGAATTCCTTGCCGCGGCTGCCAAGCCCCTGGCCGATCTCATTATCCTGTTCGGTTGGAAACGGACCGCCGCCGACGCGCGTCGTATAGGCCTTGGTGATGCCCAGCACATAATCCAGCGCGCCCGGCCCCATGCCGCTGCCCACCGCCGCCTGCCCCGCCGCCGTATTGGAGGAGGTGACGAACGGATAGGTGCCGTGATCGACATCCAGCATCGCGCCCTGCGCGCCTTCAAACAGGATGCGTTTGCCCTGACGGCGCGCCGCGCCCAGTGTGCGCCAGACAGTATCGG
>JAHHGO010000236.1 GCA_023252275.1 Alphaproteobacteria bacterium
GGCGCGGTCGAACTCGTCCATCGTCACCGTGCGCTTGTTGGCGCGCGCGGCGAACAGCGCCGCCTCGTTGACGAGGTTGGCGAGGTCCGCGCCCGAGAACCCCGGCGTACCGCGGGCGATGATCGAAGGCCGCACGTCCTCGGCGAGCGGGAGCTTGCGCATGTGGACCTTGAGGATCTGCTCGCGGCCACGCACGTCGGGCAGCGGCACGACCACCTGGCGGTCGAAGCGGCCGGGGCGCAGCAGCGCGGGGTCCAGCACGTCCGGACGGTTGGTCGCCGCGATCACGATCACGCCCTCGTTGCCCTCGAAGCCGTCCATCTCCACGAGCAGCTGGTGCAGGGTCTGCTCACGCTCGTCGTGGCCGCCGCCGAGGCCCGCGCCGCGGTGCCGGCCCACGGCGTCGATCTCGTCGATGAAGATGATGCAGGGCGCGTGCTTCTTCGCCTGCTCGAACATGTCGCGCACGCGCGAGGCGCCCACGCCGACGAACATCTCGACGAAGTCCGAGCCGGAGATCGAGAAGAACGGCACCTTGGCCTCGCCGGCGATCGCCCGCGCGAGCAGCGTCTTGCCCTCCTTTGCTCAAACAATGTAACATATGCTCCCTCTTACAAAGGCGCATATGTTACGGCACACCTATTCTAGCGTATGCCTTTTGTTAATCGAACTATGTTAGTTCTGCTCCTGTTCCTCCTCTTCGGGATTCATAATCTCAAGGATGTTCTCAAGCGTTAGACCGCCAGCAAACACAGCTTCAAGCGTAGCTTTCATGCCTGCTTTCTTGATGCTGTTCTCGATTGTCTTAGTTACCTTTTTAACATCAAAGGGCTTTTGTTCCACTTCGATGTTACGTTCAGCCCATGACCAAATGTTGTTATGTGGATCGGCAATAAACTCTTTCACCTCTTCGAGCTTAGCTTCCCAGTTCTTCTTGTCCTTCTTGCCAAAGGCAGCAAACTCCCCTGCTTCGTTAGTTGCTACGAGGAAGGGGCTGAGGTGTTTGAAGAACACGATTGCAGCACGCTTATTGACAGGCGTGAGAACGTTGATGAGTTCATTGATGGTACGGCTGTCTTCCGTTCCCTTGCCAGTGTCTTTGCCTTCGTCAATGAGGACAACCTCGAGAACTTCCCGAGAGAGCTCGGACAGCAATGCCTTAGTAATGCGCTCCGCATTTCCGAGATCCGCAATCTTCAGGCCGATGGTTTCAATAGTTGCTTTCATTTCAATGCTCCAGAAGTTCATGCAACATTGCATGCTGTAGTGCCCTATTACTAAGACACTACGACATACATTAGCATCCGATTGAATAGAGTTTTTCGTAAAACTTATTCTTAATCAACGTAGGCAGTCCATTGAATGCTTCATTATATTCATGGTAGAGATTGAGCAAAGCTTCATATTGTTTGTCTGACATGTTATGCCCCTTCGTTAAATTCCATTGTGCCCCCTGTCACGAGGCACTAGCAATCCACTCATTATAATTACTTGCTGCGCCATAACGAGGAACATGCGCAGGGCTATCCATCTCGCTTGCTGCTAGGGAAAACGTGATTGACCGGGTGCGCCATGTCATTCCCGAAATCGAATGGCAGTTTTTCGCCCCTTATATTCTCGCCATCAATGAATTGAAGGCGCAGAAAAAGGCCATTGTGCTGGCGCATAATTACATGACGCCGGAAATCTATCACGGCGTGGCCGATATTGCCGGCGACAGCCTGGCGCTGGCCCGCGAGGCGGCCAGGGCCGACGCCGATGTCATTGTGCTGTGCGGCGTGCATTTCATGGCCGAAACCGCCAAGCTGCTGAACCCGGAAAAAACCGTTCTGATTCCCGATCTGTCGGCGGGCTGTTCGCTTTCGGAATCGATCACCGGGGCGGATGTGCGGCTGCTGAAGAAGGCGTTTCCCGGTGTGCCGGTGGTGACCTATGTCAATACCAGCGCCGATGTGAAGGCCGAAACCGATATTTGCTGCACGTCATCCAATGCGTTGCAGGTGGTGGAATCTCTGGGTACGGACCGTGTGCTGTTTCTGCCCGATCAATATCTGGCGCACAATGTGGCGCGCCAGACCAGCGTGAAAATCCTCACCTGGAAGGGCCGCTGCATCGTGCATGAGCGTTTCACCGCCAAGGAAATCCGTGACTATCGCGAGGCCAATCCCGGCATTATCGTGCTGGCGCATCCCGAATGCCCGCCCGATGTGCTGGACGAGGCGGATTACGCCGGATCGACCGCCGGGATGATCGCCTATGCGCATAGCAAACAGCCGCCCAAGGTGGTGATGATCACCGAATGCTCAATGAGCGATAATGTCGCCGCCGAACTGCCCAATGTCGAGTTCATCCGGCCCTGCAATCTGTGCCCCTATATGAAGAAAATCACGCTGCCGAAAATTCTGCGCGCGCTGCGCGAAATGCGCCATGTGGTCGAGATTGATCCGGCCATTGCGCCGCGCGCCCGGCAGGCGGTGGAGCGTATGCTGGCGCTGGGCGCGCCTGTGTCCGGTTCCGCGCAATGGCAGGGCGGCCCCGGCAATCTGCGCCGGGCGGAAATTGTCGGCGGGCCGCACGAAATGGCGGCGGAATAAACAGGTCAAGGGGCAAACCCATGCAGCGCGACGCACCCGCCACCGGCAGGGCCAAAGCCATCATTGTTGGCGGCGGCATTGCGGGCCTGACCGCCGCGCTGAAGCTGGCGCCGCATCCGGTCATTCTGCTGCTCAACGCGCCGCTGGGATCGGGCGCCTCGACAGGCTGGGCGCAGGGCGGCATTTCCGCGGCGATCGCGCCGGGCGATAGTCCGCAACTGCACGCCTCGGATACAATCAGCGCCGCCGCGGGTATTGCCGACGCCGCGATTGTGGCGCTGGCGACGCGCGAGGCCCCGCAATGTATTGAAGATCTGATGGCGCTGGGCGCGCATTTTGACCGCGCGCCCGGCGGCGAACTGGCGCTGGGGCGCGAGGCCGCGCATTCGGTCAATCGTATCGTGCATATTGGCGGCGATGCGACGGGAGCGGGGCTGATGGATGCGCTGATCCACGCGGTGCGCGCCTGCCCGAGCATTATGGTTGCGGAAAATACCGCCGCCGAGGAATTAGTGCTGCGCGATGGCCGCGTGTGCGGCGTCATCGCGCGCCGCACGGATATAAAGAATGCGGCCCCGCTAGTT
>JAHHGO010000237.1 GCA_023252275.1 Alphaproteobacteria bacterium
AGAACTGGCCGTGGTTCTCGTCCTACGGACCCAAAGCCCCTTTTATCGCAGCCGCCCAAGCCGGTTGCTCTTGTTGAGTACAATTGCCGTTACGGGGGTGACGCTGTTCATTCCTTATGTTGAAAGCGTGCGCACCATGTTCGGGTTCGTCGTTCTGACACCGTTCCAGCTGGCGGCTGTCATCGCCATCGTCGCGGGCTATGTCGCAGCAACAGAAGCGGCGAAAGCGTGGTTTTATCGCGGGCTGAAACGGGATCACTCATAGCAATGCAAAATATCCGCCATCCGCATTTATGGGTGGATAGCGCCATTTTACATCTACCTGACTACATCAGGCTTATATACGCCGTAATTCGCGCCGGGCCAACCAGAGGCCCGGGAGCATGGGCAGCCAGAATGTAATACCGCGCAGAAGAAATGTGGCGGCAAAGGCGGCTTCAAGCTGGATGCCGGTCAGATGCAGGACCGCAATCAGCGCGCCCTCGAACACCCCAAGGCCGAGCGGCATCGGCCCCATCGTTGCGGTCACGGATGCCGCCATAAAGCTGGCGAACACGCCCGTCAGGTTCGCCGTTACGCCAACCGCGCGCAGCATGGCGTAGAGCGTGGCGGCGTCAAGCGCGAAAATGGAAAATTGGAGCACGGCCGTCCCGAGCATCAGGCGGGGATTCTGCATCAGATGCGTTGGCGCGTCAGAGACCGCGCTGACCAGGTCCCTGACGCCCGGAATGCGCGTCAGCAGGTATCGAAGGCGCCCGCCGCGTGTATGCTTGAGCCATAGCGTCAAGGCGGGGAACGCCACAGCCACCACGATGAAGAGCGCAGCAATGCCCGTCACTGCCGGACTGACTGCATGAAACAGGTCAAGCACAGCGAGCGCTATGACTACGGCCACCAGATACGCGCTGTAGTATGAAACCAGGCCGACCAGCAGCACCGCCATGCATAGCGGACGTGGTATGCCGCGCCGGGTCAGGGCGCCCATGACAAGAAGTGTGCCGCTCAGTCCACCGCTCGGTATGGCCTGATCCGCAAAGAGCTTGGCGATACCAAGGGGCAGCAAGGCCGTGAGTGGCCGGTGCGCCCCTGCGCTACGGAGCGCAAAGTACCAAACCGCAGCAGCTGCGGCGTAAGTTAGAACTTGCAGCGCAAAGGCCGCGATCAGCCAGACCGGTTTTGCGTTGCGCTCAATTTCGACAAGATGCTCAAGTTCGCCGAAACGCGACACAACCAGCACTACGGCGCCAAGCCCCAAAAGGCCGGACAGCCAGAAGCCAATGCGCCGCCAAGCGAACTCCGGATGCAGGGTTGTCATATTTAGTCCCCTTTATGATACAATACACTTCCAGGTTACAGGGACAAAACCATTACAAGCCCAGAGATCTGCGGACGTGCTCAACCGAGACGGTCATAAGCGCCACATTGCCGGGAGATTCGTGGGTGCAATCGAAGGCTGCACCCTGGTTCTTGAGCGGCATTTTCCAGCCCGGCCGGACGAACCGGACGAAATCCCAAACAGGGTGACGGAAATTTAACCGGAAATATTTCTGTTATTGATTTGCGTCAATGTATCTATTGCGGCTGTATTGATACCTTAACCCCCATGGGGTAATTTTCAGGAGCGCGGTTTGATTGCCCCCTTGATTACGACAATCCTCATTTGAGGAAGGGTAACGGCGATGACGATTGACGCAACATTTATTCATGACGCCAGTTCCGCCATACAGGATGATGTCCGCAGAAGTTCCGGAAAACCCGGGCCTCTGGCGGCGGCGGCGCAAAAACTCCTGACGAATTTCTTTGGCAGGCTGGTCACCAATGGGCGGCTTATCCTTATCGATCCCTGGGGAACTGTGCATCATTTTGGGCTGGCTGATGGGCCGCACGTAACCGTCAGAGTAAAAACGGCGGCCGCCCTCTACAGGATATTGATGCGGCCGTATCTCTATGTAGGCGAAGCCTATATGGATGGCGCGCTCAGCATTGAGGAAGGCAGGCTGCGCGAGCTCTTATATATATGCACATCGAACCAGGATGCGCTGAACAACCACCCTCTCGCGTTGGCTTTTGGCAAGGCTGGCAGGGCGTTGCGCAAGCTGCACCAGTTTAACCCGCAAAGCCGTTCGCGGTCTAATGTCGCGCATCATTATGATTTATCTGGAACGCTTTATGACCTGTTCCTGGATGCGGACCGGCAATATTCCTGCGCTTACTTTCCCGATGGCGATGAAACCCTGGAAGAAGCGCAATACAAGAAAAAGCAGCTGATCGCATCGAAGCTTCTGCTCAAACCCGGCCAGCGGGTGCTGGATATTGGCTGCGGCTGGGGCGGCATGGCATTGCATCTTGCGCGCACGGCTGGCACGGATGTGACAGGCATTACCCTGTCGCAGGAGCAGTTAAGTGTGGCTCAGGAGCGGGCCGCCACCGCTGAATTGTCTGATCACGTCCGTTTCCTGTTGCGCGATTACCGCGATGAATGTGGCGCCTATGACCGGCTTGTGTCGGTTGGCATGTTCGAGCATGTCGGCGTCAATCACTATGCTCAATTCTTCGATAAATGCCGTGATCTTCTGAAGCCCGATGGCGTCGGGCTGTTGCACGCCATTGGCCGCATGGAGCCGCCGGACAGCACCAATCCCTGGCTCCGGAAATATATTTTCCCCGGGGGCTATTGCCCGGCTTTGTCGGAAGTGCTTGGGGCCATCGAACATGCCGGGCTGTGGGTGACGGATATTGAAATATTGCGGCCGCATTATGCCGATACGCTGCGCCATTGGCAGGACCGTTTTCAGGCCAACCGGGACGCCATCAAGGCGCTGTATGACGAGCGCTTCTGCCGGATGTGGGAATTCTATCTGGCCAGTTGCGAAATGTCCTTCCGCACCGGTCCGATGATGGTGTTCCAGATTCAGTTCGCCCGCAGCCGCGACGCGGCGCCGCGCACCCGCAGCTATCTTGGCGATGTGAACGCCGCGCCAGTTGTTTGTATGGCAGAAAAACACGCAACATCAGATTACAGGAGGATCGCACAATGAACAGCCTGTTGTATTTCGCGCTATGGGCCGGTCTTATCTTTGTGATGATGCGCTTTGGCTGCGGC
>JAHHGO010000238.1 GCA_023252275.1 Alphaproteobacteria bacterium
CCCCCATTGTTGAACCCGCGCCGGTTGTGCGCAAAGCGAAGGATGAAATCTAATGGCCCTGCTTGCTCGTAAAAAAACCATCCTTGCAAAGATTGAACCCACATATGGAACGGACTCCGTGCCGACCGGCGCGGCAAACGCTATTCTTGTGCGCAATCTCGATTTGACGCCGCAGGAAACGGATTTCGCCGACCGGGATCTGATCCGCTCCTATTTCGGAAACAGCGAACAGCTTGCGGGCGCGTCGCGCGGCATGCTTTCGTTTGAAGTTGAAATGGCGGGGTCCGGCACTGTCGCCGTAGCGCCCGCCTATGGGCCGCTGCTGCGCGCATGCGCAATGGCTGAAGTTATCACGCCGACAACCGGCCCGGTCACTTACACGCCCATATCGGCGGCGATTGAAGCCGTGACGATATACTTCAATGTGGACGGCGTGTTTCACAAGTTCCTGGGCGTTCGCGGCAACGTGTCGCTTTCGTGGTCGATCAAGAATATTCCGGTGTACAGGTTCAGCTTCACGGGGCTTTATGTGGCGGTTGCGGACGCGGCGATTCCGACGCCGACATACACCGCATTCCAGAAGCCGCTTGTGGTGTCGAACATCAACACCACGCCGTTCACGTTGCATGGCTTTTCGGCGGTTGCGTCTGACCTGTCGATTGACCTCGGCAATCAGGTGGTGCACCGCTCGCTTATCGGCGGTTCGGAATCCGTGCTGATCACGGATCGCAAAATGACAGGTTCTGTGACGATTGAAGCCACGACCGTTGCCGCGAAGGACTGGTTTGCCATCTGCAAAGCGGCGACGCTCGGCGCGATTGATATTACGCAAGGGACCGTCGCTGGCAACATAGTTCAGTTTGTCAGCATCAGCACGGCGGTGCAGCTATCCAACCCGCGCTATTCCGAGCAGGACGGCATTCAAATGCTGCAAATGGACCTGCGCTTCGTGCCCACGTCAGGTAATGACGAATTTTCAATCGTGGTGAAATAACATGGCTATTCGAGTAAAGCAGTCGGCGACATTTATGTGGCCGGTCGAAGTGATGATTCCAAAAAGCGGCGGCGGGTTTGACAAGGTGACATTCGACGCCGAGTTCCGCCGCCTGACCACAGAAGAATGGCGGGAGATGGTTGATCGCATGGCGGAAGGCAAAATGGACCTTTCCGATATTGCGCTCAAGATCGTGGCTGGCTGGTCGGGTGTTGATGACGAGCCGGACACGCCGCTGCCGTTCAGTCATACCGCGCTCAAAGACCTGCTGAATATCGCCCAGGTTCCCGGCGCGATCTTCGCCGCGTTTTCAAAGTCCCTGAACGGCCCGGCGCGAGAAAAAAACTAACAGACGCCGTTGCGCATTGGTTCGAGCGCAGCGGCGATAATGGCGTTTCGGATTATGAGGATTTCGGGCCTTTGCCGCCTGAAATCGCCGAGGCCATAGAGGCGGACGCGGACTTTGATCTCTGGCCGGAAAATGAGCTGCCGTTTCATCTATTCACCCGGATTCAAACCCAGTGGCGCACCGGCATGAGCGGCGCGACGGGGCTTGATTATCATGGCGTGGGGGCTGCTATTCAGATGATGGGCGAGACCATGACGCCGGAACTGTTCAGCGACATTCAGCTGATGGAGCGGGCCGCATTGAAATCTATGCAGGCCAAGAAGTAGTCATGCGCATCACTGCGGCGATCACCGGCGATTTGCGTGGGATCATGAAGGCCGAACTGAAAGCTGTGGGAGCCGCCATCCGGTCATCCGTGACGGAAAGCACGGATGCGGTCAAACAGGACTGGCGCGGGGACGTGCGCAGCGCGGGGCTGGGCAACAGGCTTGCGAACACCATCCGGTCGAAAGTCTACCCGAACGATTCCCCGTTGCGCACGGCGGGATTTGTCTGGACCAAGGCGCCCGAAATCATTGATGCACACGAACGCGGGGTGACAATCCGCTCACATGGCGGCAAATATCTGGCGATTCCCACAGACGCCGCCCCGAAAAAAGGCACGGACGGCAAGCGGGTTACGCCAAAAACCATGCCCGCAAGCTATGGCGAACTGCGCTTTGTGCCGCGCCGTGGCAAGCCGCCCCTGCTGGTGGCGGACAATGTGCGCGTGACTGGCGCCGGCCGGGTAAAGGGTGGCACACAGGTATCAACCAGCAAGGGCCGTGTGCGTGTGCGCCAGAGCCGTTCCGGCGTGGCGGCGGTGATGTTCATTCTTGTGCCGCAGGTCAAGCTGAAAAAGAAATTCGATTTGAAGGCGATTTCGGAAAAAGGCGTTAACGGCATGTATCAGAAATTGAGCAGCAGATTGGGGGCGGGCTGATGGCTTCGCGCAATATTTCAATCCGGCTGGCGCTGGAAAATCAGCAGCAGGTAGAGCGCGGGCTTGATCAGGTCGGCTCTCAGGGCCAAGCCGCGCTAAAAAAGGTTTCGGATGCGAGCGCGCCCGCTTCAAAGGGGCTGCTGGCGCTGAATGATGCGTCCCGGTCTGTGCAGGGCGAAATGCAGGCGCTTACCGGGCGGCTGGGGCCTCTGGGGTCTGCGCTAAGTGCGCTTGGCGTTGGCGGCGTTGCGGCGGGCGCGGCCATTGCGGCGCTTGGCGTGGGGCTTAAGGCGTCATTGGCGGCGGCGGCGGAAGCGGAGAAGGTCGAATTACGGCTTGGCGCGGTGTTGAAGGCCACCGGCAACGCGGCGGGCCTTACCAAAAGCCAGTTGATCGATTACGCGAACTCTTTGCAGGGCAGCCTGAAAATCAATGACGAAACCCTGAAGGAATCAATTGCGGTCCTGGCTACGTTCCGCTCTGTGTCCGGCGATACGTTCAAGACAACGATCAAGCTGGCTGCGGATATGTCGGCTGTGTTTGGCGGCGATTTAAGTTCAAGCACTGTTCAGCTTGCAAAGGCGCTTCAAGACCCGCTCGTGGGGCTGTCCGCGCTTCGCCGTGTCGGCATTTCATTCAGTTCCGTCCAAAAAGATTTAATTGAAGGCTTTGAGGAAACGGGTGACCGCGCAAGTTCAGTCGCAATCATCCTTGAGGAAGTGGGGCGTCAGGTTGGCGGAGCGGCGGAGGTTGAGGCGGGC
>JAHHGO010000239.1 GCA_023252275.1 Alphaproteobacteria bacterium
CTTTCATCCCCGCCGCATGGGCTTCGGGTACGATGGGGCCGGGATTGCCCAGCCCGCTGACCAGCACCGGCACTTTTTCATTGAACACCACTTCGATCAGCGCCTGGGTGTCGCTGCTGAACATCTGCGCGCTTTTGCCGCCCGCCGTGGCGAACAGCAGATCAACCGCAAACGGCTTATCGGTCATGCTGCGCACAATGGCGATTTCCGCCGCCAGCTCCTTTGGCGTCATGGTGCCCGCCCCGATGCAGCCAAGCCCGCCCGCCGCCGACACCGCGCCCGCCAGCGGCCCGCGCGCCACAAAGCCCATACCCGCCTGCAGAATGGGATATTCAATGCCAAGCATGTCGCAAAGCGGTGTTTTCAGTGCTGGATGGTACATGGTGCGTCTCCTCCGGTTTCTTTATTTCAGTTTGGCGCGCGCGATGCCCAGCCGGAAAATTTCCGGATCGCCCGTGGTCCAGGTGACAGTAAGGCTGTAGCGTTTGATTTTCCAGTCTGCGCCCGCGCGCAGCATATCGTAAATATAATAGCCGCCGATAAGATAATGCACGTCCGGCGCCCCCGCCGCGCCGCGCAATACATGCTGCGCCTGCAGATAGGAACGGCTCCGGCTGCTGCCGCCGTCAATGACATGCACATGATTGGTGATGATATGCTGGGTGGCGTCGAGCGCCTCGATGGAGCGGCGGATTCGCCCGGTCCATTTATCCGCGCCGCTGACAATATTGCCCGGCGTCAGCGAGGCGAAATCCGCCTCCACATCGTCGGTGAAACAGGCGCGCAGCAAATTCCAGTCGCGCAGATCGATGGCGCTGGCGTAATTATGGAACACATCGCTTATGGCGGCGCGGTCCAGCAGGGTTTGCGTGGTGATTATGGTCATGCCCGCCTCCCATTTATGGTTTTATGCTGCGCCAGTATAATGCGGAACGCCGCGCGCTGAAACCGCTATTCCCGGGCCCAATCCGGGCGGGGCAGGCGCTGATAGGCCTCGCGCAGGGCGGTGGACCAATAGTCGCGCACCTGACGGAAATAAGGATCATCCTCATGAATGCGGCGGCGGATTGCGACGCAGAGCGCATCGCGGCCATACACCAGCAGGTCGAGCGGCATGCCGACCGAAAGATTGCTGCGCAAGGTTGAATCCATCGACACAAGCGCCAGCTTGATCGCGTCATGGGGATGCACGTCATAGGTAACCGCGCGGTCCAGAATGGGCTTGCCATATTTATGTTCGCCCAGTTGCAGGAACGGCGTGTCTTCGGTCGCCTCGATAAAATTCCCGGCCGAATAAACCTGATACAGGCGCATTTCGCGCCCCTTAATCTGGCCGCCCAGCATCATGCCCACTTCAAAGCTGACGCCCTGCGACTGCATCGCCTCCTTATGCACATTATAGGTCTGGCGCACGGCTTCGCTGACAAGCTGTGCGGCGCGAAACATGCTGGGTACGGAATAAAGCGTTTCCGGCTTGCCGCTTTCGCCAAATTCAACGCCATCATTCAACAGGCTGACCACGGCCTGCGAGATGGCCAGATTGCCGGAAGTCATCAGCGCGATCATGCGTTCCTGCGGATTCTCGAACACATGCATTTTGCAAAAGGTCGCAATATTGTCGACGCCCGCATTGGTGCGGGTGTCAGACAGCATCACCAGCCCCTCTCTCAGGCGGATTCCAACACAATAAGTCATCACATCACCGGCGCCAAATTGTGATTATTCTTATTGCTGTTGTACCTGATGCGACTGGCGGATATCAACCGCGACGCGCATCGCCTCTTCGCCCTCGCCGCGCCGCACGCCGCGAATGGGCGCGGCCTCCAGAAAATCCAGCCCGGCGGCCACGCGCACATAATTGGCGTCCGGGCAGACGCCATTGGCGACATCAAAGCCAACCCAGCCCAGCCCCTCGACCATGGCCTCGGCCCAGGCATGGCCGGCATCGCCCGCTTCCATCAGGCCCGGCACCCACAGATAGCCCGACACATAGCGCGCCGGATAGCCCAGCAGGCGCGCCGCGGACAGAAAAATATGCGTATGGTCCTGGCAGACGCCGCGCCCATGCGCCAGCGCCTCGGCCGCTGTCGTGCCGCTGCCGGTGGCCCCGATCTCATAGGCGACACGCCAGCGGATGCGCAGCATCAGCCGGTGCAGTTTCTCGATCGCGTCATAATCGCCCGCCGCTTCCTGCGCCAGCGCCCGGATGGCCTCGTCCGGCTGGGTAAACTGGGTCTGGCGCAGATAATATAGCGGCGGCAGGGTTTCCACCGCGCCCCTGACGACACCCGCCATGTCGGCGGTTTCGACCTCGCCCTGCGCGATAATGGCGGCATTGTCATGCATCTGATCGCGGGTCAGCATATGCAGGACATTGCCATACCCGTCAAAGGTCGAGGGCAGGGAGCGCCCGTTTTCGCTCAGCACCCGCCAGGACAATACCTGCTGGCCCTGATGGCTGCGCGGATGCAGCCGGATCAGTTGCGCCGTATACGGAACATGTATGTCATATTTGTAAAATGTCGAATGATTGATCCGGATGCGCATGCTGTTTCCGCCTTTTCAGATCAGATAATGTTTGGTGATTTCTTCACCCAGAACCCTGGTGTCATCGACAATGGACGTCAGAAATTCGTGCAGGCCCTGTTGCAGGATAGTATCGATTTTGCTGTAACGCAGCCTGGCGTCGATCTGCCCCGCCAGCCGGTGGCATTCCCCGCGTTTCCCATAGGCGCCGGCAAGGCTTTCCAGTTGCCGGCTCACATCACTGACGCAATAAGCCAGCGAACGCGGCATTTCCGGTTTCAGGATCAGCAGTTCCGCCACCAGCCATGGCTTGACCCGGTCACGGTAAACCCAGTGATAGGCCCGCAACGCCGACACGGATTGCAGCATGGAAGCCCATTGATAAAAA
>JAHHGO010000023.1 GCA_023252275.1 Alphaproteobacteria bacterium
CTGCGCCATGATCGATGCGGCGAATCCGATATCGGTCAGGAGTTGCGACCAGTACGGGGTAAACAGCAGCCCTATGCCTGCTGCGGTTTCGGCTGTTGATTTAATGATCTGCGGCTGCATGGCGCACTGTTTATCGTAGAACAAGGGAATACGTCCTGTCTCACCGCTCATTCTATTCTCAAGCACTACAATGCTTCTCATGTTACGTTCTTCATCAGGAAGATCAGGGTCCTTATTACCTTCTAAGCCCAGCATTAGATGTGCCGATCTCATCATAGCTCTACTCCCCGCGAATTGATAGGATTGAACAGCACCACCACGTTCATGAGGAGGACCTGCTTCTGGTGCCTTAAGGTGACAGAACATGAAGATAACAATGTTCAAATCCATTGCAAGCTGAGCAAGCTCTTGTGCGAGTTTCTGAAGCATTGTGTTTGCATCAGCCGCTGAAAGTCCATTACTCAACTTGCCCGCCGCCATGATTCCCGGCCGGGTCACGGAGATGGCGCAGCGATTTGATCTGGCGGGGGTGATCGATGAACTGCCCGATGCATTGCCGCTGGGCCAGCGTCAGCGTCTGTCACTGGCGGTGGCGATGATCCACGGGCCGGAGATACTGATTCTGGACGAACCAACTTCTGGCGTGGATCCGGTTGCGCGGGACAGTTTCTGGCAGATCATGATTGATCTGGCGCGCCGCGATAAAGTGACAATATTTATCTCGACCCATTTCATGAATGAAGCCGAGCGCTGTGACCGCATTGCGCTGATGCATGCGGGCCGGGTGCTGGTCACGGATACGCCCGAAGCCCTGATACGCCAGCGCGGCGTAAAAACCCTGGAAGACGCATTCATCGCTTATCTGGAGGAAACCATGCCGGGCGGCGCGGCGGATGCGCCCCCGGAGAAGGCCGTTCCCGCACAACCCGCCGCCGGGCGCAGCAATCGGCGGCGCTGGTTCGATCCCCGGCGCATGTTCAGCTATACGTGGCGCGAGACGCTGGAATTGCGCCGCGATCCGATCCGTCTGACGCTGGCGTTGCTGGGCAGCGTTATTCTGATGTTTGTCGTGGGTTACGGCGTCAATCTGGATGTGGAGGATTTGACCTTTGCGGTGCTGGACCGTGACGGCACTACCACCAGCCGGGATTATACGCTCAATATTTCCGGCTCGCGTTACTTCATCGAACATGCGCCGATCGCCAGTTATGAAGATATGGACCGTCGCATGCGCGCAGGCGAATTGAGCCTGGCGATTGAAATTCCGCCGGGCTTTGCCCGCGATCTGGCGCGCGGCGATGCGGTGCAGATCGGCGCGTGGATTGATGGCGCCATGCCGCAGCGGGCCGAAACCATACAGGGCTATGTGCAGGGCATGCATCTGCAATGGCTGGCGGGCAGATATCCACAGACGAACCTCGTGAATATCGAGACGCGGTTTCGCTATAATCCCGATGTGAAAAGCCTTGTGGCTATGGTTCCGGCGGTTATTCCGTTGCTGTTGCTGCTGATCCCGGCGATGCTGGCGGCGTTGAGCGTGGTGCGCGAAAAAGAGCTTGGCTCCATCGTCAATCTTTATGTCACGCCGGTAACCAGGCTGGAATTTCTGCTCGGCAAACAACTGCCTTATGTCGGGCTGGCGATGCTGAATTTTATGCTGCTGACCGGGCTTGCAATCACGGTGTTCGATGTGCCGCTGAAGGGCAGCTTCCCCACTCTGGCTGCGGGCGCATTGCTTTATGTCACCTCGGCCACAGCCATCGGCCTGCTGATCTCCACCTTTATGCGCAGTCAGATCGCGGCGATCTTTGGCACGGCGGTGCTGACTATCCTGCCCGCCGTGACATTTTCCGGCATGATCGATCCGGTGTCGTCACTGGAGGGTGCGGGCAGGCTGATCGGCAATATCTATCCCGCCACGCATTTCATCGCCATTTCACGCGGGACATTCTCCAAGGCGCTGGGGTTTGCGGATTTATATGCGTCCTTCATACCCCTGCTGATTGCCATACCCGTTCTGATCGGCCTGGGCGCGGCGCTGCTGAAAAAACAGGAGGCCTGAGCATGCGCGCCGCCAATATTCTGCATCTGGGCATTAAGGAGCTGCGCAGCCTGGCGCGTGATCCGGTCATGTCGGTGCTGATTTTTTACGCCTTCACCTTTGCGATTTATGCGGCCGCCGAGGCGCTGCCGCAAACATTAAACAAGGCGCCCATCGCCATTGTGGACGAGGATCGTTCGCCGCTGTCGGCGCGCATTGTTGGCGCATTCTATCCGCCCTATTTCACAGCCCCGGTGATGATCAGCCAGTCCGGAATGGATGTGCAAATGGATGCGGGGCTTGCCACCTTTGCATTGAATATTCCGCCAGAGTTTCAGCGCGATGTTCTGGCCGGACGCGCGCCCACCCTGCAACTGAATGTGGACGCCACCCGCATGAGCCAGGCCTTTTCGGGCAGCGGTTATGTTCAGGCCATCGCCGTCAGTGAAGTGCGCGAATTTGTGCAGGGCTATCGCGGGGGCGCGGCGCCGCCCGCCGAACTGGTCATCCGGGCGCGCTTTAACCCGTTACTTCAGGACGCCTGGTTTGGTTCGGTGATGGAACTGGTCAACAGCGTCACCATGCTGTCGATTGTGCTCACCGGCGCGGCGCTGATCCGCGAGCGTGAGCATGGCACGGTGGAGCATTTGCTGGTGATGCCCGTCACCCCGTTTGAAATCATGACCAGCAAGGTCTGGGCCATGGGGCTGGTGGTGCTGATCGCCTGCGGGCTATCGTTAATTTTCGTCATTGAGGGGGCGCTGGCGGTACCCATTGAAGGGTCGCGCCTGCTGTTTCTTTCGGGGGCGGCGCTGCTGCTATTCGCCACCACCTCCATGGGAATATTTCTGGGCACCATCGCGCGTTCCATGCCGCAATTCGGCCTGTTGCTGTTGCTGGTGCTGCTGCCGCTGGAGATACTTTCCGGCGGGACATCGCCGCGCGAAAGCATGCCTGCGGCGATTCAGCTATTGATGCAGGCCGCGCCGAACACGCATTTCGTCATGCTTTCCCAGGCGGTTTTATATCGCGGCGCGGGGCTGGACGTGGTGTGGCCGGAATTCGTCAAAATCGCCGTGATCGGCGTAATCCTGTTCAGCCTGGCCCTGGCGCGCTTCCGCCGCACCATCGGTGAGATGGCGTAACAAGTACATGTCTTGACGCGCCCATCCCTCTGTCGCATGCTGACGCAAAGCATAATTACATCCTGCAAGGATAGCAGGGGGACAATAAGGGGAAGGCACTATGGCGCAGCGGCATATTCTTGATGGCTACAAGATTGTAGATTTTACCCACGCCTTGGCTGGACCCAGCGGCACCCGCATGATGGCGGACATGGGGGCCGAGGTCATCAAGGTGGAAATCGCCCCCAATGGTGATATGACGCGAGGGCTTCCCTATGTGCATAATGGCCGCAGCGGATATTTTCTGCAGCAGAACCGGGGTAAAAAATCGCTCTGCCTTAATCCCAAAACGCCTGAAGGCCTGCATATCATCAGGGAACTGATCAGGACGGCCGATGTGTTCATCGAAAATTATTCGCCGGGCGCCATTGGCCGCATGGGGCTGGGCTGGGAGGTTGTGCATGCGCTCAATCCCCGGCTGGTGATGTGCTCCATCTCGGCGTTCGGGCAGACCGGGCCGCTCAGCCATCTGCCGGGCTATGACTATATCGCCGCCGCCTATGCCGGCATTCTCGATAATATCGGCTATCCCGATGGGCCGCCCTTGCTGACGGGCATGGCGCTTGGGGATGTCAGCACCGGCGTGAACGCCTATGCCGCCGTCGTCACGGCATTGCTGGACCGCGCGCGCACCAATGAAGGGCAATATCTGGATATCTCGCTGCTCGACACTTATTTCCACATGCATGAGATCAATGTGCAGGCCCATAGCGGCAGCAGCGGCGCGCTTTCGCCTACGCGGTTTGGCCATCTGCATTCCTCGGTCGCGCCGATCGGCGTGTTCAAGGGGCGGGACAAATATATTTTTATACTGTCGACGCCCAAGGACTGGCCGTCGTTCTGCAAGGTGATCGAGCGTGAAGATCTGATCGAGCATCCCGATTACGCCACTGTGCAGGTGCGCGCGGATAATCGTTATGCGCTGGCCGATATTATTCAGCAATGGTGCGCGACCCAGCCTGACGACGACACCATCATCAACAAATTCCGCGAGGCGCATCTGCCCGTGGCGCCGATATTGTCCGTGCCCGAAGCGCTGGCGCAACCGCATATGATCGAACGCGAAGTGGCGCCGCATGATGATGATCGCGGCCAGGGACTTTGGCAATTTCCACGCATGCCGCTGCGGCTGCCGAAATATGCCGATCTGCAAAACTTGAAGGCCCCGTTCCTGGGCGAACATAATGCCCATATTTTGCAAAAACATCTGGGATATAGCGCGGGCAAAATCGCCGATCTGCATCATTCAGGCGTGTTGCATGCGCTACCGCTTCCCGATGGGATGATGGTGGCGGAATAAGCGGCCTTCACAGCTTGACGGTCTAGCCCCCATCGCGCATTCTGTAGTCTGTTGTGAGAATGATCCGATAAGGATTGCCACAGGGAAACAAGGAGGGGCACGCATTGGCGCAGCGCAATATTCTCGATGGCTACAAAATTGTAGATTTTACCCAGGTTCTGGCCGGGCCAAGCTGCACCCGCGCCATGGCGGAACTGGGCGCCGAGGTCATCAAGCTGGAGATTGCGCCGGGGGGCGATATGACCCGCAACCTGCCCTGGATCCGCAATGGGCGCAGCGGTTATTTCATTCAGCAGAACCGGGGCAAGCAGTCGCTGTGCCTTAATCCCAAAACACCGGAAGGCCTGCATATCATCAAGGAGCTTATCAAGGACGCGGACGTGTTCATCGAATCCTTTTCGCCGGGCGCGATCGCCCGCATGGGGCTGGGCTGGGATGTGGTGCATGCGATCAACCCCAAAGTGGTAATGTGTTCCATCTCCGCGCTTGGGCAGAGCGGACCGCTCAGCCATCTGCCGGGCTATGATTATATCGCCGCCGCCTATTCGGGTATCCTCGATAATATTGGCTATCCGGACGGGCCGCCGCTGTTAACGGGCATGGCTATCGGCGATGTCAGCACCGGCATGAATGCATTTGGCGCGATTATGGCGGCGCTGCTGGACCGTTCGCGCAACAATGAGGGCCAGTATCTGGATATTTCGCTGCTGGATACGTATTTTCAAATGCATGAAGTGAATGTGCAGCACTATTCGGGTTCCGAAGGCGCGATGGTGCCGACACGGTTTGGTAATCTCCACTCCTCGATTTTTCCCATCGGAATTTTCAAGGGGCGCACAGGGTATATCTTCCTGCTGGCGGTTCCGGCCACGTGGCCCGCCTTCTGCAAGGTGATCGAACGTGAAGATCTGATCGAGCATCCGATGTATGCGACGACGCCGCTGCGCGCGGAGAACCGGTTCAAGCTGGCGGCCGAAATTCAGGCATGGTGCGACAGGCAGGACAGCGATGAAGCTATCATCAAAAAATTTCAGGACGCACATCTGCCGGTCGCGCCTATACTCAGTGTGCCGCAGGCTATGGCCGAACCGCATCTGATCGAGCGTGGTATCGTGCGCACCATTCATGACCGCGGTTTCGGAGAGCTGAAAATTCCCAATATCCCGCAGCGCTTTTCCAGATATCCAGACCGGCTGGAATTGCAGGCGCCCTATATTGGCGAGCATAACGCGCAGGTGCTGCGCAAGCATCTGGGTTATAGCGGCGACAAGATCAAGTCGCTGACGGACGCGGGTGTCCTGCATGCCGAACCCATTCCGGCGGCGGCAAGATAATCACATCCAGCAGAAGGAAAACGAAAATGGCGGGAGATATGGAAGGCAAGGTTGCACTGATCACCGGTGCGGGTTCGGGCATTGGCCGGGAAGCGGCGCTGGTGTTTGCGCGCGAAGGCGCCAGGGTTATGGTGGCCGACATCAATGAAAAAGGCGGCGAGGAAACCGTTGGCCTGGTGAAACAGATGGGCGGCGCGGCCAGTTTCGTGCGCTGCAATGTGGCCAAGGGGCCCGAGGTCGAGGCCATGGTCAAGGCCACCGTCGACACCTATGGCCGGCTGGATGCGGCGTTCAACAATGCCGGCGTCGAGGGCGACACCCGCGCCACCATCATTTCGTGTACGGAGGAAAATTTCGATCTCAACATCGCGGTCAATCTGAAAGGCGTATGGTGGTGCATGAAATATGAGATCGAACAGTTTCTGCGCCAGGATTCACCGGGCGCCATCGTCAACACCTCGTCGCTGGCGGGCATAGTGGGCGTGCCGCGCGGCAATGCCTATGTGGCGGCGAAACACGGCGTTATCGGCCTGACCAAAACCGGGGCGCTGGAATATGCCCGCAAAAATATCCGCGTCAACGCTGTTTGCCCCGGCGCCATTGAAACACCGATGCTGCACCGCATAGCGGGCGGCACCGAAAAAGGCTATGAGGCGATGCGCCGCATGGAGCCGGTTGGCCGTCTGGGCAAACCCTCGGAAATCGCCGAGGCCGCGATGTGGCTATGCTCGGACCGCGCATCGTTCGTTACGGGACTCGCCATGTCCGTGGATGGCGGCAGCTTTGCGCGCTGATCCGCCGATGGCCAGCCAGCGCGTCAGGAAAATCAGGCTGGCGGCATGGACCATGGCTGGTCTGCTGGTGACGGGCCTGCCTGGCGCACTGGCTGCGGATGAGATCCCGGATATTAAACCCGGCCTGTGGGAAATGCAGATGCAGGGCGGTATGGGGGCGCAGATGCAACAGGCCATGCAACAGATGCAGAACCAGATGGCGGAAATGTCACCGGAGGAACGTCAGCAGATGCAGGCCATGATGGGTAATATGGGCATGAAAATGGGCGGCACGGGTGGTGTGCGCATCTGCATGACGCCGGAAGATATTCAGCAGGCCGAAATTCCGGTCAATGAGGGAAATTGCACCACAAAATTTACCAGCCGCACCGCCACGCGCTGGGCTGGCTCTGCGGTTTGCACCGATCCGGATATGACTGTTGAGAGCGAGGCGATATTTACCAGTCCGTTAGCCTATTCTGTAAAAATGAAAGGCGTACGGATGGAAGAGGGGCGCGAACAGCCGTTTGAAATGGGCATGGATATGAAACATATTTCTGCCGATTGCGGAGACGTGAAGCCCCGTATGCGTTAAAAGCTCAATGCGGCACTGCAAAAGTGATACGGCGCGGCGATGATCAGCCGCGCTGGGCGCGCATCAGCATCACAACCCCCAAAAGGCTATGAGGCAATGTGCGGCATAAAACCGGTTGATCTGACATCCACATTATAGTAGGATTTAATCCTACTGAATTATTGGAAGCCAGCCATGCGGACCACCCAGCAACTCAGCATTACCTTGCCTAAAGAGATGGCGGAGGTGGTGAAATCCAAGGTCGCGGCAGGTGAGTATGCCAGTGAGAGCGAAGTTATCCGCGATGGGTTGCGCGCGCTGATGGCCCGTGACCGCGCCGTGGAAAACTGGCTGCAACAACAGGCAGGACCTGCCTATGACGCGCTGAAAGCAACGCCCGCACGCGCCGTCACAGCCAAAAAAGTACGGGCCAGACTTGCCGCTGAACACAAAGCCGCTACAGCAAAAAAATAATGACGCATGCCGTCATTTTTCCCCGTAAGCAGAAGATCAGCTTGTGGCGCTTTATCGCTATATTGCCGCCAGCGCATCACCCGGGATAGCAGAACAATATACCAGCGCCATCATATCTTATTGCGAGGCGCTGGCGCAGTTTCCAAAACGTGGCGCCGCGCGCGATGATATTCGGCCTGGCCTGCGCATTACAAACTACAGAAAACGGACCGTAATCGCCTTTGCCGTGGACGCGGAATCTGTATCCATCATCGGCGTGTTCTACGGCGGACAGGACTATGAGTCAGCCCTGCAATCCGGCCAGGACGAAGAGCCCAGTGATAATATCTAGCCCCGGCCAAACGGCGTATATCAAATCGGCCCCACGCCGATATTATCCAGCAAGCGGGTTTTGCCGATGCGCGCCGCCACAATCAGCCGCGCCGGGCGCGCGCCAACATGCGTCAGCGGCGTCAGATCCTCGGCGTCGCACAATTCCAGATAATCAACGCTGTCAAATCCGCCGCGCAGCAATTCATCAATGCCCCAGCGCAGATGCGGCCCGGCATCCGCGCCGCCGGCAAGGCGTTGCGCCAGCGCCTGCAAGGTGCGCGGGATCGCCAGAGCCTGCTGGCGCTGGGTGGGGCTGAGATAGACATTACGCGATGACAGCGCCAGGCCGTCCGCCTCGCGCACCGTCGGCACGCCGGCAATTTCGGCGGGTATGTCCAGATCACGCGCCATCCGGGTGATGGTTTTTAACTGCTGATAATCCTTCTCGCCAAAAAAGGCGGCGTCGGGCAATACCTGCAACAGAAGTTTGGTGACAACGGTGGTGACGCCCTGAAAATGCCCAGGCCGCGCCGCACCGCACAGCCGCTCGGTCAGGCCGGTGACATTGACCGTGGTCGATGTGCCAGGCGGATACATGATGTCAACCGTGGGCAGATAGGCCAGATCGGCATGCGCCGAAACCAGCCTGTCGAGATCGGCGGCCTCATTGCGCGGATAGGCGTCGAAATCCTCATTCGGGCCGAACTGGGTCGGGTTGACGAATATCGACACCACCACTTTGTCGCAGCGTGTCTTTGCAGTGCGCACCAGTGTGATATGGCCATCATGCAGCGCGCCCATGGTGGGCACAAAGCCGATGCGAAGCCCCTGGCCGCGCCATTCCCGCACGCGGGCGCGCAGATCAGCAATGGTGCGGACGGTCGCGAGCGGCGGATTTTCCATCCGTGACCCCAATTTAATCCGTGGACTGATTAGCCAGCGATCTGCGCCAGCCGCGGTTTGGCTGTGCCCTGCTTCGGCTTGTAGACATTTTTCTGGGATGGGAATTCGCGCCTGCGCACGGCATTGGCATAGGCGTCAATGGCGCGCTGGCTTTCGCCGCCGACATCGCCAAACACCTGCACAAATTTGGGCACATTCTGGCCAAACAGGCCGGTCATGTCTTCGGTCACCAGAATCTGCCCATCACACACCGATGATGCGCCAATGCCGATGGTCGGAATATCAACCCGCGCGGTAATTTCTTTCGCCAGATCTTCCACCATGCCTTCCAGAACGACGCAGAACGCGCCAGCTTCGGCAATGGCGATGCTGTCATCAAGAATGGCCTTGGCCTCACGCTCGCCATGGCCGCGCGAGCGATAGCCGCCCAGCGTGTTGACCATTTGCGGGCGCAGCCCCGTATGCCCCATGACAGGAATGCCGCGCTGGGTAAGGAAATGCACCGTTTCGGCCATTTCACGCCCGCCTTCGAGTTTGATCCCGGCGCATCCGGTTTCCTGCATGACGCGGGCGCAATTGCGGAACGCAGCTTCGGGCGATTCCTGCGTGGTGCCGAACGGCATATCCACAATGACGCAGGCGCGCTTTGAGCCGCGCATGACCGCCTGGCCATGGGCGATCATCATATCGAGCGTAACCCCCAATGTGCTGTCCATACCGTACAGCACCATGCCAAGCGAATCGCCGACCAGCATCAGATCAACGGCATCGTCCAGCATGCGCGCCATGGGCGTGGTATAGGCTGTGAGGCAAACCAGCGGCGTACCGCCTTTGCGTGAACGGATAGCCGGCGCCGTGATGCGGCAAACGGTAGCGGTTTTGCTCATCTCAAAGTCTCCCTGCAACCCCCCGGTCTTCGCCGGTTTCTGGTTTAGTTGGTGCGGGAGTATAGTCATTATTCCGTCATAAAGCGATTCAATAGTTCGGTAGAAAACAGAATTTTCCGGTTAACGAAGTACGCCCTGCCGCAGCAGGCGGTACAGCAATTGCGGCGCCGCCAGAATGGGGTGGCGATATTGCCAGGGCCGCAATGTCAGGGCCGCGCCGGAATGGCGTTCGATCTTCCACAGCAGATAATCCACGCCGCCCTTGAAGGTAAACGCCGCTTTGCACAGCCGCAGCACGGATAAAACCTTGCCCGCCATGCGCCTGAATGCCCAGGCGGCCGGCGCGGGATTAATCCGGGTACGGGGCAAATCTAATTCAAGCGCATTAAAAATGCCGTCATAATAGTCAGCATCATTGTCATAAATTAATTGCGGACGGTTTCCCCGCTCCACCCGCAATTCCGCGCCATAGGTCATGCTGAAAAGCTGATCCCAGAAAAGGGGGGAAGACGAAGCCGCGGGGGCGCATTTAACGGCCCAGCCACAGGCCGTGCGCACGGCCATCATCAGATCCGCCAGCACCTGGCGTTTCGCGCTTTCATCCGCAGCATACAAAAGCGAGCTTGGCTGCGTGAAACGCGCCCACAGGGTGGTGTCGATCGCATCCGGGCGCACCCGCCGGGAAAACTGATCACATGAAATCACGGTGATTTTAGCGGCAATGCCGGGCGCGCCGCCGCCTTGCTGAAAATCATGACCTGCCGCCGCATCGCCGGCGCGCAGAAAGGATACGTCCGGCGGCAGCAGCATGTTCGTCAGTGAACGGAATAGATTGCGATGATAGCCGCGATAATCATCAACCAGTATATAAAAATCCAGCACGCCATCCGGCTGCGCGGCGCGGCGGCAGGATCCATAAAACAAAATGGCCCGCACCGCATCGCCATGCTCCGCGCGAATGGCCTCCACCACTTTATAGGCGGCGGCATCGGCGGGGCGCGCCAGCTCTTCTTCAATCAGCGCCGCCAGCCTGTTATTTTCCGTGCCGCTCATGGATGCACAAAATCAAATCTGCGATGCGCGGAAATTTCAATCCGTCCGGAAGGACCGGGATCGAACAGCTCACCATCAACGGTGAAGGGTGACGCTAATTGCAGGTCTAGCCTGTCCGCGCTGCCGCTGTGATAACCGGCATCCGGCATCCAGGGTTTTGGGCGGCCGCGCAATATGGGCAGCAGCGCCCGCGCCAGACCAGCGGGCGGCCCCGCAATGGCGGTATAGCGGATCGCGCCGGTATTATCCCCCCAGAATGGCTTCAACCCCATCAAGAGACGTTGCGAACTGGTGGCCAGCAGGATGAATTGATCCCCTTCCAGCACCCTGCCCGCCTCTGTAGTCAAAATCATTGGCGTTGCATCGCCCCCACGGCTGAACAAGTTGCGCGCCAGCATGGAGCCTATCGTCCAGGCCACCGCCAGCCCATGATACAGACCCAACGCATTGGCCTCGCGCCGCGCAAGTTCCGTCGCCGCCGAAAACGCCCCTGCCCCGAAGAACATGCCGCAGATAACCTGCCCCGGATCATCGGATCGCGTAATATCCAGCACGGCGCGGCTGACCCTGTACCTGTCCAGCCGGTTCTGGCTTGCAGCGTCCAGGATCTGCTGCAATCCCCCGGGGCCATGCGCAACGCAGCCCACATCATAGGCGGCCAGATTGGTCTTGCCGCCTGGAATCAAACTGAGTGCGGGCCGCCAGGCCGGATCAATCCGCCACAGCGCCGTCAGCACATCGCGCAGGGTGCCATCGCCGCCATTGACGGCAATGATTTCCGCACCCTGCTGTTTGAAGCGGGTCAGCGCCGCAAGCAATTCGGCCTGGGTTTCCGGTTCGGCCAGCCCGATAAAAAAGGGACATTTGGGCAGATCGGGCTTCAGCGCCGATCCGCGAAGATTGCGATGGCTCTTCGGGTTGCTGATAATAGCCAGCCGGTTCAAGAGGCCAGCCAGGACTGGATAGGGAGCTTGCGCATTCTTAACGCCGCCGCCTGGGCGATCTGTACGAAATGCACGCCGATACAGGCCAGCGTCCACAGCGCGACAAGGATCATGGCCATATCCGGCCGCCCCAGCAGAGCGCCAGCCATCAGAATAATCAGATTGGGGTTGCGGCGCGCATTGATCAGACGAAAGCGGCTGTCAAAGGGACGCCATACATGCGGCGTGATGCCAAACACCAGCTTGAAGCCGCCTTCCTGCAAGCGTTGCACCACATAGCCGCCAATGACGATGGCGGCGATCAGATCACCCTGCCACAGGCTGCCGCCAGAGGCCGCAATGCCCGCAATCCATGCCCAATACCAGAAGGGCGGATGCACCAGATCAATGCCATGATCAAACCAATCACCAAAGCGGCTGGAATTCACGGTCAGCCGCGCCAGTTTGCCGTCCACCGTATCGAGAAATGTCATGCCCCATGCCGCGGCAAGACCCCAGCCGAACAGCCCCTGACTGAACAGCACAAAGGCAAGCACTGTCAGCACCGCGCTAGCCGAGGTGACCATGTTCGGCGTCACCCCCAGGGCGGCGCAGGCGCGCGTCACATGAAAGGCCGGCCAGGGCCAGACATATTTCGTCACAATATCCGTCACGCCCTTATAGACGGTGGCGAATAATTGCCGCTCCAGTCCGGCTTTGGATTCGGCTGTGATGGGCTTGATGAAGGCGCTGGTCCGCTTTTTCAGCCGTTCATTGTAAATCTCGGACTGCGCCGGATTCAACGGGGCCAGTTTGAACCCGACTGGCATACTGGATGACGTCAAAGTCTCCTGACGCTGCAACAGCTCGGTCACGGCTGGCACTGCCGCAGCCGGAACATGCGCCGCCGCCATTCGCCCCGAAACCGGGTCCTGCAGATAGCTTCCCGGGCTTGCCAAAAGCAGGCGCAGCAGGCTGTCCTCAATCAGATAGGCGCCATGGATCAGCACCACAAACGCACCATCCGCAGCGATTGCCGGCCGGAAGGCGATGTCCGTCATACCGAAACTGCGTAATGTCCGCTCAAGCCGCTCCGCCCCGCTCAGGCCCCAGACCGGCATGGCGGAATCACCAATCAAACGGATAGCGGGCATCTGACTATGTTCAATCTCGGGCAAGGCTGACGCGGCTTTCTTCGGGCGGGACAAACCCGACTTATACTTATGCGGTGGCCAAAAAGCCAGTTGAAGCCTATATAACAGCCGCAGGCATTTTTCAGGGGTTGCGCCATAAATCATAAGTCCGATCATTCGACACAATCTTCTGATGCGTCATTGGCTGTCAGTTCCGGCTGCCCGGCCTGTGATGGCGCGGCGCGCGCGCCCTATTACCGTCATGCGCAGTGGCAATTATATGCCTGCGCGGCTTGCGGGCTGATTTATCTCGACCCCATGCCCGGCCCCGAAGCGCTGGCCGCGCTGTATCATGATGCCTATGACGGCGCGAAAAGCGGTTATTTCGCCAAACCGGATGCGAAAATGCGCCGCAGCCTGATCCGGCTGCGCATACTGCGGCGCTATGCAAAGCCGGGCGGAAACTTTCTGGATATTGGCTGCAATGGCGGCTTCATGGTCGAGGCCGCGCGGCAATCGGGCTTTGCCGCCTGGGGGCTTGATCCGGATGCGGTGTCGATAGGCTATGCCCGCGCGCATTTTCCGCAGAACCAGTATTTTCAGGGCCTGATTTCAGATTTTGATCCCAGGGATAAAAATGGCGCGCCGGTCCGGTTTAGCGCCGCTTATTGTTCCGAGGTGATCGAGCATGTGCCGCAACCGCAGGCTTTTCTGCGCGACATATTCCGGCTGCTGCTGCCGGGGGGCGCGCTGTATCTGACCACGCCGGATATTTCGCATTGGCGGCGGCCGCGCCGGCTTGCGCAATGGGATGGCTTTTGCCCGCCGGGCCATCTGATCTATTTCAACCCGGACAATCTGATAGCGCTGATCCGGCGTTGCGGCTTTGAACTGGTCAATCGCCGCCCCGCCTGGAAACCCGGCATCAAACTGATTGTGCGCCGTCCAGATTGAAGGCATCTGCGCAGCGCAACCAGCGCACCGCCCCGCCCGGCTGGCAATAGGGCGCAATCGCGCGCAATAGCTGTGACAGAAACTCCCAGGATTCCGCATTCTGAACCAGATGATGCGTCAGGATGCCGGTGGGTTCATCCGGATCGAAGCCAGGCGGAATGGGTTTTGCCAATATTAGCGTGTCTTTTGGTATTCGCGGATATAAACGCCGTATACGGAGGATCGCCGTCAATTCTTCCAGCACGGCATCGGCAGGCCGTTGGACGCGTAAGGCCCGCCAGTCGATAGCGTCGATATGGCAATTTGTTTGTATCAGGCCGGATGCGGGCCTGCGATCTGGCGCGGGCCGGAAGGCCGACAGCCCTTGATAACCCAGCCCCGCCAGATGCGGGATCAGTTCAGATGTTATGCGGTTCCAGGGCGGCACCAGAATGGGCAGCAATTTACCGCCGAACATATCGCGCAGAATGGACAGGCCCTCCGCCAGATCCGCCTGCATCACAGCCAGATTACGATGCGCTCCGAACTCGGCCTGCTTTTCGGTTTCCGGCGCGTGATTAACATGCGCATAACCATGCACAATGGGCGTAACGCCGCGCGCCTGCCCGATCATCTGCACCAGAGAGGCATCAGCCAGACGCGGCACCACGGCTATGGTCAGGGGCGCGGAAAATTTCGCGGCCAGCTCCATTAACCGGGTCAGTTGCGCATTGCCCTGCGCCGCATCACCATCGCGCCACCATAGCGTGGCTGTGCGCCCCGCTGCGGCCCAGGCGGATAGTTCCGCATCAAAAGCTGCACGGCCCGCTGTCAGACTAGCCATGCAGCTTCTCCCGCAGGATGCGGGCGGTAGCCGGGCCGCCATTCAGATCGGGAAGGCGCGGCGACAGGTTTTTTTGCAGGATCGCCTGATCCACCGCCGCCGCCAATGCCGCCGGGCCTAGCTGCGCCTGCGGCAGCAAAATGGCCAGACCGGCCCGCGCCAGCGCCTCGGCCCGGATCGTCTGTTCCCGCTCGCGCGCAGTGGCAAAGGGCACGATGACCGCCGGCGTGTGTGCGGCCGCCTTTGCCTGTAAAATATCCATCACCGTATTATAGCCGCCCTGACTGACCGAACAGGCGCAATGCAACAGCATTTGCGGGAAGTCCGGCCGCGCGGCCTCTACGATCACCCCTTCGGGCGCCCCGTCTTTCAATGTCTGTAATTGCCCCTCCGGCGCGTTTGCGCCAACCAATATCCGCCACACTTTATTCCCCGCCTGTACCGAGCGCGCTCTGGCTTGCAATGCTGATAATAGCAACGCTTCACCCACCGCCCCGCCTCCAGCGGATATGGTTACTTCATTGCTACCCGCATAGCCCGTATCCGCACGGGGTGTGCCGGCTGTCACATATCCGGTGTAAATTATTTTTTCACTCAGAGCGGTTGCCGCCGGATAGCTTTCCTCCAGCCGGAGGAAATCCGCATCGCCATGCACCAATATATGATCAAACAGTTCCCGCGCCCGCGCAATGGCTTCTTCGCTGCGGCCGGATTTTCCGGACGGGATGAGTATATCGCGCACAGAGCACAGGACCAACGGCGCGGACGGGCGCGCCCGCGCGGCCTGCAACAGGGGCAATAATTCAAAACTGAACTGCCTGCGCCCGAAAGGAAACATTTCGACCAGCAGCGCATGTGGCGCACAATCATCGAATGCGCGCAACAGGGCCTGTTGGCGCTGCGCGCGCCAAACGTCATCGATAGGGTTTCCCGCACTGTCCAGCAGAGCCGAAAAATCGGCGTCGGCGGCGCGCGCCGGGGCAAGCTGAATGATTTTGGCCCCATGCGCAGCGGCATGAGGATAGGGCTTGCCGCCGCTGACCAGCGTCACATCCAGACCGGCGTCCTGCAGATAGCGGCTCAGACGCAGGGCGCGCTCAAGATGACCGATGCCCAGCAGATGCTGCACATAAAACATGATCCGCTTACGGATGGTTTTGTCAGCCATGTTTCGCTTCTAGCGCAATGTTCAACGCGACGGGAACGACATGGCCTGAGGCGCCGGCGTCAAACAGATGCAGCGCCTCCCAGTCCAGTTTTACCGGCGGCTTGCCCATCATGTCCCAGCCATAGGCAAGAGCAAGCGCCGCCCGGATAACGCCCTTGTGGGTAAGCGCCGTCACCGGGCGGCCCGGATCGGCTATATCGGCAAACCAGGATTTCAACCGCGCCTGCGCCTCAGCGGGGGTTTCGCCGCCGGATGGACGGAAATGCAGGCCGCGATCCTCATTTGCCTGCATTTCAGCGCCAAGCCGCGCGCGCAGTCCGGACAGCGTTTCGCCTTCCCATTCGCCCCAATGCATTTCGATCAGCCGGGGTTCAATCGCAAACGCGCCGGGGCCCAGAATGCGCGCGCTCTCGAGCGCCCGGCCAAGCGGGCTGACATGCCACCGGCTGCCTTTCATCAGCGCCGGAACGCGCACAGCCTGCAACGCCGCACGCCCGGCTTCGCTCAGCGGCACATCGGCGCGCCCCTGGATGCGGCCATCCTGATTCCACTGCGTCGCGCCATGCCGGATGAACGCCACAAAGGTCATGAATTACCGCGCTCTTCGAAACAGCCGCTGCCAGCGGCGGCGCGGGCTTCCGCCCTGATCCGGCCGTGCGCTCATCAGCCCGTCGTTCAGGATGACCGCCGCCTTTTCCAGACTGCGCATATTGCCCACGAAACGCTTGGCGGTTTCGCCCATTTTCAGGCGCGCCTCCGGCTCGGATATCATAAAATCAATCACCCCCGCAAAAGCCTCCGCATCGCCTTCAGGGGTAAGAAATCCGGTCTGTCCATCCAGTATGACATCGGGCACGCCACGCACCTTGCCAGCCACAACCGGCAGACCCGATGCCTGGGCTTCCAGCAGCGCCATGCCATAGGCTTCCCCCGCCGCCGGCCAGACATAGATATCCGCCGCGGCATAGATATCCGGCATTTCGATTTTTTGCCGGGCGCCCTTGAAAATCAGCCGATCCGAGCCTAGCGGAGCCAGCGCCGCCGCCACCTCGGCGCGGGCGTTGCCATCGCCCACAATGGTCAGGCTCCAGTTGCGGTGTTTTACGATCGCCAGATAATCCGCAAGCCTGCGATAGCTTTCCAGCTTGTCCCCCGGCCGCATCATGCCCACCGCCAGCAGACGGACTGTCTCACCCGGTTGCGGACTTTTCCGCACCGTGCTGGCATAGGGCCTCGGATCCAGAAATGGCGGAAGGTCGCGATGCTTTTGCGAAGGCAGCAGGATTTTATCAATGCCTTCGGCATCGAGATGGGTCATGGAAAAAATCAGATCGGCGCTTTTGATCGCCAGTTCCGCGCCTTTATGAGCGATCGCCCAGGGGCCATCCGCCCGGCTTGCGGCAAATGACGCCTCCGCAATCACATAAGGAATCCCCAACGCCCGGGCGACAAGCGGCCCGATCCAGTCAGGTGATTTGTAATAGACATGATAGCTGAACCAGATATGCGGCCTCGCATCCTCTGCCCGGGCGCGATAGCGTTCGATCAGCCGCGCAGCTTCGCGTTCAGCGCCGTAACGCAGTTTTTCCTGCAATGCTGGATCGCCGGCACCTTCAAAGGCGCGGAATGAAGAGGCGATTTCAACATCATGACCCGCAATCACACAGGCAGAGATAAGCAACCCCGCCATTTCCCTGTCGCCAGAAGGGGTCAAATCATCCGGCGCCTTCATCGGCGCATAAAAAGCGATATTCATGCTGCCTTACTATCCGTTTGGCTGAAGCGTTCCGCCAGCCGGTCAATCATATGCTGCATCTGAAACCGGGAATGCAAGCGCTCGCGCCCCTGCCGGCCCAGATGCGCCCGGCGCATTGGATCCCGGATCAGTTGCGCCAATGCGTCTGCAAACGCTCTTATATCCTCCGGCGGGCATAACAGGCCAGTTTCATCCTGAATGACAAATTCGGAAATTCCCGGCAGCGCGGCCGTTACACAAGCCAGTTCCTGACTTGCCGCCTCCATCAGAACATTGGGAATGCCATCGCGATCGCCATCCGGGGCAACCCGGCAGGCCAGCACGAACAGATCACTCCGCGACAGGGCGTCAAGCACCGCCGCCTGATCAGCCGGTCCGTCCCAACTGATCCGCCCTTTCAATCCAAGGCTGTCCGCCAGAGCCTTGAGCGTGGCAAGTTCGGGCCCGCCCCCCAGATGCTGCAACCGCCAATGCAGTTCCGCAGGCAACAGCGCCAGCGCCCGCAACAAAATATCAAAGCCTTTCTTGGTAACCGCGCGCCCGATGCTGATCAGGCGCACAGCCGCATCGGCCGCGCAGCCATCGCGTCTGGAAGGGTTGCGGGCCGGGGCGGGAAAGCGGCTCAGATCAAGCCCGTGATAGACAAGCGCGACCTTTGAACGGCCTGACGCCGTATTCAGCCCGTTGAGATAATCCGTACCGGCGGCGGTGCAACTGACGCCCCATGCGCAATCGGCCAGTTTCTCGCGCAGCTCCCATGCCGGTGTCGTCCAGATATCCTTGGCGTGCGCGGAAAAGCTCCAGTCATGGCCGCGCATGATTGCGGCATAGCGGGCGACCGAACCCGGCGTATGCAAAAAATGCGCATGCAGATGGCGCAGGCCGACCGCCATTTCGTTCGCCAGCACCAGCGCCTGCGCGAAACGCCGCGCGCGATTGGGCGTGGGATCGCGCCGCAGATCGCGCAGCCATATCCGCAGCGCCCCGGCATAACCCGGCAGACGCCGCGCGCCGCGCCAGCCCCGCAGCACCCGCATCGGATCATCGCGCACATATTCCGGCAGATAAAGCACGGGCGCTGAAATTTCGCCATGAATGGGATGCGCTTTCGCATCGGTGGGATGGCGCAGCGAATAAATCACGATTGGAACGCCGCAGCGCTCCAGCGCAAGAATTTCCTGCGCAATGAAGGTTTCTGAAAGACGGGGATAGCCTTTCAGGACAAAGGCGATGGCTTTGGCGGGCTCAGGCATGGCGGCGCATTACCTGATTATCACCCTTTTTATCATCCCTGACGCGCCCTTTTGTGCGCCTGGTTTCCGGCTTGAGCGCGGCCCCGGCAATATCCGCCACTTTGGCTAGCCCGTCGCGCATCCCGGCCGACGCAACTTCTGAAGGACGCGCCCGGGCGGGTAAATCCAGCAAGGCCTGCAACATGAGTGCGGGATCGCGGGAACCTGAACCGGTTTCCGACGGGTCATGTAACATGGTGATCAGACCCAGATCGCTGGCCCGCCCGGCGCGGATGGTCTGTTCAAGGCGCGGTGTGGCGCGCGGCACAATCAGCGCCGGTTTGTCGCGCGCCAATATCTCGCAAAATGTATTATAGCCGCCCATCGCCACTATGCCCGCCGCGCCCGCCTCAAATTGCTCGATATGGCTATCGAATGTCAGCACGCTAACGCTTGGCAGGCGGGCGGCGCGCTGCATAAAGGCGGTCTGGGCGTCCGGGTTCATGAACGGACCCAGCACGATCAACGCCGGCAGCGGCGCTGGCCCCTTGCGCCGGGCGCTGAGTTCATAGGCCGATAACACCCAATCGATCAGCGCCTCGCCATCGCCGCCGCCGCCGGTTGTCACCAGCAGATAAGGCTGTCTGGTTAATTCGGGCATGACCATCGCCGGGGGGGCCGCAGGCATGCGGGGGCACAGATATCCGGTATAGGTAATCTTGTCCGTCACGCTGGCCGGCAGGGCGACGCCATCCAGCGGCGCATAAATATCACGCATGCCGTATATCCAGATTTCGTCATACAGATTGCGCAAAGCGGGCGCGGCTTTTTTTCGCCGCCATTCCACAGCCAGACTTTCAGGATCATCCAGTATATCACGCAATCCCAAAACCAGCCGGGTTCCGCGCGATTTCAGCAGTTTAAGCGTGGACGCCACCTCGCCGCGCAGCCCCAGCGGCTCCTTGTCAACGATGAACAGATCAGGCGTGAAAATATCCGCCGTATGCCGGATGATCGACTGGCGCAGAGCCAGCGTTTCAGAAATATCGAGATGCAGATTCAACGACGTATATTCGCCATTGCGCAGCTTGATCACGCCGGGCACACGGACAAAATCCACGCGCGCCCGGAAATCAAAGCTGCCGATGATCGGTGAACCGCTCAGGATAAGAACGGAAAGCTTGGAATAATTTTCAACCAGCGCATGGGCTATGGCGCGGCAACGGCGCAGATGACCCAGCCCGAACGTATCATGGCTGTATATTAACACCCGCGAACCAGATTTTTTATCTTGCATCGTTTATATCATGCCCATGCATGGCGCATAAGAAAGCCAACTGACGGCTGACAGAAGGTTTGCCACAAATCAGCGGGCGACGCCCATTATTAAAGTGTTAGAGCCATGACGATCATTCTATTATGATAGAATCAGCTTTTTAACAAAGAGTTCGCATCCCGGGATGGAACCCAGCATTTTCAGATATATCTGGCGCTATAGCCGGTCCAGCCAGTTGGTTGTGCTGGCTCTGGTGGCGGCATCCCTGCCATTTTATTTCCTGATGCTTGATCTGCCCCGCGCCATCGTCAATGGTCCGATTCAGGGCGCCGGCTTTGAAAGCCCGGACGCCACAGCGGTTTTCCTGGGATTTTCCCTTTCCATACCGGGTTTTCTGCAGGAAATGTTCGGGACGGCGAAATGGACTCTATTCGAGGGGTTCAAACTGGTCCGCGAGTCCTATCTGCTGGCGCTAAGCTGCGGGTTATTAACGCTAGTCGCCATCAACGGCATTTTCAAACTCCAGATCAATACGCTGAAAGGCCGCATGGGCGAGCGCGTTCTGCGCCGCCTGCGCTATCAGCTTTTCGACAGGATATTACGCTTTCCCAGCAGCCATGTGCGCAAGGTCCGTCAGGCCGAGGTCGCGTCCATGGTCAAGGACGAGGTCGAACCGCTGGGCGGATTTATTGGCGATGCCTTCGTGCAGCCGGCTTTCCTGGGCGGCCAGGCCATCACCGCTCTGGTGTTCATCATGATCCAGAATCTGTGGCTGGGCCTGGTCGCCGGCGCGATCGTGCTGGTTCAGGCCTTTATCATTCCCATGTTGCGGCGGCGGATATTGGAGCTTGGCCGTCAGCGGCAATTGGCGGCCCGGCATCTTGCCGGCCGCGTCGGCGAGGTTGTCGAGGGCGCGCTGGAAATTCACGCGCATGACACCTCGCATTATGAACGCGCCGAAATTACCGGCCGTCTGGGACATATTTTCAGGCTCCGCTTCGAAATATACCGCCGCAAATTCCGGGTCAAGTTTCTTAACAATATACTGGCCCAGATTACTCCATTCATATTTTATTCAGTAGGCGGATATTTCGCCATCAAGGGCCGCATGGATATAGGCCAGCTCGTCGCGGCGCTGGTGGCCTACAAGGAGCTGCCCACACCGGTTAAGGAGCTTATCGACTGGGATCAGCAGCGCCTTGACGTGCAGATCAAATATGAAAGCATAATTTCCCAGTTCAATCCCGAAGGCATGATCGCGCCGGAATTGCAGGACCCGGACCTTTATGATGACACGCCGCTGGAGGGCATGCTGACCGCGATCCGCGTTACACTTGCCGACGAGATCGGGGTGAAATTGCTGGATGGGGTGTCATTCGCCTTTGACGTGCGCTCGCATGTCGCAATTATCGGCCCGGTTAATGCCGGACAGGAATATCTGGGGCTGGTGCTGGCGCGGCTGGCGATTCCCAGCGGCGGCAAGCTGAGCCTTGGCGGGCGCGATATGGCGTTAATGCCGGAAGCGATAACCGGGCGGCGGATATCCTATGCGGGCAATGATTCTGTGCTGTTTGCGCGCAGCGTTAGGGAGAACATGCTGTATGGCCTGATGCACCGGCCGCTTACCGAGCCGGTTATAAAGGATGAAAATCCGAAACACGAGGCGATGGAACGCAGGGAGATAATGCGTTCGGGTAATTCCAGGTTCGATCTGCGCGCTGACTGGATTGATTATGCGGCCGCGGGCGCACAGGGGCCCTATGATATTGAAAACCAGATCTCGGCGGCCCTTGACACGGTCATGATGGGCGAAGATGTCTATAATCTTGGTTTGCGCGGCTCTATCAATGCCGATGAGCACTCTCTGCTGACGGAGAATATTCTTCAGGCCCGCAAGGTGCTCCTTGAAATGCTGCAGCTGCCGGAATATGCGGCGCTGGTTGAGCCGTTCGATCCGGAACGCTATAATCAGAATGCCACACTCAGCGAAAATCTGCTTTTCGGAACAGCCGTCGGCGGCGCCTTCGCCACCGCCGGTCTCATGGATAATGATTATTTTCAGAGCGTTATGGAGCAGACCGGATTAACGCCGGTTTTGATCCGCATGGGGCATTCCATTGCCGAAACCATGATCGAACTGTTTTCGGGCATCGCGCCGGGGCACCCGTTTTTTGACCAATTCAGCTTTATCGCAGCCGACGAATTGCAGGATTATCAGGAAATCCTGAACCGCGCGGCACGGCTTGATCTGGAGTTTCTGCCTCTTCACGATCGCCGCCGGCTGGCGGCATTGACATTGGATTACAGCGAAGCGCGTCATAGGCTGGGCTTGATGGATAAAGCGCTTGAACAGCGCATTTTAACCGCACGGCGTGTTTTCGCGGCCGGGCTTCCCGATTCTTATCGCGGCGCCATCGAATTTTACGATCCCGCAAAATACAATTCGGCCGCGACCCTGCTTGACAATATTTTGTTTGGCCGCGTCATTTATGGGCAGGCTGAGGCGCAATCGCGCATCGGAGAGCTGATTAACGGCGTGGTCGAGCAGTTAAATCTGCGCTGGGAAATATTCAGGGTTGGCCTGAACTTCAATGTGGGCGCGCGCGGCCGCTTCCTGACCAGTATTCAACGCCAGAAACTGGCGCTCGCCAAGGCCATATTGAAACGTCCCGATTTGCTTGTAGTCAGTGACGCCATTTCGCTTCTGGACCTATCCAGCCAGCAGCAGATCATGCACAATATCAAACAGCATTGTCAGGGGCGGGGGCTGATATGGATTGGCGGCCAGCCGGATATTTGCAAAAACTTTGATCAGGTTCTGGTCATAGAGGATGGAAAGATCGTCGAACAGGGAAAATATGAAGATCTGTCCCGGAATGGCGGTCATCTTCCGCAATTGCTTGCGGTTGGCTGATGCAATCATTCCGGCATGTCGAGAGGCTCGAATGCAGTTAAATGACGAGGTGGAATTGCTGCGTAAAGTAGCCCTGCTTGCCGGCATTGAGCCCGCGAAACTGAAGCTGCTTGCGTTCACCAGCCAGCGGATCAATTTCGATAGCGGCCAAAGCCTGATGCGGCAGGGTGAAATTGGCGATGCGGCCTATCTGATCCTGAGTGGAGAGGCGGATATTCTGGTCGATGCGGGCGGCGGCCCCGTCCGGGTGGCCAGTGTCGGGCGCAATGGTTTTGTAGGCGAGATGGCGATACTGCGCGATGAACCGCGCACCGCCACTGTCACGGCCATCACTGATGTCTCTACACTGAAAATCACCAAGGAAAGCTTTTTTCAGCTTATCGAGGACAGCCCGAAAATCGCCATAGAGCTGATGCGTATTCTTGCAAAGCGTCTCGAAACCACTACTATTGATCTGACCGGCGCCCGCGCCAGACTGCGCGCCGCCGGCATGGAAGAAAACTGATATTTCAGATCATTGGAAATTTCAGGCCGCGGAACAGGCAACAACACACAGCGAGGCGTCATCACGTGACAAAGACAGTGGATCCGGCAACCCTGCCGCCGAATATTCAGGCGATCCTGCGCAAAGCATCCCCTGCAAGCCGCTATCTTGGTCTTGAATTTATTGAATGCGATCCGGAAAAAGGCCGCATCAAGGTCGCCTATCAAGCCAGTGATCAATTATGCAATCTGTGGGGCGGCATTCATGGCGGTATGATCGCGGCCATGATGGATGATGTGCTTGCCCTGGCGTTCGGGCTGGTGCTTGCCTGGGGCCAGATCACCCCTACGCTCGAATTAAAAACCAGCTATTTGCAGGCCGCCCGGCCAGGACGCCTGACCGCTGAGGCGGCAATCATCCGGCGCGGCAAATCCATCAGTTTTGCGGAAGCCGAGCTGCGTTCGGCCGATGGCGAACTGCTGGCCAAGGCCAGCGCGACGGCCAGCATCGTAACACTGAAGCCCAAGGAAGGCGCCGCAAAGGCATGAGGAAATCGGCGTGACAATCCAGCGCCATACAAGGCTGTCATGCTGAGCGAAGCGACCTGGCTACGCCGAAGCGAAGCCGCTTCGGCTTCGCCAAGGCGAGAGCATCTCCCGCCGAATTCTACAGATCGGGGTTCTTCGCTTCGCTCCGAATGACAATCTGGGGGTTTTTCAGCAGTCTGCTAAACCAGTTTGCCTGGGTTCATGATGTTTTTGGGATCCAGGGCGCGCTTGAGGCTGCGCATCAGTTCCATCTCGACAGGGCTTTTATAGCGGGTGATCTCATCACGCTTCATGCGGCCAAGGCCGTGTTCAGCGCTGATGCCGCCGTCCAGTCCGGCCACAATATCATGCACGATCCTGTTGAATTCATCCCATCGCGCCAGATAGGCCGCTGTATCCATGCCCGGCGGCTGGCTCAGATTGAAATGCACATTGCCATCGCCAATATGCCCGAACGGCACCGGACGAATGCCGGGCAATGCAGCGCTTACCGCGGCGCTGGCGCGGGTGATAAATTCAGCAATGGCGGAAATCGGCACGGATATATCATGCTTGATGCTGCCGCCTTCCAGTTTCTGCACATCTGAAAGATTTTCGCGCAAGGCCCACAAAGCCGCCGCCTGCCCCAGATTTTCCGCAATCACCGCGTCTTTTAGCAGGCCCGCATCGCTGGCGCCGGCAAGCGCCGTTTCCAGCATGGCGCGCACCAGAGATGCTTCGTATCCGGAGGATATTTCAATCAGCA
>JAHHGO010000240.1 GCA_023252275.1 Alphaproteobacteria bacterium
GGCTACGGCTGACGCATGATCAGGCTGGAGCTATGCCGTAGTGTTTTGCCAGCCGGTCCAGCGCATCACGCAGCCGGTCAAATCGGGTGCGCACGGTAACCCGGTTCTTCATCATCTGCCCGCCAAGAAATTTATCATAGCAAACCACGTCGATCACAAAGCCCTGGTCATACATGTCCAGCACCAGCAGCGCCGCGTTGTGGCGGCTTCTGGCGCGCTGCTGCCTGTCCGTACCGCCATCATCCCTGCCGCCCCCGCCGACGCCCGTCAGATTGCCCGTGACGCGCGGTGGCAGTCCCGCATAATACCAGTCTGAGTAAAACCTCTCAGCCGCCAGATATTGCGCATCCGTGATATTGTGCTGATAGTGATACTGGTCAATCGGGCGCTGCGTCATGTTTTTCGGCGCGATCACCCGGTGCCGCTTGATGTTCTTGCCGTCGCCGAAATGCACGGCCTCCGCATCATCAATGACGTGATGGCGCCGGAGTTCCGGCGTCACCATCTCGGCGCGCGAGACCGGCATAGACGGCTGACGGCGGGCGCGGCGCTTTTTCATTCAGAAAAGCCCTTCCTGTTTTTGCGCGCCCCACCCATCATCGCCGCGCGACGCCGCAGGCACCGGCTTCTGCGGATCGATCACGCTTTCGAACACGCCACGGTCCAGATCGAAGTTGAGATCGTGCTTTGACGGATAACCGAGTTCCTGGAACCGCGCCTTCGTGCATATCAGTTGGGCGGCCGTCGCCCGGTTCGCGCCGTCCATCATTTTCTCGCGGTACACCACGAAGCCCTGATCGACACGATTGTTCCAGTGCGCCGAACCGCTGATCGAATACAGATCGGGAGGATTCTTGCGTGACTGCGCTTCCGGCTTGGCCGGGTGGGCTATAATCTGAATATGAATATTCAGCGCCCGCGCCATCTCAATGAAGCGGTCCAGGCACCAGCCGATCCAGGCCGTTTCCGTCATGGCGCGCGGATCGTAATCCGCCTCGACCTTGTTCCACGGATCGATTATCACGGCCCGGCAGCCGTGGCGGATGGCGGCCACCTCAATCATGTCCATCAGCCACGTCATAGACGGTTTTTCCGAAGGATGGTTCAAAAACATAAAATGCGCACGGGTAAAATCATCCGCCTCCGCCAGCATCGATGGCGTCATGCGCCGTTGCAGATCGCCGTGATAGCATTCCCGGAACACCCGCCGCAGGTGGGGCTTCACCCGCGTTTCCGCCGCAAACATCGCTGCCCGGATTTCCTGTTCGCGCGCGATCTGGTGCCAGATTTGCGACCAGACATGACTTTTCCCATGCCCCGGGTACCCAGTGACCACGCTGAGCATCGTCGGCGCCAAGCGGATGCGCTGGCCGATTTCCTCAAATCCGGTGCCCCATAATTCCAGTTGCGGGGCTTCCGGCATTTCGTCCAGCGTATACAGACCATCAACCGGCCACGGTTTTGCGTGTGACAAATATTTTTCGAATGCGGTCCCTTCGAATAATTTTGGCGCGGCAAACTTTCCGGTTGGCCACTCGATAAACCAGCATCGCGCCGCGCCAATCTGCGCGGCCAGATCATGCTGGGCCCGGCGCCAATCGTCCCGCGCCTCGCCCACCAGGATATATTTATCCACCCTCGGTAATCTCTCCAGCCACCCTGACAACTGTGCCCCCGCCATGCATTCACCGTTCTGGTGCACCGGCGCGGCGGCTTGGTAAAAACCGGCGTTAATCAGCCATTCGGCCATTGCGGCAGACGCGCAGATCAGTATTCGCGATTCAGACTCAATCACAGTCCCGCCCCCTTTGCCGTTCTATTCGCCGGATGATGCCGGCCGTCACATCGCCGATCATCCGGCCAGGCAGCGGTTCATCGGGCGTCTGATCCTTCGGGCCATCCACATTGCCGGCCGCGTCACGTGGCGTTTCATCCCGAATGATGCGGCGCGCCCTCATGCGTCCCCGTCGCGTTTTCTGGCGATTAGCGGAACGCGCGGGGCGAAATTTTTCATCACCGCGCTGATTTCCAAATGCCGCGCCGGGGGTTTTATATATCCCGCGTCACCCGGTTTCAGGCTGCCACGCTTGACATACCAGCCCGGATAATCGTTCGGGTCCGGCACGGATTCATCCGGGTCAAACCGCAGAATGTTCAGAATATCGAAGGGCGTCGGGAACGCGCTGCTGTCCTGCCGCCATGACGCAAAAGCCAGTTCCACAGCCTCAATCGGGTATTCGCCCAGGTCATTCTGAAACAACGGTATAATCACCTTCAATGATCCCGGCTCCCTCCCGAAAATATTCATCACCTTGAACATATCCATCAGCAATTCCGCCAGCCGCATCATACCCTTCGCGTCTTGCGAGATCTTCAAGGGAGATGCGAAGCCCCTCTCTGGCGGCGTCGTCAATCTGTTCTGATTTGCTTCGTTTATCGGGATGATTTTGTCGTCCATTCGATGATCCTTTCATGTTGAATTTATGCCAGTTTCCAGCCCATGTCCGCCATGCGGCGTTCCAGTCCGCCATGGTGTTTCCCTTGGACCTATGGTGATTGCGGAAGGCCTCCGCTTCGGAGCGCACATCTTCGATTTTCATCCCCTTCGCCAGCGCATAGGCCACTTCCGGCCCGTGCCGGTCCAAGCCCCAGTCGTCAGGCAGCGGACGTTTTGCGGCGGCGCGTTTCGGCTTCGCTGGTATTCTTTCTTTTGGAGCCAAACGCGAATTCTGAGGTTGTGGTGAATCCCGAGAAAGGGACTCGGCAAAGGAAGGGCCAGGGTTCTCGCTTTCCGCGTCAGCGGATATAGTTTTTGAATCTCCTCCCTCTTCCCTCTTCCCTCCTCCCTCCTCCATCAGCAGAGTCGCTTCCCCATTTGGGGGAAATGGATTTTGCGACTCGCT
>JAHHGO010000241.1 GCA_023252275.1 Alphaproteobacteria bacterium
GCGAAGATATAGGGCTGGTTGTCCTGTATCGCCTCCAGCACCAGGCGGCCCACAATGTCCGGGTCGAGGCCATCCGACAGCGAGCCCGCGATGGCGTCCTTGGGGTTGGGTTTGGCGGCGCCGCCATATTGCTCCTGGCGGTTGCGCGCCGAGGTGCCGAGATTGGTCGCGACCAGGCCGGGGCACAATACCGATATGCCCAGATTGCTGTCCTTCTGTTCCGCCATCATGGTTTCCATGATGCCGACCACGGCGTATTTGGTGGCGTTATAGGGGCCGGTGCCGGGAATGCTGATCATGCCCGCAACCGAGGCGGTGCTGACCACATGGCCGCCTTCGCCATGTGAGAGGATCAGCGGCACAAAGGCCTGCAACCCGTTCACCACCCCCCACAGATTGACATCCACCACCCATTGCCAGTTGCGCATTTTTGCGGTTTCGCTGCGCCCGCCGCAGCCGACGCCGGCATTGTTGCACAGCACATGCACCTTGCCGAATGTCTCGACGGTTTTTTTGGCGGCGGCGTGCATGTCTTCCAGCTTGGTGACATCCACCTTTACACAGGCGGCCTCATAGCCTTTGCTTTTCAGCTCATCCACCGCGCGCTGGGCGGGTTCGGCCTCAATATCCGCAATCATGACCTTCATGCCCGCCGCCGCAAAGGCGCGCGCCATGCCAAGCCCCATGCCGCTGGCGCCGCCGGTGATGAAGGCCACTTTTCCCTTTACGTCTTTCATGGCGTTTCCCTTTCTATTCGTTTTTAGCCGGGCAGGGCGCTGGATTGCACCGCGCCCTCAAGCGCCTTGGCCTTGTCGGCCCAGTCATAGCCCGCCAGAATGCGCTTGGTGCGCAGCTCCACCAGATTGCGCAGGGCGGGATCGGTGAAGATATAGGGCTGGTCGTCAAGGATCGCCTCCAGCACCAGCTTGCCGACAATATTGGGATCCAGCCCATTTGTCAGCGCGCCGAGGCCGGATTCTTTATCGCCCACAGCGCCGCCATAATCTTCCTGCCGGTTGCGCCCGGAAGTGCCGAGATTGGTGTTCACCACGCCGGGGCACATCAGAGATATGCCAATGCCGGTTTTGCGGTTTTCGCCCATCATGGTTTCGGTGATGCCGACCACGGCGAATTTCGACGCATTATACGGCCCCGAATTGCGGATGCCATACATGCCCGCCATGGAGGCGGTGTTGACCACATGGCCGCCTTCGCCATGCGCCTTGAGCAGGGGCATGAAGACCTGAAGGCCATGCACCACGCCCCACAGATTGACGTCCATCACCCAATGCCAGTTGCGCATGCTGGCGGTTTCGCTTTTGCCGCCGATGGCGATGCCCGCATTGTTGCACAGCACATGCACCTTGCCGAAGGTCTCGATGGTTTTTTTGGCGGCGGCCTGCACGTCTTCAAGCTTGGTGACATCGACTTTTACACAGGCGGCCTCATAACCCTTGGCTTTCAGTTCATCGACGGCCTTCTGCGCCGGTCCTTCTTCGATGTCGGCGATCATCACTTTCATGCTCGCCGCCGCAAACGCGCGCGCCATGCCAAGCCCCATGCCGCTGGCGCCGCCGGTGATAAAGGCCACTTTTCCCTTTACGTCTTTCATGCTGTTTCCGGCAGGCCTTGCGCCCGCCGCTCCCTGTTTTGGTTATGGCGGGGTTATTCCCCCGCGATTATTGTCAGGGCGCAGCATCGCGCAGCAGGCGGAGCAGGTCAAGCGGGCGCGATCTAGTCCCTTGACCCCTTCCAGCGGCGCTGCGATATGTTAGGGGCAATCCGCGTCCCTCCGGGATTAAGGCCAATAAATGCTCATCCTGATCGATAATTACGACAGTTTCACCTATAATCTGGTCCATTTTCTGGGCGAGATGGGGGCGCGCGCCGAGGTCATTCGCAATGACAAGGCCACGCCGGAAGAGATTATTGCCCGCGCGCCGTCCGGCATTGTCATATCGCCCGGCCCGTGCGATCCGGATCAGGCGGGGATATGCCTTGATCTGATTACCAGGGTGAATGGCGCGATCCCGATTCTTGGCGTGTGCCTGGGGCATCAATGTATTGGTCAGGCCTATGGTGGAAAAATTGTGCGCGCCAATCCGGTGATGCATGGCAAGCTGAGCGTGATTTCGCATCAAAATACAGGTCTCTTCAAAGGCTTGCCGCAGAATTTTAAGGCAACGCGCTATCATAGTCTTGTGATCGATCCGGCCTCGCTGCCGGCCTGTCTGGAGGTGACGGCGCAGACGGTGGATGGCGTGATCATGGGCGTTTCGCATCGCAGCCAGCCGGTGCATGGGGTGCAGTTTCATCCGGAAAGCATTGCCTCGCAATATGGCCATGAATTGCTGCGCAATTTTCTGTTGCTGACCGGATCGAATGTGCCGGAATGGCAGCCGGCATGAGCGATTTCAAGACCTTGCTGGCGCATGTCGCCACCGGCGCGCCGCTGGATCGGGCCGAAGCGCGTCTGGCGTTCGAGCTGATGATGACAGGCGAAGCCACGCCCGCGCAAATCGGCGGATTTCTGATGGCGCTGCGGGTGCGCGGCGAAACGGTGGATGAAATCACCGCCGCCGTCACTGTGATGCGCGAAAAGGTGTTGCGGGTCGATGCACCCGCCAACGCCATCGACACTTGCGGCACCGGGGGGGATGCGTCCGGCACTTTCAATATTTCCACGGCGGCGGCGTTTGTGGTTGCGGGGTGCGGGGTGCCGGTCGCCAAGCATGGCAACCGGGCGCTGTCTTCCAAAACCGGTTCGGCGGAAGTTCTTGTAGCGCTTGGGGTTAACATCGAAACCTCGCCTGAAGCGGTGAGTGCGTGCATCGCGAAAGCGGGGCTGGGCTTCATGATGGCGCCGCGCCACCATGGCGCGATGAAGCATGTCGGC
>JAHHGO010000242.1 GCA_023252275.1 Alphaproteobacteria bacterium
TTTCGCGCATAGGCCTGACCCCCACCCTATCCCTCCCCCTTGCAGGGGGAGGGAACCTTGCGGCGGACACCTCCCTCCCCCTGAAAGGGGGAGGGCCGGGGAGGGGGTCAGAGGCATGCGAAGGATGTGCTTCAATATGATCACAAACTGCTCCAGCATCGTGCGCCTGAAAGTTAAATGCTACTCCAGCAAAGAAGCCCCTTGGCTATTACATGCGGCCACGGCCTTGTCAGCGATTCTGATTGCGGCCCCGGCGGGCGCTGTTGAATATAAATTCGGCGAGGTCAGTGGCGCTGTTGACACGATTCTTTCGGCTGGCGCCTCGATGCGCACCAGTGACCGCAACTGCGAGAACATCGGCCGGGGTTCGCCCGAGAACTGTCAAAAACCCGACGCCTCTGGTCAGCCGTTCAGGGACACTGGGACGCAAAGCGACGATGGCAATCTCAACTATGACCAATGGGATGTGTTTTCCGGCGCTCTGAAGGCGACCTCCGAAGTGCAGGCCAGTTGGCGGAATTTCGGCGCCTTTGTGCGCGGCACGGCGTTCGTTGATCCAATTGTCGACAATGTGGACTTCCGCGAACTGGAAAGCCCGCAGCGCAGCGAAGTGTCGCAGAACGCCAAGCTGCTGGATTATTTCGTCAGCGGCAGCTTTGATGTCGGCGAGCAGGCGCTGGAGGTTAAACTGGGCAATCAGGTGATCAGCTGGGGCGAAAGCACCTTCATCCAGAACGGCCTGAGCCAGATCAACCCGATTGACGTGGCCGCCGTGCGCAAGCCCGGCTCGGAACTGAAGGAATTCTTCACACCGATTCTGGCGGCGCGCGCTTCTCTGGGCCTGCCGAATAATTTCAGCATTGACGGCTTCTATCAGTTCAAGAGCGACAATATCGTGCCCGATCCGTCTGGCACATTTTTCAGCGCCGCCGACATTGTCGGGCGCGGCTCGCAGCCGATTTACGCCCCCGTTCTCGACACTGGCGGCGATGCGCGCTTCAATCCGTTCCTGATCAGCAGCGGCCTGGATATTGACACGTTGTGGGAAAGCAGCCAGGCCGTTAACTATCCGGCGGTATTGATCGAACGCGCCAACGACAAGAACGCCGATAGCGGCGGCGAGTTTGGCGTTGCGCTGCGGTACTTCGCCTCCGAATTCAATCAGGGCACGGAATTCGGCCTGTTTTTCATGCGGCTGCATTCGCGGCTGCCGATTCTCGAATTCTCGCCATCAATTCCGCAAGGCGCCCGTGACAATGTCACCCCCCTTGCCAACGGTTTGGGCCCGCTTGAGGTCGGCGGGGCTGCGGGGTTGGTCGGCGTAACCGGTTTGGCCGGGCCAACCGGCGCGCCGGGCGGCCCGCCCGCGCGCAATGCGTTCGAGGTCGCGCAAACCCTGTGTAATATCGTGGCGGGAGCCGGAGCGCCGGTGGCGATGGCGTTTAATGGCATCGGGTCGGCGAATACCCCGTTCTCGGTTGCCGGCGCATTATCGGGAAACCTGGCGGCGGACGCAGCCGCGAACATTGGCAAGGTGCAACTGGCGCTGCCCGGCGGCTATACCAACTGCAACAATATGGTGTCGCTGACCAACCGCAATACAGCCTCGCTTGACCGCACGGTCCAGGCGGTGCTGGCCAATACCCAGACCTTCCGGCTCGAATATCCAGAAGATATCGAGGTCATTGGCCTGAGCCTCAGCACCACGGTTGCGGGCATCGCCGTGCAGGCGGAAGCCACCTACCGCCATGATCAGCCGTTCAATTATGCAGGCGCCGAAATGACGGCGCTCAGCAACGATCTGGATGGCCAGACCCGGTTCCGCACCCGCGCCCCACAGGTCGCCGGTCCCACCCAATTCGGCTTTCCGCCGGGCACGCCCCAGGTGGTTGCCGGTGGCGGCGCGGGCCCCGGCGGGACCCATGTCCTGGATGCGGCGACGCCGGACTTTGAGCCGCTGTATCTCGTAGGTCTCAATCAGCCCGTGGCGCGCACAGGAGATCTGACATGGGCCGATTATGCGGCGGCGCAGGAAACAGCGCCGGGGCTGGCGCCGGGCGCCATTAACCGGGGCACGCCGCCATTTATTCCTTTTGGCCTTCCCGGCGGGATTCCACGCCAGGTCCCGGCCGACCTGGCCGACAAGGCAAGGCTGGGCACCCTGACCGCCGCCGACGTAGCTTCAAGAATTCCCTTGATTGGCCCGACCGGAGTTCCCTTCACGGATATCGCGGCCAGGTCTGCAATCGTCGCCTCGACCTCTAACCTGACCGGACTAATCGCCGTCGATGCGCTCGACACCAATGCGAGAACGGGTTTTGCGGCCGGACCAACGCCACCCGATCCGGCCCGGCCGGGCGTGCCGAGCGGGTTTATCGCTCCGGCGTCGGCCATTGTTCCGGGCAGCCCCACCGACGTGTCCTATGCGGCGCTGGTTAGCGGCGCGGGCGCGCCGGGCGGGGTGCCGATTCCCCAAACCCGTTCATCGGCCTTGACTGCGGCCAATGTGGGCCGCGACGGCTTTATCAAGCCCGCATACGAGGATGTGTTTACCGCGCAAACCACCCTGACCTCGCTGCTGTTTGCATCGAACCCGGTGGTGCAATTCGCTAGTGCGGATAATGGCGTTCTGGTGACGGAAATCGGCATGGTGATGGTGCCCGGCATCTCCACAGCAAGCGGCATCGCGGGCGGCAACACCCGGGGGCTTGTGAACACGCTGGCGTCGCAAACCGCCATTCTCAACCCGGAGATGGAGCTTGCCAGCCACTATGCGACCAAATTCTCCTGGGGCGCTCAGGGGCTGATGTCGCTGACCTATAACCGCGCTTTTGGCTCGCCGGTCAATCTCAGCCCAAGCGTTGCCTGGAAATGGGATTTGGGCGGCAATACCCCG
>JAHHGO010000243.1 GCA_023252275.1 Alphaproteobacteria bacterium
CATTAAGTTCGAGCCATGAGGCTCGAACTCGTTCGGAGCCTTGCAATTGAATCAACGCTTACCGGCATGCGCATCCGCTGCGCGGTTTACGGCCTGCGCCTACACCAGTTTCGGCAATATGTCTTTAGTGAAGCGCATGAATCAGATGCGCGCTTATTGTCTGCGGCCCGCCTGCTGGGCGTTCTGTTGCAGTTCTTTCCGGAATGCGTCGCGCTGTTCATGAACCGAGGCGATTACCAGGCCAATGGGTATGCCAAGACCGGTCAATGCGGCTTCGGATAATTGCAGGCTTGCTTCGATGGTTTCGGGTACAGCATTGCTTACGCCCAGCGAATACAGATGCCTGGCATGGCCGGCATCGCGGGCGCGAGACACGATCAGGATGTCTGGCCGCATTTGCCGTATCTGGCTGACAATGTCATCCACTACAGGATAGGCATTTATCGTGAGGATGACGCCGGTTGCCTCCATCAGGCCACACGCCTCGAGAAAAGCCGGGTTTGACGCGTCGCCGAAATAAACTTCGTGTGCATTGCGGCGGTCTTTTGCCACGCTCCGCGCGTCGTGATCTGCGGCGGTGTAGGGTACGCCATGGAGTTTCAACGATGCGGCAACAACTTTACCCACACGGCCATAGCCTATCACAATTGCGTGCTTTTGCTGCGGAACAGGTAACATAGCAAGTACAGGGTCCAGCTCTTTTGGCTTTTTCAGCAATGGCGCGGCGCGGCGGGCCACAATTGAGAGCAATGGGATTAGCATCATCGTCAGGGACGTAACTGTGAGGACGAATTTCGATACTTCAGAACTGACCAGCCCCAGGGCCGCCGCCAAACCTATGCCGACAAAAGCAAACTCGCCACCCGGCCCGAGCAGCAGGCCGGTTTCAACCGCCGCTGGCCATGACAGTTTGAAAAGCCTGGAAAGACCGATGATCAGCGTTGATTTTATGGCGATAAGGCCAATTACCGCGGTGAACAGCCAGAATGGCTCACGCGCGATCTCGCGCACGTCAATCGCCATACCCACCGTGAAAAAGAAGATGCCGAGCAGCAATCCCTTGAACGGCTCAATGGTCGCCTGAATAGCCCTGCGGTACTCGGTCTCCGCCAACAGCAGTCCTGCGACGAAGGCTCCCAAAGCCATCGACAGGCCAGCCAGCGACGCAACAACCCCTGTGCTGATAATCACAAATAAAATTGCGGCGATGAACAGCTCCTGCGAACGCGTGCCGCCAACCAGCCGGAACAGGGGCCGCAACAGCGCCCGGCCAATAATGATGATTACTGCTACCGCTATCGCGGCCTGGCCCAGCGCGTACGCAATGCTGGATATTACAGCCCCTTCGGTATTGACGCTGAGAACCGAGATAAACATCAGTACAGGCACAACCGCCAGATCCTGAGCCAGCAATATTGAGAAGCTTGCACGTCCCGCACTGCTTGACAGTCGTTCCTCTTTGGAAAGCACTTCAAGTACAATGGCTGTCGAGGAAAGCGCAAGACTGGCGCCCAGAAGGATCGCCACCGGAGCGGTCTGCCCCGCCGCCGCTGCTATGGCGCTAAGCACGGCAATGGAAAGCGCTATTTGCAGGCCGCCCAGACCAAACACCAGGCGGCGCATTGCCATTAGCCGTTCAAAGGATAATTCGAGTCCAATGAGAAACAGCAGGAACACGATACCAAGATCGGCAATGCCGGCGATATTTTTGACATCTATCACCGTGAACCAGTAAAGCACCGGCATCTCTTCGAGGAATGATCCCAGTCCCAGCGGACCAAGCAATGCACCGGCCCCGAGATATCCCAGCACTGGGCTGAGGCCGAACCGCCGCAATAGCGGCACAACGATTCCGGCTGTACCCAGAACTACCAGGGCGTCACTATAAGCAAGAACGTTAATTGCTTCAGCCAAGGCTTTCCCCGCGCCTGAATCGTATATGCGCCATAATAGGCAATGAATCTTTCAGTTTAACGGTAAGACAGCGACGGAGCAATTGCGTTACAGCAAGTGAAGCAGTTCTTTGTCTCGTTTCGTTTCTTTAACATCATTGAGAATGGATAAAGTATGCTGGCCGGCAATATGACGACCAGGCCATGAATCTTGTCAAAGCCATAGTTCATGCCGCCAGCGTGTTGTCATGACGTGGCGGCAGAGCAGTAAAACTGACCTACACCAGTTTCGGCAGCACGTCTCTGGTGAAGCGCATGAATGAATCATGCCCCATCGGCGCGGCCATCAGATAGTTCATGGGAATTTCTTCCTCAAGCTGCTTCAGCCGGTCCAGCACTTCGGACGCCGTGCCAAGAATGACGACATCATTGAGATAGCGCTCAACCGGGTCGACTTTCGGATCGGCCAGAATGGTGGCGGATGAGGAGCGGAGATGCGCCGTCTTGTCGGCATTGGCATAGGCGCCAACGGTCCAGCCGGAACTTGCCCTCGCCAGCGCCTCGGCCTGGGCGCGGGTTTCCGCCACCGCCACATAGCGCACAATCGGCAGGTCGCGATCACCGACAACATGGCCGTTTTCCTCCATCACCTGTTGATACAGGCCTCGCTTATATTTGCAATCGGCATTGGAGGCGTGCGGCCCCATCATGATGGTATAGCCTTGCGCTCCGGCCTTGCGGATCGAATCAGGCGAATCCGCCGCCATATAAATAGGCGGATGCGGGTCCTGAAAGGGCCGTTCATCGTGCCAGCCCAGGCCGCGGATGAACTCCTTCTCCCAGCCGTAACGCCAGAGCTCCAGCTTGTAGGGCTCGACGGAGGTGACGCGAAACTCGGACGATTCCCCGGAGCGGACGCATTTCGGCCACGCGTAGCCGTAGAGCGTGTCGGAG
>JAHHGO010000244.1 GCA_023252275.1 Alphaproteobacteria bacterium
ATCACATCTTGTGCCCTTCGGAGAATTCATTCCGTTCAAACTGATGTTCGGCTGGATTTACCGTGACTGGCTACACATGCCGCTAAGTGACCTGTCGCGCGGCAGCACACATCAGCAGCCGATGCAGGTCGCAGGTGAAAAAGTGGCGGTCAATATCTGCTACGAAGATGTGTTCGGCGAAGAAATCATCCGCCAACTGCCAGCGGCGACGCTGCTCGTGAATGTCAGTAATGACGCATGGTATGGCGACTCCTAGGCCGCAGTGCGAAGGATCCGCAGGTGCTGGCCAACCATATGCTGGTCGATCTTGATCTGCCGGGCGGGCGCACCGTGAAAACCGTCAACAGCCCGATCTGGGTTGAGGGCGCCGCCAAGGTCAGGCCCCGCCGCGCGCCCGAGGTCGGCGAGCATACCGAGGAAATACTGCGCAGCGCGGGCTGCACAGACGCCGATATTGCGGCGCTGCGGGAAGCCGGCGCGATATAAGAATCAGCTGCGTCGCAGATTCGATCTGAGGAGGGCAGCCGGGCAACCGGTTGCCCTCTTTTTTGTGCGGCGGCATCCCGCTTCATAATCGATCGATGGGCCGGCACGGGCGAGCATTCATCCATGCCGCTTCTGCGCCAGACCCGGTCAGCCGGAATCCAGAAATCAATTTGCCTTGCCCGGGCCGCCTATTCATCTGGCTGGGGCGGCTTTTTTTCAGGGATTCCGCATATTTTTTGCGCATTGTCCGGGCAGTAAAATTTCTAATAGTCATTATAATTATAGTAAATATTAGAATTATAAATCTAATAGTCATTATAATTATGGTAAATAATAGACTAATAAATCTAATGACAATATTAAAATATAAAACTGAAATAATCTGCTTGAAATAAAAATTTACCCTGATTAGCCTCGTCAATATTAAAAGAAAAACTGCATCCGGCAGGGAATAGTCTGGAGCGGTTTGATAATATACTTAGGGGGAATCAGTGCGCGTGATGCGGGTTTCTGCGGCTGTTGGTCTGGGGGGCTTTTCAGCCATTTACTTATTTTTTGACCTGCCGGGCGCGCGTTCCCCGCAGCCGCATCTCCATGCCACCAGAACTGGCGCGCGCCATTCTGAAGTCAGCCACAAAATGTTTGTTAAGGAAATTTGACGGTGAGTGTCAAACAGGAGTTTGCAAGCAAAAATGATCTTCTTTCGATCGCGTGCCTTGCAGACGCGGTGCGTGAAAATCGCACCGCTTGCGTAGCGCCGTCTTGGCGGCGCCGTGCCTCAACATCTCTGGACGGTTCGTGGCTCCTCCGCGAACCGTCCACTTTTTGGAGGCGAAACACACATCAAACCTGATGAAACTCTTCGTTCATGACGAAACCCGTACCCGCAACGACAACCACGACAACCACGACAACCACGACAACGATAAAAAAATAAAACCTGATCACAATGGAGGCATGAATGCTCAATACCAGTAAGCCAGCCAGCCCCGATACCGTGAAGCGGAGCGCAATCCGATATCTGGCCCTTTCAACGACGGCGCTAGCCACGGCTTTTTTTGCGTCCCCGTCACGGGCCATTGATTACAGCTATGGCGAAGTCAGCGGGACGATAGATACGTTTATATCAGCGGGCGCATCCATGCGCACCAGCGCGCGCGGTTGCCGCAATCTTGGCGCGAACATTGGCGGCTGCAAGATCCTGGACATTTCCGGCGTTGAAAAAGGCGGCGGCGTCAATTCGGACGATGGCAATCTGAACTATGGCCAGTGGGATGTGTTCTCCGGCGCCCTGAAGGCGACCTCGGAAGTGGGCGCGACCTGGCGCAATTTCAACGCCTTTGTGCGCGGCACCGCCTTTGTCGATCCGATCGTCGACAATACCGATTTCCGCGATCTCGACTCGGCTGCGCGCAGCGAAGTGTCGCAGAACGCCAAGCTGCTCGACTATTTCGTTGGCGGCAGCTTCGACGTGGGCGGCCTGCCGCTGGAGTTTCGCGGCGGTAATCAGGTGATCAGCTGGGGCGAAAGCACCTTCATCCAGAACGGCATCAATGTGATCAATCCGGTTGACGTGTCGGCGACCCGCAAGCCCGGCTCCGAGGTGAAGGAATTCTTCACCCCGATCCTGGCCGCCAAGGCGGCGCTGGGCCTGCCCAACAATTTCAGCCTTGAAGGTTTTTATCAGTTCAAGGCCGACAATATCGTGCCTGATCCGGCCGGCACCTTTTTCAGTTCGGCGGATATTGTCGGACGCGGATCGCAGCCAATCCGCGCGGGCGTTTCCGACTTTGGCGATGATGACCGTTTCAATCCGTTCCAGATCGCCGACGGCCTCAACACTGATATAACCTGGGAAAGCCGGCTGGGAGTCAATGTGCCCTCGGTCTCGATCGAGCGGGCCAATGACGTCAACGCCGATGACGGCGGCGAGTTCGGTTTTGCGCTGCGCTATTTCAATGAGGAATGGAATAATGGGATGGAGTTTGGCCTCTATTTCATTAACTATCATTCGCGGCTGCCGATCGTGACCACCAGTATGTTCAATCTGAACAACGCCTATTCCGTCGCCACGGGCACCAATTTCTCGGCCGCCTCGCGCGCCGCCAATGCGCTGACGCAGAAAAACGGCGTGGCGCCGGCCACTGCGCTGGAGAATCTGCCCTTTAACGTCGGTGTCGGCACCGGTCCGGTCAGCGGCACGGGTCCGGGCCGGGTTCCCGGCAATATTATTGAAGCCGCGCAGATGCTGTGCAACGTGCTGGCGCCCCTGGGCGCGCCGCTGGCGGCGCAGGGGCTGGGCTCGGCCAATGG
>JAHHGO010000245.1 GCA_023252275.1 Alphaproteobacteria bacterium
CGATGTGCCGCTCGCGCTCTCCGGACGTGTCCCGGTCAAGGTCTCTGCAGAGAACGGCCCGATCAAGCCAGGAGATCTCCTCACGACATCAAGCACCCCAGGCCACGCGATGCGCTGCGAGAGCGGCTGCCATGGCGCGATCGTCGCGGAATCATTAGGATTCCTCGAGTCAGGGACCGGCACACTGACCGCGATGGTGATGCTCGGATGAGAAAACTATTTAAACAACTGTTCATCCATTTGTACACATGTCCAAGAAGATCAATGAAGAGGATATCCTCGCGCTCTTCTTCAAGGAGCCGGAAGAGCACCACGTCCGGGAAGTCGCCCGTCGATGCAAGCTCACCCCTTCCACCGCGAGCAAATACCTTGAGCAGTTCGCGAAGCAGGGCCTGCTGCGTAAACGGGAAGCCCTGGGCTCATCGCGGAATGGGCGTGCGGCGCAGACCGTCATAAACCACCAGGCGCACCGAATTTGATCCGGCGTCAATCACGCCGATCAGTTTCTCAGAATTATTAATCGGGCCAGAAGCCGGCGCATTATATTTCAGCACGGATGAAGTTTTCGGTTCAGACATTGGTTGCTTTACCGTCAAACAATGGCACCGGTTTGGGTCGGTCTTTGGCATAGGCCTCGCCCCGGCCGGAAAGACTTGGATTATTCATGAAATAATCATGCGCGCAAAACGGCGCCTCTCCTGGCGCGGGCTTGATACGCACATAGGTTTCGTCCGGGCGCAACTCCCACGTCTGAACATTGTCCTTCAGATTGGCGATCATAACCTGATCCAGCACCTGCTTATGCACCGTCGGGTTTTCTATGGGCACCAGCGTTTCAACACGAAAATCAAGATTGCGCGGCATGATATCAGCCGAACTGATATAAATGACCGCCTTGCTGGATGGCAGCCCATGGCCATTCCCAAAACAGAAAATTCGTGAATGTTCAAGAAACCGCCCCACAATACTACGTACACGAATGTTTTCCGAAAACCCTGGAACGCCGGGGCGCAGGCAGCAAATGCCGCGCACGACTAGCTCTATATGCACGCCCGCCTGCGAGGCCCGGTATAGCGCCTTGATCACTTCCGGGTCCACCAGGGAATTCAGCTTGAGCCATATATCCGCCGGTTTGCCCGCCTTTGCAAAATTAATTTCTGTCTCGATATGGCCCATGAGGCGGGCGCGCAGATTAATGGGCGACATGGCAATTTTTGATAATTGCGCCGGTTCCGAATAGCCTGTGCAATAATTGAAGAATTGCGCGGCGTCGCGGCATAATAGCGGATCGGCGCTGAACAGCGACAGATCGGTATAGATACGCGCATTCACCGGATGATAGTTGCCGGTGCCAAAATGCACATAGGAGCGCAGCTCCCTGCCTTCCCTGCGCACAGCCAGACTAACCTTTGCGTGAGTCTTTAACTGCATGAAACCGAACACCACCTGGACGCCGGCGCGTTCCATTTCCCGGGCCAGTTGAATATTCGCCGCTTCGTCAAAGCGCGCCTTCAGTTCAACAAGCGCGGTAACGGATTTTCCGTTCTCGGCCGCCTCGATCAGCGCCTTGACAATGGGACTATCCCATCCTGCGCGGTACAATGTCTGCTTGATCGCAACGACATCGGGATCGACCGCAGCCTGGCGCAGGAACTGCACCACGACGTCGAAAGATTCATAGGGATGATGAACAACAATATCCTTGGCGCGGATGGCTGCAAAACAGTCGCCGCCATGATCACGGATACGCTCCGGGAAACGCGCGTTGAACGGCGGGAACAACAGATCGGACAGCTCATCGATAATTAACTGGCGCGTGCTGGCAAGCCCCAGCGCCCCTTTTACAATAACTATCTCCCGCGCGCTGATTTCCATTTCGCGCACCACAAATTCGCGCAGTTCATCGGGCATGCTTGCTTCAATACTGAGCCGCACCACATTGCCGCGGCGGCGGCGGCGCAACGCGGTTTCAAAATTACGGACAAGATCTTCCGCTTCTTCGTCAACTTCAATTTCACTGTCGCGGATAACCCGGAATGAACCGCTGGCCATCAGTTCATAGCCAGGGAACAGCCGGTCCAAAAACAACGCAATGAGGTTTTCGAGGGCAAGAAAGCGCACCTCACGCCCGCCGGTAAAATCCTCATCCGGCATGCGTATAAAGCGCGGTACCTGATGCGGCAGCGGCAACAGCGCCTGCATCAATCGTCCGTCGGAAAAACGGCGAAGCTGCATAACAACACAAAAACCAAAATTCGGAATAAACGGAAACGGATGCGCGGGATCAATCGCAAGCGGCGTCAGCACCGGAAAATAGCTGTTGAGAAACTGATCCTCAAGCCATGCCCGATCAGCATCATTCAGTTCATGCGGGGAAAGCACCATGATGCCAACAGTGCGCATTTCCTTTTTCAGATTATCCCAGCATTCCCCCTGCGCCGCCATCAGCGCGCTGGCGGCGTTGTGTACGCGCTCCACCTGCTCGGCCGGCGCCAGCCCGTCCTGGCTTAGCCCGCTTGGACAGGTCGTCGTAGATGATCAGCGCGTCCTGGCCGCGGTCGCGGAAGTACTCGCCCATCGTGCAGCCCGAGTACGGGGCGATAAACTGCATCGCGGCGGACTCGGAAGCGGTCGCGGCGACGACGATGGTGTACGCGTGGCGGGGAGATTCTTTCGCGGCTCGACGGCGATGTCGCCGAGGTGCAGCGCTTCGCGCTCGACGCGCCGATGGCGGTGCTCAACGGCGTGTTCTCGCTGATCGTCGCGCTGGTCCTGATGCTCTCCCTGA
>JAHHGO010000246.1 GCA_023252275.1 Alphaproteobacteria bacterium
GTCCAGTCTGATATGCGCCGGGATGCAATCACTGATCTGCTGACCAGTCTGCGGCATTATTGCAGCGCCTTTGGCGAGGATTTCGAGAAACATATGCGCCGGTCAGAGGCGCACTTCAACGCGGAGATCGCGCCATGAAATCCAACACAAATTGCGGGGCAAGCACAGTAAATCGCAACCGTCAGGAGCAATACTGCTTATTTGACAAGCTTCCAGAAATCGTACGCCGCGCAATGGCCCATGCGCCGTTCAATTTTGATACTGTCCCGCCCGCTGAACTTTATAAAAAAGGGGCCACCGCCGAGGAAATTCTGTCGATATTGCAATCTGTGATCAGGCGAAGACTTGACAATCCATTCACCGGCACTGCTGCGACCTACGGGGCATGCCATCCTCAGGCGCAGAGGGGTGCGCCATGAGACGCCTTTTTAACTTCAAAAGCGGTGACACGCCCGGCCGGCTGATCGGCGACACGATTGGCCTGCTGCTGATCATCGGACTTTGCTGGCTGGGATGGGGGCTGACATGAGAACAACTCACACATACGTAACGATGGAGGTTAGCGAGTCCACGTACTTTGAAATATCCGGCATACTTCGAAATGCCGGATATGACCACTGCTATTTGCATGAAAACCAAGCGGGTGAAATTCCACTTCTGCTCATGCAAGGCATAGCATTGAAAATGGATAAGTCTGGAATGGAGAACCTGCAATGAGCGACAAGATTCACACAAAAGATTTTCTGGCCCTGGAATTGTTGAAGGCCAACCTTCCTGAAATGGCCGTCAAGGCTGCGGCAGGCTATTACCATGATTTTCTTTCGCCGCTGACGTTCCCGGATATTCAACTCGCCAATGATCTTGAATCAGCCGGAACGCCCGCAGCATTGGCGCTTCGACAACGGCACTTTCGCGGCGAGTTCGACGCATCCAAAGCAGAAGCTGATGAATGGGCCGCAAGTGCTGATGGCCGGGCGGCAATGGCTGGATTGATGCCGAAAGGTGGCGAGCCATGAACATGAACACGCCGCAGAGCATCGCATGTAAGGACTGTAGATACGAAGTTGCTGGCAGTTGCCGCCGTTTTCCGCCCCAAATGGTTTTGTGGCCGGACGGCAACCAGCAGCCAATTTCATACGTGCCGTACAAAACATTCCCATTTGTGGACAGGGAAGACTGGTGCGGGGAGTTTACGAAATGACCGGCGCCAACGAATTCCGCAACGCGATCCTGCTGCTGAACTGCATCGACGCCGATGAATTCGCGGCGGGGCTGTTCGGCGATGAATTTGCATGGACCGATCCCGTGCCGCTGGCTCTGTGGAACACCTACCAGAAAGACCCGGTGAAATTCTACATCCACGCCAGCGATGCGCACCGCAACGCGCTGTGGGCCATCATCGAAAAACGACTTACCAAGGGAGAGAGCAATGCCACACCCGATTGAAGAAGCACTGATGCAGTCCGTGAAAGACAATAACGCCGTGTTCATGGCGGGCTACGAAGAAGGCTACGAGGCCGGGAAGCGCGAGGCTCTGACGGCGCTAAATGCGCTTACGGAAATAGCCGTCAAGATTGACGCGCTGCTGCCGCCCGCGCAAACCAGCGATGCCGCGCAATGACCGGCCAGACCATGCTCCGGCCCGGCGTTCATTGCGATATTCCGGAAGATATCTATCACGCAGACCCGTGCGAGCGTCCGAGCCTTTCGTCCAGCATCGGCAAGGTGATTTTGGCGCAAAGCCCGCTGCATGCGTGGACGGCGCATCCGCGCCTGAACCCGGAATTCGAGACAGGCAATGAACGCAAATTCGATATCGGAAAGGCTGTGCATGCGATGCTGCTGGATGATCGCGCTGAGCGCATCTGCGTGATCGACTTCGCGGATTATAAAACCAACGCCGCGAAGGCTGCGCGCGCTAATGCTCTGGCGGCCGGACAATTGCCGCTCAAGACCGCCGATTATGAACAGGCCGTCGCCATTGTTCAGTCGGCGCGCCGGGAAATTGCGCTGTTCAAGGAATATCCTGAGTTCATCGACGGCGTGTCCGAGGTCACCCTGATATGGGAAGAGCCCGGCGGCGTGTTATGCCGTGCGCGGATAGATCGAATGTCGAATGACCGGCGCCATCTGTTCGATGTTAAAACCGATGGCCAGTCGGCGCACCCCGAATCCTTCGGGCGCAAGATCATCAATATGGGATATGATTTCTCCGCAGCTTTTTACTTGCGCGGATTCCGCAAATGCTTTCCCGATCTGCCCGCGCCGGAATGGTCATGGCTTGCCGTTGAAACCGATCCGCCCTACGGCGTGTCGATCACCGGGCTGGACGAAGCGGGCTATGCCATCGCCGAGCATCAAGTGGAAATCGCCATCGCCATCTGGCGCGAATGTATGGCGAGCGGAAAGTGGCCGGGGTATCCGCACAAGAAACGCATCATCGAAACGAAACCCTGGGCGCTGACCGGGCATGAACAACTCAAAGCGTCCATCGGGTTCAGTACGCCATCTGATAGCCAGGCCATCCGCGACCGGATGCTTGCGTGGCAGGCGCCAATCAACCAAGGAGAAGAACAGTGAAAATCATCAGCTTGCAGGCCGAAAACATCAAGCGCCTGGTGGCAGTAAACATCGCGCCAGACGGTAATATTGTCGAGATTACGGGCAAAAATGGAGCGGGAAAAACATCAATACTCGATGCGATCTATTGGGGTTTAACCGGCAAGGATGGCATTCAGAGTACGCCCATCCGCAAGGGTGAAGATCACGCCATCATCAAGC
>JAHHGO010000247.1 GCA_023252275.1 Alphaproteobacteria bacterium
TAGACACGCAGCCGTGAGGCGGCTAAAACCAAGCCAGCGCAATTTGTGATCCGATTGAAGCGGACCCCCTCCCAACCTCCCCCTTTCAGGGGGAGGAGGCGTTTGCCACAAGGTTCCCTCCTCTTGAAAAGGGGAGGGATAGGGAGGGGATCGGCGGTATGCAAGAAAGCCATGCAGGCTTCAACCAGACGTCAAAAGGTGCGGAAGATTATTTCTGAACATTTCCAGTGGGAAATCTGCATGGCCAAGCCGCCGGTGACGAGTCTGAACGAAATCCGCGCGACATTTCTGGATTTCTTTGCCGGCAACGGCCACACTATCGTGCCGTCCTCGCCGCTGGTGCCGCGCAACGACCCGACCCTGATGTTCACCAATGCCGGCATGGTGCAGTTCAAGAATGTCTTTACCGGCCAGGAAACCCGGCCCTATGCGCGCGCCGCCACCTCACAGAAATGCGTTCGCGCGGGCGGCAAGCATAATGATCTGGACAATGTCGGCTATACCGCGCGGCATCTGACCTTTTTTGAAATGCTGGGCAATTTTTCGTTCGGCGATTATTTCAAGGAAAACGCCATCGAACTGGCCTGGCGGCTGATCACCCGCGAATATGGCATCCCGGCGTCGCGGCTCAGCGTCACGGTCTATGCCGATGATGACGAGGCGCATGGCCTGTGGCGCAAGATCGCCGGCCTGCCGGATGAACGCATCATCCGCATCGCAACATCTGACAATTTCTGGTCGATGGGCGACACCGGGCCGTGCGGCCCCTGTTCGGAAATTTTCTTTGATCATGGCGATACGGTGCCGGGCGGACCGCCCGGATCGGCGGATCAGGATGGCGACCGGTTTGTGGAAATCTGGAATCTGGTGTTCATGCAATATGACCAGCGCGGGCCGGGCGACCGGATAGCGCTGCCCAGGCCATCCATCGACACCGGCATGGGGCTGGAACGCATCGGCGCGGTGCTGCAGGGCAAGCAGGATGTGTTCAGCACAGATGTGCTGCGCGCGCTGATCGAGGCGGCGAGTGATTGTATCGGTGGCGAACCGGACGGGCCGATGGCCGCCAGCTATCGCGTCATCGCCGATCATCTGCGTTCGGTCAGCTTTCTGATTGCCGATGGCGTGCTGCCCTCCAATGAGGGGCGCGGCTATGTGCTGCGCCGGATTATGCGCCGCGCCATGCGCCATGCCGAAATGCTGGGCGCCAAACAGCCGGTGCTGTGGCGTATTGTGCCCGCGCTGGTGCGCCAGATGGGCGCGCATTATCAGGAATTGCTGCCCGCAAAACCGCTGATCGAGGAAACATTAAAGCTGGAGGAAGAACGTTTCCGCCGCACGCTGGAGCGCGGCCTGAAGCTGCTGGAAGAGGAAACCGCCAGCCTTGCGTCGGGCTCGGTGCTGTCCGGCGATGTCGCCTTCAAGCTGTATGACACGTTTGGTTTTCCGCTCGATCTGACCGAGGATGCGCTGCGCAACCGCAATATCAGCGTCGATCATACGGCGTTCGACGCCGCCATGGCGCGCCAGAAGGCCGAGGCGCGCGCCGCCTGGGCGGGGTCCGGCGAGGCGGCGTCCGAAAATGTCTGGTTCGCGGTGCGCGAACGCGCCGGCGGAACGGAATTTCTGGGCTATGAAAGCGAAGAGGGCGAGGGCCTGGTCAGCGCCATCATTGTTGACGGACAGGAAGTCCGCGAGGCGGGCGAGGGAACCGAAGTACAGGTCACGCTGAACCAGACGCCGTTTTACGCCGAATCCGGCGGCCAGATGGGCGACACCGGCATGCTGATCGCAGCCTCCGGCGTGCGCGTGATGGTGCGCGACACCAAAAAACAATTGGGCGATCTGCATGTGCATGTGGGCTCGGTGCGCGGCGGCGTGCTGCGGCTGGGCGACAGCGTCGAGGCGCGCGTCGATGTGGCGCGGCGCGCCGCCATCCGCGCCAATCATTCGGCAACGCATCTGCTGCATGCGGCGCTGCGCCAGGTGCTGGGCCCGCATGTGACGCAAAAAGGCTCGCAGGTCAGCGCTGATCGCCTGCGTTTTGATTTTTCGCATCCCAAAGCCATGAGCGAGGCGGAACTGGCCGAGACCGGCTATCTGGTCAATGCCATCGTGCGCCAGAATACGCCGGTGGTGACCCGGCTGATGGCGCCCGACGAGGCGGTGGCGCATGGCGCCATGGCGCTGTTCGGCGAAAAATACGGCGATGAGGTCCGGGTGCTGAGCATGGGCGTGGCCCCTTCGGCCGAACACCGGGGGTTGCAGCCATTTTCCGTGGAACTGTGCGGCGGCACGCATGTGTCGCGCACCGGCGACATGGCGCTGATCCATATATTGGGCGAATCGGCGGTCGCGTCCGGCGTGCGGCGCATCGAGGCGCTGAGCGGCCAGGCGGCGTTTGAATATCTGGCCTCGCGCGAGCGGCTGGTGTCCGAGGCGGCGCACGCGATGCGCGCCAGCCCCGAAGAATTGCCAGCGCGCATTACCGCGCTGATGGAAGAACGCAAAAAGCAGGATCGCGAAATCAGCGAGCTGCGCAAAAAACTGGCCGTGGCTGGCCCGGCGGCGGGCGGTGAAAGCGTGGCCGGCGCGCCCGAAGAAGTGGCGGGCGTAAAACTGGTCGCGCGCATCATTGAGGGCGTCAATCCAAAGGAATTGCGCGGCCTGGTGGATGCGGGCAAGAAAAGCCTGGGCTCCGGCGTGGTGGCCTTTCTGGCGGTGAATGAGGGCAAGGGCGCGCTG
>JAHHGO010000248.1 GCA_023252275.1 Alphaproteobacteria bacterium
CTGGCGGCGATTTCCGCACCAATGCCGGATTGCGGCCAGCCTTCTTCCACCGCGACACAGCGATTGGTGCGCCGCACCGACGCCAGCACGGTTTCCATATCCATGGGGCGCAGAGTACGCAGATCGATCACTTCCGCCTCAATGCCTTCTGCGGCCAACGCTTCCGCCGCCTCCAGCGATTTTCCCACGCCAATCGAAAAGCTCACGATAGTTGCATCGCGCCCCGGGCGGATAATATGCGCCTTGCCAATCGGCAGAACGAAATCATCCAGCACCGGCACATCGAAACTGCGGCCATAGAGTTTCTCGTTTTCCAGAAACACCACCGGATTGGGATTGCGGATTGCCGCCGTTAATAGCCCCTTGGCCGATGCCGCATCATAGGGCGCACTCACGATCAGGCCCGGAATTTGCGAGTACCACGCCGCATAGCATTGCGAATGCTGGGCCGCCACCCGCGCGGCCGCGCCATTGGGACCACGAAATACAATCGGCGCACCCAACTGCCCGCCCGACATGTACAAGGTCTTGGCTGCCGAATTAATGATATGATCGATGGCCTGCATGGCAAAATTAAATGTCATGAATTCGACAATGGGGTGCAGGCCAGCCAAGGCCGCACCGACGCCAATGCCGGCAAAGCCATGTTCCGTGATAGGAGTATCGACCACACGCCTGGGGCCGAACTCCGCCAGCAGCCCCTGACTGATCTTGTAGGCGCCTTCCTATTGCGCCACTTCCTCACCCATCAAAAACACAGTGTCATCCCGGCGCATTTCTTCCGCCATGGCATCGCGCAGGGCTTCGCGCACCGTCATGCTGACGAATTTGGTTTCCGCCGGCACTTCTGGTTCAGTTGCCTTCGCTGCTGCTACAGGCTTTGCCATTGCTGGCGCTTTTGCCGGCGCCGCAGCCGGCGCAGGCGTAACAGGTGCTGTGGCAGAAAACCCATCCATCGCCGTCGCGGCTTCACCATCCTGCAATATCAGCGCAATGGGCGTGTTGATTTTGATGCCTTCCGCGCCGTCGGGAAATAACAGGCGGCCGATTATTCCATCATCCACAGATTCATATTCCATCACCGCCTTGTCGGTTTCGATTTCAGCAATGATGTCACCGGCCTGAATTTTGCCGCCTTCCCTGACCAGCCATTTAACAAGTTTGCCTTCCTCCATGGTGGGCGACAGGGCAGGCATTAACAACTGGATGGGCATTTCTGTTTTGGCTCCGTTTCAGCGCAATATATCGGTAAACAATTCCGCAGGGTCCGGTTCCGGACTTGATTGCGCAAACTCCGCAGCCTCGGCAACGATGGCTTTGACATCGCGGTCGATTTCTTTCAGTCCGGCTTCATCGATCAGGCCCTCAGTCAATAATCTGGCGCGCGCCCTGTCGATCGGATCCTGTTCGGCACGCACTTTCTGTACTTCTTCCGTGGTGCGGTATTTGGCCGGGTCGGACATGGAATGCCCGCGATAGCGATAAGTCATCATTTCCAGAATGATCGGCCCCTTGCCGGAACGGCAATGCTCTAATGCTTCCGACGCGGCATCGCGCACCGTCAGCACATCCATGCCATCCACCTTACGGCCGGGAATGGCAAAGCTTTCGCCGCGCCGGTGCAGATCGGGCATGGCGCTGGAGCGTTCAACCGACGTGCCCATGGCATAGTGATTGTTTTCGATCACATAGACAATCGGCAGCCGCCACAGCTCGGCCATATTGAAGCTTTCATAGACCTGGCCCTGATTGCTGGCACCATCGCCGAAATAGGCCATGGCGACCGCGCCATTGCCGCGATAGAGATTGGCGAAGGCCAGCCCCGTGCCAAGCGACACCTGCGCCCCCACAATGCCATGGCCACCATAGAAATTCTTTTCGACGCTGAACATATGCATCGAGCCACCCTTACCTCTGGACAGGCCGCCTGCACGCCCGGTCAGTTCCGCCATCACACCCTTCGGGTCCAGCCCCATGGCCAGCATATGGCCATGGTCGCGGTAGGCGGTGATCATCTGATCGCCTTCCTGGCTGGCGGCCTTCATGCCGACCACGACCGCTTCCTGCCCGATATACAGATGGCAGAAGCCACCGATCAGCCCCATGCCATACATCTGGCCCGCCCGCTCCTCAAACCGCCGGATCAGCAGCATTTCCCGATATAAATGGGGCAGGCTTTCCAGCCCGGACTGTGACGGCGCTTTTTGTCGCGCGGCCTTCGCAGGTTTATTGGCAGATGCAGCAGCCATCCCAGCCCTAAGCTCCCTCAACTATCTTCACCAGTCTCTGTGCAGAACCAGATCTGATCTGCAAATTATCAATAAATCATTGAAATAACAGATAAATTAAATGATCAGTCGGATTTAACCCCATCCTTGGGTAACTGATCCAGATAGATTACCCGGTCATTTGGATGGGCAAAGCCCAGCACGTCGCGGGCGCGCTCTTCCAGCAGGTCGGGATCGAGGCTTTGCGAGCGCAGCAGCGACACCCGATGTTCCAGGCTTTCACGGGCGCGAACGGTCTGATCATATTCGGTTTGCAGCGACCCGATATATTGGCCATAGCGCAGATAGGTGATCAGGCCATGATCCCCCTGAATGGCATGGTAGCCAAAGTAAACCACTGCGCAGGAGTAAATCACCGGCACCGCCGCATGGCGCAATCGTCGACGCATTTCATGTCGTAAATCCATATATTGACAGAA
>JAHHGO010000249.1 GCA_023252275.1 Alphaproteobacteria bacterium
CCTGCCATTGGGCCAGGCCGCGATGGGCGCGCAGCACTAGAATGAAATTCGCGGGACGGACGCTAGTGGCTCTGACCATCCGCGCCGTGAATATGGGTGTGGGTCACGCCGTAAATGGCGGTGCGCCCCCCATCGCATACAGGTGCCCACAGCCTGTATGCATAATTTGAGAGAGCAATAATGGCGCGCAGCGCAGCACTGAACGGACCGGCTTGACACGCCGCCAGCGGCTTCATAATATCCCCGCAACGGCTTTCTCCTGGCTGTTACCCCACGCGGGCTGATCCTCCGCGTTCTGGCTTGGCTGAATACGGGACTCATCGCCTGTATCTAGCCAAGCCGCCCTGCCCATCATGGGCGTACGATGAGAGGTGTTGAAATGACAAAACCAGACCGTCTTGAAGACTTTATCAATGAGTGCCGCCGCCAAGTGGCCGAGGAAGCAGTCGATTCCGCGCTGCAAATTTACGACAATCACTTCCTCGAACTTTCCGCGCGATGCCAAAGCCCCATGGAAAAGCTGTTGCTGGCGGCGCTTGTCGCAGGACAAAATAGCTGGGGGTTCGCCGGTCCTGGCGGGGTTGACCTTGTTTTTTGTAGAACCGATCGCACCGACACCCCGGCGTGTCCGTGGGAGTGTGTGATGATAAGTGCGCAATCCCAGATTGGCGCTTACAGGGCTGACTTTTTAATCGATATCCACCTAAAAAGTGGTGACAAAGTCATTGTAGTAGAGTGCGACGGCCACGACTTCCACGAAAAGACCAAATTACAAGCGGCGCACGACAAACGGCGTGACCGCGCTATGATCTATTCGGGCGCCCAAGTGCTGAGGTTCACAGGATCGGAGATATGGGCCGATCCTGCTGCTTGTGCGGAAGAAATTTATGACCTGGTTGCGGATATAATCAGCGCGGACATAAAAAAATCAAGAGGCACCCGTTCAGGATCACCACAATGAGCGGCGCGCTGAACAATAAATATCGGGGGTCATAATGGCGCGGATCAGAAGCATACACCCCGGCCTATTCACCGATGAGGCGTTCGTCCAGTTAAGCTGCGATGCGCAAATGCTGCTGATCGGCTTATGGACGGAGGCTGACGATCAGGGGGTGTTTGAATGGAAACCCCTCACATTGAGAATGCGCCTTCGCCCCACCAAAGACGGCGCGATAGACCCTCTTCTTGAGGAAATGACCGCGCTTAACATCATCCGCCAATATGAAGTGGCGGGCCGGAAGCTGGGTGCAGTTCGGAATTTCCGGAAGTGGCAGAAGCCAAAAACACCAAATGCCATCCACTTAATCAATGATGAAATCCGAATTTATGTCGGGTTAAAGGCGGATGGACCGGAAATACACCCCGGTAAGCAAGACCAATTTCCACCAAATGGAGAAATCAACACCGCTAAGGCACCTCCGTTTCCACCAAATGGAGAAAAGTCTCTGCTGATGGAGGAGGGAGGAGGGAGGAGGGAGGAGGGAGGAGATTCAAAAACTCTTTCCGCAAATGCGGAAAACGAAAACACCGAACCTCCTTTTGCCGAGTCCCTTTCTTCACAAGATTTGCCAAACACTCAGAGTTTGCGGTGTCCACCTAAAGAAAGAATAGCGGCATGGGCTGGTATGGAGCTTTTCGATCAATTCTGGCGGGTGTACCCGAAACAGCGGGCGGGCAACCGCGAAAAAGCCATGGCGGCGTACCAGAAGGCCGTCAAGCGAGGGTTTTCAGAGGCGGATATTCTGGCCGGGGCGCATGCTTATGCGGCCAGCCGGGAGGTGGCGGAGCGGTTTGCGAAGGGCGCAGCCGCTTGGCTGAATGACGATAGATTCACGCACGACTATTCGGAGACCGCAAATGGACGAAAAAATTATCCCAATACCGCAAGCAAGCAAGACAGAATCGAGGACGCCCTCGCCGCCGCAAAATTGGAGATCGCAGAGCGTTGGGCAGGACCCCCGGGCGCAGATGCGCTTGGCGGAACTGTTAACGGACGCCTTTACGACGATGAACATTTTCGGCAGGACGCCGGAATCATTGACGGCGATTATACGGTTGTTTCAGGCTGACCTGGCCGATTACCCGATTGGGGCGGTTGAACTGGCTTTCACGTCATGGCGCCGGGATAACAGCGCGTTCCCGACGCCATTCGACATCCTGAACATTCTGCGCTACGACCCGGACGAGAGCGTCGAAGACCCTATCGGCTATGCGGGCTGGTATGTGAAGCGCCGTGACCTGAAACCCGGCGATACGGGTTATATAAAACCACCCGCGCTATGGCGGGAGATCAGCATGTGGAATGCCGCGATGAATGCCCAGCCTGGCCGAATGATCGGCGATGTGGCGACCGGGATTATCCGGCAAATCGAAAGGCGGCGTGAACGTGAAGATGGCTGAATTAACTCAATCGCGCCTGAAAGAATTGCTTCACTACGACCCTGACACTGGCGTTTTTACGCGGCGTGTGCAAACCAGCAGCAACGCCAGGGTTGGCGATGTGGCGGGATGCCTGCACCCGGAAGGCTATCGCCACATCCAGATTGACGGGAAGCGGTATGCCGCGCACCGGCTGGCGTGGCTGTACATGACCGGCGAATGGCCCACCAATCAGCTTGACCACCTCAATGGCGTCCGCGACGATAACCGCTGGGGCAACCTGCGGGAGGCCACTCACGGCCAGAATCAGCAAAACA
>JAHHGO010000024.1 GCA_023252275.1 Alphaproteobacteria bacterium
AAGGACCTGGAGAGGATGGTCGACACCACCGACGAGTGGATCACGCAGCGGGTCGGGATCAAGCAGCGGCACATCGTCGACAAGGGCGTGGCGACCTCGGACCTGGCCGTGGAGGCGGCCAGGGTGGCGCTGGCCGAGCGCGGAATTGGGCCCGCCTGGTCGCACTGGCTGCTGTTTGGCGGGTTATTGTCGGTGGGCATCGGGCGTTCGGTCACGCTGGCCGTGCTGGCTCCTATCGGGCGCGAACTGGGCCTGATGGAAATTCAGGTTGGTCTGATATCCGCGCTAACGGCGGCCATGTTTTTCTTTGGCGGGCCGTTCTGGGGGCGGCGTGCTGAAAGCATAGGGCGGCGCCGGGTCATGATTATCGGTCTGATCGGCTATGCCATTACCACCCTGATGTTTGCGGCGGTGGTTGAAGTTGGGATGCGTGGGCTTGCGCCGCTGCTGCTCGTATATCCGCTGATGCTGCTGACCCGTATGGCCTTTGCACTGGTGGCGAGCGGGGTTTTCCCGGCCTCGCAGTCTTTTGTCGCGGTGACCACAGGCCCGGAAGAGCGCACCGCGGGCATTGCGCTGCAGAATGCCGCCTTCGGGCTGGGTTCGATCCTGGGCCCCGCTATGGGTGGCGCCATGGTGCTGATCAGCCTGATCGCGCCGCTCTACGTGGCCTCGCTGGTGGCGCTGATCAGCGCTGTGCTGATCTGGCTGTTCCTGCCGGAGCCGCCCATGCGGCTGACCCCGCCGGGTATGAAAAAGCTGCATTTCACCGATAGACGCATCCGGCCCTTTCTGATCATAAATTTCTTCACATCCTATGTAATGGCAACCGTGCATCAGGTTGGCGGCTTTTATTTTCAGGACAAGCTGCATCTGACCGCGGCCCAGACGGCGCGTGATGTCGGCATTGCGCTGGCGTTGATGGCGGTTGTCTCAATGGGCTCGCAGTTTCTGATTATCCGCCCCTTCCGTTTAACCCCAAGGGTACTGATGCGGCTGGGCGCGCCCACCGTCCTTGCCGGGGTGGCGGTGCTGATTGCTTCATCGACCCTTATTCCGCTATTGGCCGGCATGGTGCTGGTGGGGCTGGGGCTGGGGTTCAGCCAGCCGGGCAATTCGGCGGCGGCCAGCCTGAAAGTGGCCCCCTATGAGCAGGGCGGCCTGGCCGGCATCAGCATGTCTGCGGGTTCTCTGGGCTTTGGCCTGGGGCCGCTGCTGGGTGCGGCGCTCTATCATTTCGCGCCAGAAGTGCCTTTTATTGTGGCTTTTGTCATGATGGCGGGGATCACGGCCTATGTGATGTGGCTTTCCATCCCTGATCCGAAGGATTACAGGGGATAAGAATTGACAGGCCGGGCTTTCTGCGTATATTAGCCCCGAATTGCGGGCCCGCTGGTTCAGGTGCGGCCCCTTTGTCTTTCATACATCTGTCATTCCATCTTACAGGTCGGCGGATACCAAGGTCCGGGAAAATTTATGTCTAAACGGCAACAGTCCAAGCACAAGATCGACCGTCGTCTGGGAGAAAATCTCTGGGGCCGGCCCAAAAGCCCGTTGAACAAGCGCGAATATGGTCCGGGTCAGCATGGCCAGCGCCGCAAGACCAAATTGTCGGACTTCGGCATTCAGCTTCGCGCCAAGCAAAAGCTGAAGGGCTATTACGGCAATATCAGCGAGCGGCAGTTTCGCGGCATCTATGAAGAGGCTGTGCGCGGCCGTGGCGATGCCGGTGAAAATCTGATCGGGCTGCTGGAACGCCGGCTTGACGCCATTGTGTATCGTTCAAAATTCGTGCCCACAGTGTTTGCGGCGCGCCAGTTCGTTAATCACGGCCATGTCACCGTCAATGGCTCCAGGGTCACCATTCCCAGCTATCGGGTGCGTGAAGGCGATGTGGTTGAGATCCGGGAAAAGTCACGCCAGCTCGGCATGGTGCTTGAGGCGCTCGAATCCGCTGAACGTCAGGTGCCGGATTATCTCAATGTCGATAATCGCGCCCTGAAGTCCGTGTTTGTGCGCACCCCGCAATTGTCGGACGTGCCCTATCCGGTGATCATGGAACCCAACCTGATTGTCGAATTTTATTCGCGCTGACTTTGCGCTTCGGCGTCTTTTTTTGAAATTCTGGCTTCGAAATCGCTCAGCTCTTCCTGCCGCATGCCCAGATAGATGTGGGAGGGATCACCCGCTTTTTCGCGCGGCGCCAGAACAATATTCATTTTCTGATTATAGGCGTGATGCAGGAAGCCATGCTTGTCCTGGATTTCAAAGCGCAGAATATTGAAGAACCCGCCGCCGACTTCCTCACCTGTCAGATAGCAGGCGCATTGGGCAATGTTGCCGCCCGACAGCCTCATGCCCTTGAATTTGTCCAGAGTCAGCGACGCCTGCTCCACAAAGCCCGGGGTATTCAGAATTTTGCCGCCGCGCGGTATCGGCCGTTCAAATTCGCCGATCAGAATTTGCCCCGGCAGGCAGCGGTCAATCATCCGCGCCAGCGAAATGGTGACTTCCCCAACAATATAATCATAACCGCGCGGGTTCAGCCCCTCCACCTGATAGTATGAATAATGCGACCCCACGGAAAAGCAGATCCGAAGCTGGGGCGCCATATCAGGTCCATAGCGCAGACGCGCCGTCGCATTATCGGCCAGCGCCAGCATGACCAGAAGATAGCTGGCAATATCGGCATCGGGTCCGGTGTCACGGTTCCACACATAGAATCCGTCCCCTGTGGTGGATCGCGCCAGATTTATCTGGATGCCCACATCACTCAGGCGCTTATGCGCAATATTGATGGAATATTCGAGCGAGTTGAGCTGCGCCACCTGTTCCAGCGGATCGTTCTTCGAAAATCCGACAATGTCAAACAGCCCAACCGCCCGGTGCGCGGTTTTGGTGACCGAATAGCGTGTGATCACGGAATTGACAAGGCTGGGCGGCACCAGCCCCGGTCCATGCCCAATCTCGTCAGGCAGCGTGATCATGGTGGATTGAACACCCGTTACATTGCGCACGGCCTGAAAGCGCCGGTCGTCCATCTGGCGCGCGCCATTGGTATATTCATCGGAAGTTTTGCAGAACTTCAATAATTCGGTTGTCGCCATGGTGACGATTTCGATGCCGCCGTCGCTGATGCGCCAGCCCAGCACGGAATAACGCCCCAGATTCCATAGCGGGTTTACCGCGCCATTGATCAACTGCGCGGCAATGGCGAGCCGCTCGCGGCGGTCCTCTGCCGTTTCTTTTATAAGAGATGGGCTGTTCATGCCCGCCGAGGATCGCATAAATAAATTAAGATAGATTAAGGCGCGTCCGGAAAATGTCACAGAAACAGCAAAAATCCCGCAATTTTCCGCGGGATTTTACCTTTCCTGAAGTCGGGAGTAATTAATTTCGCGATGTTCTGCGGCCCGGGGGGCAAGACAGGGTCAGGCCGAAAAAAATTCCATCATGGTTAATCAGCCGGCAATATATTGCGCGCCATTGATGGTCAGGGTTGCGCCGGTGATAAATCCGGCCTTCTCATCCGCCAGATAGACGACACCATCGGCAATTTCTTCGGGTTCGCCAAGGCGACCGGAAGGGATCGTGTCAATAATGCCTTTCAGCACGTCGGGCCGCAAATCCTTCATCATGTCGGTATTGATATAGCCGGGGCACACGACATTGACCGTAATGCCCTTTGACGCATTTTCCTGCGCCAGCGCCTTGGTGAAGCCGATCACGCCGGCCTTGGCCGCGGAATAATTGGTCTGGCCCACCTGGCCCTTTTGCCCATTGATCGACGAAATGGAAATGATGCGGCCATAATTGCGTGTGCGCATGCCTTCGATCACATTGCGGCACATATTGAACACGCTATCCAGATCGGTGGAAATCACTTCGCGCCATTTTTCCTTGCTCATGCGATGCAGTGTGGCGTCGCGGGTAATGCCGGCATTGTTTACCAGCACATCGATGGGGCCCAGTTCGGCCTCGACCTTTGCGATACCTTCGGCGCAGGATTCAAAATTGCAGACATCCCATTTGAAAACGGCAATGCCGGTTTCATCCTTGAAAGCGGCCGCCGCCGCATCATTGCCGCCATAATTGGCCGCAACCTTAAAACCGGCTTTCTTCAGGCCGATAGAAATAGCAGCGCCAATTCCGCGCGTCCCGCCCGTGACCAATGCCACACGTGTCATGTAATCGCCTCAAACTTTGTCTGGTTTATCCGGAAAATCAAACGTCCCCGAAACCAGTTTCGGGGACGTTGGTTGCCGTCAGTCCCGTATTTAATCGCGCGCAAGGCACATCGCAATACCCATACCGCCGCCAATGCACAAAGTTGCAAGCCCCTTTTTGGCGTCGCGCTTTTGCATTTCATACAGCAGGGTCACCAGAACCCGCGCGCCAGAGGCGCCGATCGGATGGCCAATGGCGATCGCGCCGCCATTGACATTGACCTTGTCCATATCCCAGCCCAGTTCCTTGTTGACCGCGCAGGCCTGCGCCGCAAAGGCCTCGTTGGCTTCCACCAGATCCAGATCGTTCACCGACCAGCCGGCCTTGGCCAGCGCCGCTTTGGCGGCCGGTATCGGGCCCGTGCCCATAATGGACGGGTCAACCCCCGACTGCGCCCAGGAAACGATGCGGGCAAGCGGTTTGATGCCGCGCTTTTCCGCCTCATCGCGGCGCATCAGGGTTACCGCCGCCGCGCCGTCATTGATGCCGCTGGCATTGCCCGCCGTAACGGTGCCGCCATTGGTCTGGAAGGCGGGGCGCAGGCCCTTCAGATCATCGATGCTGACGCCGTGGCGAATATATTCATCATCGGACACAGTGGTTTCACCCTTGCGGGTCTTGATTACCACGGGCACGATTTCATCCTTGAACCGGCCAGCCTTCTGGGCGGCTTCGGCCTTGTTTTGCGACGCCACCGCAAAGGCGTCCTGCTGCTCGCGGGTGATCTGCCATTGCTCGGCTACATTCTCGGCGGTATTGCCCATGTGATAGCCGTTAAAGGCGTCCCAAAGCCCGTCTTTCAACATGCTGTCGATCATCTCGGTCGCGCCCATTTTAACGCCATTGCGCAGATGGATGACATGCGGGGCCTGGCTCATGCTTTCCTGGCCGCCCGCAACGACAATATTGCTGTCGCCATTCATGATGGCCTGAAAGCCCAGCGCCACCGAGCGCAGGCCGGACCCGCAAAGCTGGTTCACGCCCCAGGCCGGAGCCTGCACCGGAATGCCGGCGGCAATCGAGGCCTGCCGGGCCGGGTTTTGCCCTTCGCCGGCGCTCAGAATCTGCCCCATAATCACCTCGGTCACTTCTTCGCGGCCAATTCCGGCACGGTCCAGCGCCGCGATAATGGCGATTTTGCCCAGCTCATGCGCCGGAAGCGCGCTCAGCGCCCCATTAAATGAACCAACCGGGGTGCGCGCGGCGCCAACGATTACGACTTCAGTCATGGACGGATCCTTTTGTTTTGAATGGCTTAAGGAATTTGCCGCAACACTGCTCTTGCGCAATGCAGCATAACAGGGTGACAATGGCCCTGAGTATAATACAGCGGCGATGGCTTCGCTATCATCAAGGCAGTTTTAGCATAAGGATTTATGAAGTGTCCGACGCAGAAACAACTGAAGGCGGTTCCGAGCCGATCGTCATCAAAAAATACGCCAATCGGCGGCTGTATAATACCGCCACCAGCCGCTATGTGACGCTGGAGCAGCTTAGCGAAATGGTTAAGGCTGGTCGGGAATTCACCGTCTATGACGCCAAGACCGGCGAGGACATTACCCGTTCCGTGCTGACCCAGATTATTTTTGAAGAAGAAGGCAAGGGCGGGCAGACCCTGCTGCCGGTCAATTTTCTGCGTCAGCTGATCGGCATGTATGGCAATGTCATGCAGCCCTTCGTGCCGAATTATCTGGAAAATGTGATGGAGACATTCCAGAAAAATCAGGAGGCGATCAAGGAACAGTTCACCGGGGTGCTGAGCAAGGTGCCTGGCATGAAGCCGTTTGAAGACATCGCCAAACAGAATATAGCACTGGTGGAAAAAGCCATGCAGCGCTTTGCGCCCTTTGGCATGGCCAAGGAAGCGGGCGCCAGGGCGCGGCCCGCCGCGCCTGCATCCGGCGGCGATGAGGTGGCGGAACTGCGCGCGCGCCTCGATGCGATGCAGGAACAGCTTGAACGTCTCGCCAAAGGCGGCAAGGAATAGCGCGGAATGTTCATGGAAACGGCTACGCCCTTTTCGTCATTGCGAACGAAGTGAAGCAATCCAGGAGCCAAGCAGAAAGGCCTATGTTCGTTGTTCTGGATCGCCACGCCGCTTCGCGGCTCGCGATGACGGAGGTCCTTCCGTGGCAGCCCATCACCGGTAAATAATTTTGACTGTTGCCGATAAATCAAGAATTGTTACTGCCTCTAATTGTTTTTTCTCTATAGGGGGTTATCTGCCCCTCAATAGAAGAATGCTTCTGGTCAAATTCTTGCAGTTCTGCATGTGATTCCGCAAGAAGGGCGGATAGTCTCATTTGTATTCTGTCGATTTCATCTAGTGAAACCTTTGTCAGGCTTGTGACACTTGTGGTGAAAAGTTTAGCGAAGTCTGACCGCTCAAAATTTTTCTTCAGAGATTCATCTATCTCATCAAGTGTTTTATCGAGAATGCCACTGCCTGTTCTGTTGGCAAAAGCAAATAATGTTCTATAGGAATTTTTTAGATCATTACATCTGGAATCTATTAGCTTCCCCTGTGCCAGTAACTCAATTGCAGTGGTGCCAATTTGACGTCGAGCTGCTCTATATTCAGCATCGCTCAACGCTTGCTGCGCGATCCGTGCTGAATCGGCTGAGCGGAATGCTGCTAGAGTTGCTAGACCTGTGATAATCAGAGTAGCTATGGGTGTTACAGCAGAAACAATCTCCGTGAGTTCCATTATGCGTTCCAAATGTCATTGTTTCGCTAGGTTATGTTAGCTGATTCTGGATCGCATCGCATTCAAACAATTTTCCGCGCCCGCAGTGCGGCAATTTCCGCATCCATCAGGCCGATTTCCCGCAACAGCGCATCCGTATCCGCGCCCAGCGCCGGGGCGGCCCTGCGCGGCGCATCGACCCCCTCGGTACGGATGGGGGGCGCCACCATGCGATATTCCTCGCCATCCGCCAGCGTGTAATTGTGCAGGCCGCCGATGGCCGCCACATAGGGATTTTCCAGCGCCTGCCCCACATCATAGATGGGCGCGGCGGGCACCCGGCCATTTAATAGCGCCAGCCATTCCGCAACCGTTCGTGTACGGAAAATATCGTCAAGCTGAAGATTAAGCTGATCCCGGTTCGCCAGCCGCTGCGCGGCGTTCAGATAATCCTGGCTGGTTTTCCATTCCGGCCGGTTCAGAATATCGCACAGCAAATGCCAGAATTTTTCCTTGTTGCACATGATGAATATCCAGCCATCCGCCGCCGGATAAAGCTGGGAAGGGGTGATCGAGGGATGCGCCGAGCGCGGCAGCCGCTTCTGCACATCGCCCGCCGCCAGATACCAGGTGGCGATATATGAAAGATTATGCAGCGCCAGATCAAACAGGCTGACATCAATATCGCGGCCCAGGCCGGCCGTGCGCGCGGCCAGCAACGCGCCCACCAGCCCATAGGACATGGCAAGACCGGTCATCATATCAATGATCGAAAGCCCGGCGCGGGCGGGCGGGCCATCGGGTTCGCCGGTCAGCGTCAGATAGCCCGCCTCCGCCTGCATCAGATAATCAAAGCCCGGCCAGTCAGCGCGCGGGCCGCTGCGGCCATAGGCGCTGAGATGCGCGCAGACAATGGCCGGGTTCACATCTTTCAGCGCATCATATGTCAGCCCCAGTTTGGCATGCACATCGCCGCGCAGATTACACGCCACCGCATCGGCCTTTGCCGCCAGTTTGCGAAACAGAGCGCGGCCCTCCGCGCTGCTCAGGTTCAGCGTCAGGCTTTTTTTGTTGCGGTTGAAGCTGTGAAAAAACTGGCTGTCGCCGGATGCAAAAAAATGCGGGCCTACGCCCCGCGACACATCGCCGCCTTCGGCGGGATTTTCAATCTTGATAACTTCCGCGCCCTGATCGGCCAGAAACATGGTGCCAAATGGCCCCGCGCCATATTGCTCCACCGCCAGAACCCGCACCCCCAGCAATGGCAGGCCCAATGCGCTCATGCGGGGTTGCGGGCGATCAATGCGCGCGCGATGATCTGGCGCTGCAATTCATTGGTGCCTTCGCCGATCGCCAGCAGCGGCGCGTCGCGGTAATAGCGCTCCACATTGAACTCGCGGCTATATCCATAGGCGCCGTGAATGCGCATGCATTCCAGGCTGTTGGTCAGCGCGGCTTCGGATGCAAACAGCTTGGCCATGCCCGCTTCCATGTCGCAGCGTTCGCCCGCATCATACTTTTCCGCCGCCGATCGCACCAGCAGCTTTGCCGCCTCGACACTGGTCGCCATGTCGGCCAGCTTGATCTGGATCGCCTGATGTTCGCAGATGGGCACGCCGAAGGTTTTGCGGATCTGCGCATAGGCCACCGCGTCATTCAGGCTGGCGCGCGCAATGCCCACGCCGCGCGCCGCCACATTGATGCGGCCCAGCTCCAGCCCGCCCAGGATCTGGTTCAGCCCGCGCCCTTCGATGCCGCCGATAAGATTTTCGGCGGGCACTTCATGATCTTCAAACAGCAGCTCGCCGGTGTCGATGCCGCGATAGCCGATTTTTTCCAGCTTGCGCGTGACGGAAAAGCCCTTGCCCTTTTCGGTCAGCAGCAGGCTCATGCCCTTGTGGCGCAACTCATCGCGTTTTTCGGTTTTCACCAGCACCGCCAGAACCTGGCCCTGAATGCTGTTGCTGATCCAGGTTTTCGCGCCATTGATCACATAGCGATCGCCCTTTTTCACCGCATGGGTGCGGATACCCTGCAAATCGGTGCCGGCATCGGGCTCGGTCAGCGCAATGCCGCCGCGCAATTCGCCGGTGGCGAAACGCGGCAGAAAGCGCTGCTTCTGTTCTTCTGTGCCAAAGCGCTGCACGGCGGCGGCCATGATCAGATGCGAATTGAAAATGCCCGACACCGACATCCACACCGTGGAAACACGCTCGACAATCTGCGCATAGGTGCGCGCGCCCAGCCCCAGCCCGCCATATTCCGCCGCAATGGTGGCGCCGAACAGGCCCAGCGCCTTCATTTTTTCGACGATTTCATGGGGATATTCATCGGCCTGTTCCAGCGCATGCGCATAGGGTTTTACGTCGCGCTCCAGAAACCGGTCCACCGCGTCCAGAATGACATTTTCCTGTTCATCCGTAATCTGATTATTCACATCAGGCTCCTTGCCATGCAGGGGGTTCATCGACCGCATGGCCGCGTTTGGGGATCAGCACCGTGCGTTCAAATGTCATGAACACCGTGCCATCGGCCTTTTTTCCGGTGGTGCGTACGCTGACCAGCCCCTGATTTGGGCGCGACTTCGATTCCCGCTTGGCGATAACTTCGGATTCGGCATAAATCGTGTCGCCCACGAATACGGGCGCGGGCATTTCAATATTGGTCCAGCCCATATTGGCGATGGCCTTCTGGCTGACATCGGAAACACTCATGCCCACCACGATGGATAAAGTCAGCGTGCTGACCACCACCTGTTTGCCGAACTCGCTGTGCGCCGCGAAGGCCGCATCGAAATGCAGCGGATGGGTGTTCATGGTCAGCAATGTGAACCATGTATTGTCGGCCTCGGATATGGTGCGCCCCGGGCGATGTTCATAAATATCGCCAATGGTGAAATCCTCATAATCGCGCCCGGCAATTTCGCGGTACCGGTTGGGGCCGATCTTTCTGCTTTCAACAACCATGGTAATTTCCTGAATTAATCTTGATCATAGGCTATCGCAACGGCCAGCCCGGCTCATGCCATGGCGGTGCAGGGCCGGATCTTGGCAATTTGCGGCGCGATTTTGCGTTTTGCCTCCAGCGTGTCAAAGGCGTTTTGCAGGCGCAGGAAATATCCCTCAGACAGGCCAAAAAATTTGCACAGGCGCAGATCGCTGTCGGCGGTAATATCGCGTGCGCCTTTGACGATGGCGTGAATGCGATTGGGCGGCACGCCAATGGCATGGGCCAGCCTGTTCTGGCTTATGCCCAATTCATCGAGAAATTCCAGTTTCAGGATTTCACCGGGATGCGGGTTATGCAGCAGGGTCATGGTACTTCTTGCCTGTCTTCGCCTGACGGCTCGTGACTATTCTTTATCAGCCTGGGGTTTTCAGTGATAGTCGACAATCTCTACTTCACGGGCTTCACCCTCGGTCCACAGGAAACAAATCCGCCACTGGTCATTAATGCGGATAGATAGCTGCCCCTTGCGATCGCCTTTCAGCACTTCAAGCCGGTTGCTGGGCGGCTGGCGCAGATCATCCATCGTCACGGCCGCGTCCAGTTGCCGCAACTTTCGCATGGCCCGATCCTGAATGTTCTTTGGCAGTTTACGGCTCGTCAGGCCCTGCCAAAGGCGCGCCGTCTCCGCGCTTCGAAAGGACCGGATCATCAACTATCCCTGTTTATAGCATGAGACGAGATACGTATCAAGTACTAATTTGCACCCATCACCCCAGAAAATCCCGTGCGGTAAACAGCGCCGTCAGTTCCACGCCCGCCGCGCGTAACGTCTCTTCCGCGCCTTCCAGCCGGTCGACCACGGTAAAGGCGCGCGTCACAATGCCGCCCGCCTCGCGCACCACGGCAATGGCGTCAAGGATCGAGCCCCCGGTGGTGGTCACGTCTTCGACCATCAGAATGTTCTTGCCTGCAAGGCCGTCACCCGGCGCAAAGCCTTCGATGCGCTGTTTCGCGCCATGTTCCTTGGCCTGCTTGCGCACGATAAAGGCCGGGATCGGCGTGCCGCGCAAATGGCTCAGCAGCGACACGGCGCAGGCGATGGGGATGGCCCCCAGTTCCAGCCCGCCGACCAGGTCCGGTTTTGCGCCCGTAAGCTGATCCAGCATCAACCCGCCGATCAGCGCCGCGCCTTCCGGATCCAGCATGGCGGGTTTCATATTGAAATAGAAATTGCTTTTCTTGCCCGAGGCCAAAGTGATTTCCGCCCCGTCAGGAAATATGCCGAAGGATTTGGCGGCGATCAGGCTGCGCAGGCGGGCGCGCGGGGCCTGTGTGTCAGTGTTGCTGGTCATGCTCTCATCCAATGGTGCCGAGTGCGGGAAACAGTTCCAGTAATAAATAGCTGAAAGATTGCAGCGAGCCGAAGAAAATCATCAATCCGGTGACAATCAGCAGCCCGCCCGCCGCCAATTCCACCTTGCGCATATGCTGGCGGAAACGCTGCATAAAGCCCATAAAGGCGCGCATGCCCCAGGCCGCCAGTAAAAATGGCGCGCCCAGCCCCAGCGAATATACCGCCAGCAGGGCCATGCCGCTGCTCAGGGTTTCCTGACTGGCGGCGACCGCCAGTATGGCCGCCAGAATGGGGCCGATACAGGGCGTCCAGCCAAACGCGAATGCCAGCCCGACAATATAGGCCCCCAGCAATCCGCCGCCGCGCTCATCGGGCGCAAAGCGCGCCTCGCGATTAAGCCAGGGAATAGGCAATAGCCCCGCCATATGCAGGCCGAACAGCACAATCACAATGCCCGCCGCCTTGCCCAGCATATCCATCTGTCCGATCAGCAGCGCGCTGATCGCCGAAGCCGATGCGCCCAGCGCCACAAACACTGTCGTAAAGCCCAGCACAAAGGCTAAGGCCCCGGCCATGGTCTGACGGCGCAGTTCCGGGCCGGGTTCCGCGTTGGCATCCGTCAGCCGGTCAAACGAAATACCCGCCACAAAGCACAGATAGGCCGGCACCAGCGGCAGCACGCAGGGCGACAGAAAGCTGATCACGCCCCCCAGCGCCGCCGCCATATATCCGATTTCAATGCCGTTCATGAGCTTATTGTTTTCTCTTCGCCTGACGGCTCATCGCTGTTTTCTCTTCGCCTGACGGCTCATCGCTGTTTTCTCTTCGCCTGACGGCTCATCGCTGTTTTCTCTTCGCCTGACGGCTCATCTAGCCGGTCTCCGCAACATGCCCCGGCCTTATATCCCGGATCCGGCTGTAATTCAGCAACGCGATTAGCAGGCTGACCGCCAGAAAGCCAAACAGCGTGCGATAGGCGCCGGGCGGCGCGGGCGTTCCGGGCGCGGCGAACTGGCCAATAATCACGCCTGCAATATATTGCATCACCCCCGCGCCCGTCATGCCGCCCATATTCAGCAGGGATATGCCGCGCCCCACCAGATGATCGGGAAAAATCGCCCGCCCATGCGCAATGGCGATGGCCGCATAGCCATTGCAAAATCCCATCAGGGCAAAGATCAGGGTGACCGTGGCAAGCGATGGCGCCGCCAGCGCGCCAAGGATGATCAGCATGGCCATGCTGATGCCGGCCCCGAGCAGGATCGGCTTTTTGCGGCTGTCAAAGCGGATATCCAACTGGCCCCAGAACAGCATGCCCACGGCCGAACAGCCCGCCATCACCAGCAGCACAGTGCCGCGCGCCGGGCCATCCAGCCCATGCACATCATGCAGATAGGGGCTGGCCCACAGGCCCAGCAAAGTCGCCGCGCTGCCCAGCCCGACAAATTGCAGCAGCAGCAAATGCGGCAGACTGGGATTGGCTAGCACCGCGCCAAACCCCAGCAGACTTTGCCACAGGCTTTCGCGCGCGCTTTCGTGCAGTTGGTGAGGCGCCCGTTGCCCCGGCGGCGTATCACGCGCAATCAGCCACACCAGCGCCGCCATCCCCGCCGCAAGCATCGCCGTGCCGGTAAACGCTCCGCGCCAGCCAATCCAGATCGCAATCCAGGCCAACGGGGCCGTCGCCGTAATGGCGCCCAACGTGCCCGCCGCAATATGAATGCCCGACAAAGTGGCAAAACGCGCGCGCGAAAACCAGCGCGGATATATCATCAGTGGCCCCATCAACAGGCACGAACAGCCAATGCCCATCAATACGCGCCCGATGCTGAGCCAGAACAGCGAATGCGCATTGGCGAACAGCAGCGATCCGGCAATGGCGAATAGCATCAGCCCGCTGGTCGTCGCCCGCGCGCCATAACGGTCCAGCATAAGTCCGACGGGAATTTGCGACGCCGCAAAGGCAAAGAAAAACGCGCCGCTGAGAACCCCCAGTGATTGCGGTGACAGGCGCAGTTCATGCGCAATATCCGGCGCGATCACCCCGGTGCTGGAACGCAGAAACTGGCTGATCATATAGGCTGCGCACAGCACCGTAACCACAATGCGCGCGCGGCCCGGGGCGCCGGCCGGATCCGGGCTCACGCGGTGGTGTAACGCGCCCGCACGCCACGCTCGATCGCCGCCGCGTGCAGGCGGTCCACATCAAGCTCATCGCGGATCATTTCCAGCAGGCGCAGCTCTTCCTGCTCCAGTGTGCCATCGGCCGCCGCCACTTCGCAGGCCAGCGCATAGGCGGTTTCGCGCAGCGCGGGCGACAGCGCTTCCTTCACCAGACCCAGCACCGCGTCCAGCCCGTCTTCCGGCTCCAGCATATTGACGCAATCCTGCGCCGAGGCGACAAGCGCATCGCGGTCCACGCCGTTAAAAACCGGCAGGCTTTCGACTATGCCGCCAATGGTGCGCAATTCATCATCGCCAATGGAATTGTCGCTGCTCGACATGGTGACCATGACGAAAATAAGGGCGCTCTGCTTGTTGATCGTTGATGCCATCCGGATCTCGCTTGCTGGGTAAATGCTGGCCCGAACCTATTGGATTGGCCGCATTGGCGCAATATCTATCGGCGGGCGGTGCGATGGCCGTCACAGGGGGGCGTTAACCGGCTATTCCCATCCGCACCTTGCGGGCCGCCGCAATGCGAATCCCCAGCGCCATGACAATCAGATAAAGGACCAGCGCGCCGTCAGCGCAGCGCTGGCCATTGCCCCATCCTGACTCCAGCCGGCCAAAACGCAAAGCCTGCCAGGCCAACCATAATAGTGAGAAGCCCCGCCGCGGAAAGGAGCGCGACGGAGGAAATGCGATTAATCGTCTCGCTTGCCCCGCGCCGCGCCGTGTTTCCCGCCTAATTCTTGCGGATGAAGGTGAAATACTGATCCATCTTCTCGCGCGCTTCGGCCATTTTGGCGATATATTTGACGAAGCCGCCATTATAGGTGCCGTCCTGGCGGCGGTTGAACTCGCCTTCGAAATTATAATAGCCGGGCGTGCATTCCTGATTGCGGGTGGTTTTGCCGCGATGGGAAATCACTTCCTGCACCCACCATTCCTCGGCGTCAGGCGTCACATCCATCGCGTGATAGCCGTTCTTGCGGCAATAATCGATGCAGGCGGCAATATGCTCGCCCTGGGTGTTCAATATGTCGGTCAGGTTGAACTGGAACGACGCCTGATAGCCGCCCATGATGAACAAATTGGGATAGCCCGCCGAATGAATGCCGACCAGGGTGCGGATACCTTCTGAATAATAATCATTCAGGTCAACCCCGCCCTTGCCGATGATTTTGTTGTAGATGCCGGTTTTCTGCACCTCGAAGCCGGTGGCGTAGATCAGCAGGTCAAGTTCATATTGCTTGCCCTCGAACACCGGGCCTTTTTCATTGATCTCGGTGATGCCTTTGCCATGCGTATCGATCAGATGCACATTTTTGCGGTTATAGGTCGGCAGATAGTCATCATGGAAACAGGGGCGCTTGCACATGAACATGTACCAGGGCTTGAGCGCGTCCGCCGTGGTCTTGTCGCGCACAATTTCATCAATGCGCTTATGAATGCGCATCATGTGATCAATATTGGAATTTTCCTGCTTGCGGATTTTTTCCTCGCGCGACACCGCGGCATAGGCGGCCTGCTGATCTTCGCTCAGCACCGGCTCTTTCATATAGGCGGCGCGGCGCCGGGCCTGCCAGCCGGGCTTCAGGGCGCGCGCCCAGTTCGGATCGGTTGCCCAGTCATCGCGAATGTCAATCGAGGATGGCGTGCGCTGGAACACATATAGTTCCTTTGCGTTGGCGCCCAGGCCGGGGATGGCCTGCACCGCCGTCGCGCCGGTGCCGATAATGCCGACCACCTTGTCCTGGAGTTTGGAAAGATCATTTCCGGTATAATCATAATCCCAGCGCGAGGTATGGAAGGAATGGCCCTTGAAGGTCTCCATGCCCTTGATGCGGGCGAGCTTCGGCTTGGACAGGGTGCCGTTGGCGCAGATCACAAAGCGCGCCTTCATATGATCGCCGCGATCGGTTTTCAGGTTCCACATTTTTTCGTCTTCATCCCACCTTGTTTCGGTAATGGTGGTCTGGAAGACGGCCAGTTCGTACAGATTGTATTTTTTGGCGATGGCCTGGCAATGCGCATAGATTTCATCGCCCGTCGCATAGCGCCGCTTGGGCACATAATCCATTTCATCCAGCAGCGGCAGATAATCATAGGATGGCACGTCGCACGCCACGCCCGGATAGCGGTTCCAGTACCAGGTGCCGCCGACATCGGCCGCCTTTTCGACGATCCGGATGCTTTCAATGCCATGTTCACGCAGCCGCGCCGAGGTCAGCAGCGCCGAAAATCCGCCGCCGATGAACAGCACTTCGACCGTGTCCTTAATGGGCGCGCGCGGCTTGATTTCGCCGCCATAGGGATCGTCCAGATATTTGGACAGCGAGCCTTCGAAGTCGGAAGTATATTGCTTGGAGCCTTCGGGGCGGTAATTCACCCGCAGGTCGCGCTCCTCGGCGAATTTCTTCTTGATGGCGTCGTAATAGGATTGCGGCTTCGGCTCTTCGCGTTTCTTTGTCCGCGTGCCGCCCGGAATAATGCCTTCCAGCGGATTAGCCTCATATTTGGCGTTCAGTTCTTCAATCGTGGGCATCTGTCTTCTCCTGGTTTGTATATATTGAATGACATTCCTGTGAGGGCAGCGCGCCTCTGCCGGCGCCGGTCACACCAGAAATGTAAGATTTTCCTGCATTTCGTCCAGGCTCACCAGAACGGATTTCTTGTATTTGATCTTGAACGACCCGCCTTCTGGCGCAAGTTTATAATGCGTGCGTCCGGTATGGTAGCGCTGCTCATGCTTGCGGATTTCATTGATGATGAAATTCGCATGCACAGAGATTTCTTCTCCGCCATCCTCGATTTCAATGTTGGACACCACCCGGCGCATGCGCGAGCGCGGCTCCTGCGCGAACGCCTTGCCTTCCGTCAGGCGTATCACATGGTTATTCACAATATTACGATCACCATAAAACAGCGAGGCATGCTTGTTGGGATCATAGTCCTCCTCATTGGCGGGAAGCCAATACAGGCACGGATCGGCGAACAGCTCAAACCACTCCATATAGCGGTTTTCATCCATCAGCCGGGCTTCCTTATAGAGAAAATTCTCCACCTTTTCACGCAGCGAGCTCATCCGTTTGCGTCCTGCTGCATGACGGATTTCCAGTGCCGCCACATGCCGCGCTGGGCGGTTTCATCCGTACCCTGAGAAAATATCGTGCCGTCATTATCGGTCTGTTCGCGGTGCAGGCCGCGCTGGAAAATAAGCCACGGATCCTGGCTGCAGCGCAGCCCTTCATGTACGCGGTTGAACATTTCCACATCATCATGAATGCCGCCGCCCACCGTGGTATAGAAGGATTCATACTGCCGGATACGCTGGGTGTTGACTTCATCGGGCACACCCTTGAGAAGGCTGGGCCGCAAATAAACCTCGGTGCGCTCGGTGCTGATGGGCTGAATGGTGCGCACCTGCCCCGCCAGCACCACCAGATTGGGAAACACATTCATATGTGTGCCATTGACGATCAGCACTTCCTCGGCGCGCTCCTTGCCATGCGCCGCGACCAGATCGTCATAATATTTTTTGCCCCAGCTGGTGCCCTGCATCATCTTCAAGCGCGCCTGGGCCTGTGGATGCTCAATATTCGCACGGCGCGAATCAATATTGCTGCAGCCCATGCCAAGATCGCGCGATTGCGTCTTGGCGTGACCGCTGAAGATTTCGACCTTGGAGCCGGTCAGGCGCTCCAGCGTGCTGATAAAGGATTGATGGGTGAAATTCGGATGATAGCCGTCAATGGAATTTTCCATCTGCAGCTTCCAGTTGCCATTATAGGCCAGCTTGGTCGCCCCGCTTTGCACCACAAGCTCGCCTTCTGGTGACAGATCGCAGGCATAATCAATCTGGCGCTGGGCCGGCCCGCTGATATGTTGCGTGAGCGGAATGCCAGTTGGCGACAGGCTGGCGAACACAAAACCGCGATACTCATCCACACGCGCCGGCCGGCGCAGATTGTGCTGGGCCTTGTCGAAATTATCGCCGTATCCTTCGACATAAGGGATTGCCTGCAGCGCCCCATCAAGGCGGAAGAACCAGCCATGATATTCACAGCGGAAGCCGCCGGTATTGCCCTTGTCATGCTGGCAGATCGACGCGCCGCGATGCGTGCAGCGGTTGAAAAGCACATGATATTTGCCGGCCTTGTCGCGTGAAAAAATCACCGGCTGCAGGCCGATCCATTTACGCACATAATCCCCGGCATTGGGAATTTCACTCTGATGGCCGATATAGACCCAGCCGCGCCCGTATATTTTCTTTAATTCATCGGCGAAAATATCGGGATCGATATAGCAATCGCCATGTACGGCGTCCGGTTTAACCAGCGCGTCATAATCAATTGCGCGCCCATTGCTTGTGGCCATGCGGTACCTCCCGTTTGCCGCTTATAGTGCGCGGTCCATCATTATTATCCATTATTTTATTATGGGTAAAGTAGTTTTGATCAGGAATGGCTATCCGGAAGGGGCTTTGTTCAACCCCCTTCCGGAAATTGCTTATGCCGGTACGAAACAGGGCAGCTGGAAGTCATCCGTAATGCGTTCGTACATCAGCTTGACCGGCATATCGAGCGCCAGATCTTCGAGCACGACGCTGCGCAGCCAGCTTACCAGACGCACGCCTTCCTCCATTTCGATGATGGCCGCCACATAGGGAACATCAGCGACAAAGGCCGGGTGCATCGGCATATGCGCGATAGTCCAGGAAAACAGCTTTCCCCTGCCCGTGGAAGGCGCCCAATGCCATTCCGGCGAACCGCAATAGGCGCACATATTGCGCGGCAGATGCCGGAATTTATTACATCCGTCGCATTTCTGGAAATGCAGCACGCCGCCCTGACATTCGTCCCAGAAACCCTTGTTGACGGGCTCGATCGGACGCGGGATGGGCCGTGAGGGCTTATTTTTGACTTTTGTTTCGCTCATAACTGCATTACCTCCGCAAAATTACCAGACTGCCGTCGCCCAGATCGCCCCAGCCGGTGACCAGACCCAGTTCGCAATCCTTGACCTGGGCCGCGCCTGCTTCATGGCGCAACTGTTTGACCGCTTCGACGACGTGATTGAGGCCCCACACATGCGCCTGGCTGAGCAGGCCGCCATGGGTGTTTAGCGGATAGCGCCCGCCCAGTTCGATATTGCCATCCTTGACGAAATCATAGGCTTCGCCGCGCTTGCACAGGCCAAGCGCCTCCATCTGCAACATCACGACATAGGAAAAGCAGTCATAAATCTGCAGGAAGTCCACGTCATGCACCTTGATGCCCGCCATGCCCAGCGCTTCGGGCGCCGCATAGCTGAGGCCAAACTTGAACAGGTCCGGGCGCGAGGCAATATCGTCAGCGGGATAAGGATGGCCTTCGGCGCAGCCCATGATGACGACCGGGCGCTTTTTCATGTCCTTGGCCCGTTCGGTGCGGGAAATCACGACAGCGCAGGCGCCATCGGTTTCCAGACAGCAATCGAAAAGCCGCATGGGTTCGGAAATCCAGCGCGCCTTCAGATATTGGTCCATGGTCAGCTCCTGCCCCTTCATGAAGGCGCGGTCATTGAGCTGGGCGTGCTTGCGGGCCGCAACGGCGATATGGCCGGTCGCTTCGTCGGGCACATTGTACAGCTTTTTATGGCGCATGGCGAACCAGCTATACATCTGCACGGGGGACGTAATGCCATAGGGCATATAGAAATCCTTGATCGTCGTGTCGAGCGTGTTCATGCCCATCGGACGGCTTGGCGGGATGCCGGGCTTTGGACGCAGGGCCGAATAGCCATTCCAGCCCAGCGTGATCAGCACATTGTTACACACCCCCAGCGACACCATGGCGGCGGCGTTCTGGATCGCCGTGGTCGGACTGGCGCCGCCCATATGCACGGTTGAGGCATAGCGCAAATTCTCGATGCCGAGATTGGCCGCCAGTTCTTCCGATGTGGTGTAGACAGGCGCCGGCACCAGGCCGTCAATATCGTGCGGGCTAAGCCCTGCATCGGCGATGGCCTTGCGGCCAGCTTCCAGCATCATTTCGACGGCGGTTACCTTGGCGCCCTTGACATAATCGGTTTCGCCAATGCCGACGATAGACGCTTTTTCGCTGAAATTAAGTGTTTCACCCATATCGCGTTTTTCTCCCTGCTTTTACACCGCCAGGCTATGGCGCTGCTCGTTCAATCTATTATAATCAACTATAATCCGCTGACAGCAAAAAAACGACACGCCAGCGCAAATAAGGAGAAGAACGCCATGCCCATCAGAACCCCGGTCTGCGATATGTTCGGAATCGAAAAGCCAATTTTCCTTGCGGGTATGGGCGGCGTCGCCTATGCGCGGATCTGTGCGGCGGTGTCAGAGGCGGGCGGTTACGGCACGCTGGGCATGGCGGCGGCGACGCCGGAAGAAATCCGCACCGAGATGCGCGCCGTGCGGGCGCTGACCAAAAAGCCGTTCGGCGTGGATCTGCTGGCGGCGCAACCCGAAACCATCGATGCCGCCATCGACATTATCATCGAAGAGGGCGCGTCTTCCTTCATTGCCGGATTGGGCGTTCCCCATGCGGTGATCGAGAAATGCCACAAAGGCGGGCTGAAAGTTGTGGTGATGTGCGGGCAGGTCGCCCATGCGCAAAAGGCCGAACAGGCCGGCTGCGACATGGTGGTGGCGCAGGGCACCGAAGCCGGCGGCCATACCGGCCAGGTGGCGGGCATGGCGGTGATCCCGCAAATTACCGCCGCGGTTAAAATTCCGGTGCTGGCGGCGGGCGCCATTGTGGATGGGCGCACCATGGCGGCGGCGCTGGCGCTGGGCGCGCAGGGCGTATGGGTCGGGACGCGCTTTATCGCCGCCACCGAGGCGCGCGCGGGCCGTGTCTATCAGGAACAGATTCTGCAACATGGCGGCGCCGACACCATCGTCACCAAATGCTTTTCCGGCAAGACCATGCGGGTGATCCGCAACGCCTATGTGGATGATTGGGAAAAGCGCAAGGATGAATTACAGCCCTTCCCCAAACAGATGGTCACCAGCCTGAAGGCCGGTGTAATGGGCGTGACGCAAGGGCCGGATCAGAAGGTTGACCCCGACCGCGCCTGCCTGCCCGCCGGTCAGGGCATTGGCGGCATTCATGATGTCCGCCCCGCAGCGGATATCATCGACAGCATGATGCGCGAATGCGAGGCCAATATTCGCGGATTAACCAAGCTTTTAGGCTGACCGGTGTGAACAAACCTGTTAGGTTGAGATATGACAGATAAAGCGGAAGCAACGGAAAACCTGATCGGGTTTCCCGGCAAGGACAGTAATGGCGGTCATGGCCGCGGCGGCAAGATGGCGATCCGGGTGGCGCAGGGCATTGTGCGCGAAATCGCCGATAAACGCCTGCTGCCCGGCGCAAAACTGCCGCCCGAGCATGAAATGGTGGAGCGCTATGGCGTCGCCCGCGCCACCTTGCGCGAAGCGCTGCGCTTTCTGGAATTACAGGGCGTTCTGAGCATCAAACCCGGCCCCGGCGGCGGCCCGGTGGTGGACGAGCCGCATACCCGTAATCTGGCCAGCACGCTGGCGCTGCTGCTGCAATTCCTGGATGCACCGTTTCGCTCGCTGATTGAATTGCGCCAGGTGATCAGCCCCGGCATGGCGGCAATGGCGGCGCGCAATGCCCGCCATGACGATCTGGAGCGATTGAAGGCATGTATCGCCAGATTGCGAAACTGTGTCGGCGATAATGACGCCTATCAGGACGAGAATCGCAAATTTCACGATCTCATCGCCTGGGCGTCGGGCAATCCGGCCATCGGCCTGCTGGTGTCATCGGTGCATATGATGACCAACAGTTCCGGGATCACACTGAATTATTCCGAACGCGAACAACGCTACCAGATCGAGACCTATGAAAGCCTGTATCAGGCCATTGTCTCGCGCGACGCCGAACGCGCCCGCAAGGAAATGGAAGATTTTATCGGCCGTTCCGACGCCTATCTGGAAAAACGCCATTCGGAACTGATGCGCAAACGCATCGTCTGGGAAGATATCGGATAATCAGAACCCGCACCGGCAACGGCCTCCCCCTTCGCTAAAGCTTCCGCCTTCGTTAAAGCGTTTTGCGATCTGATTGAAACAAGCCTGGCTTTCTCGCATATTGTTGAACCCCTCCCTATCCCTCCCCTTTACAAGGGGAGGGAACCTCGCCGCGAATACCTCCTCCCCCGGAAAGGGGAAGGTTGGGAGGGGGTCCGATTCAGTGCGAAAACAAAACGCTCGAAAGCTGCGGCGGACAAGTCAGGGGACAGGTTGTGGTGTGATGCAGATCACACGCGCAATGCCCGCATCTCAGTGCTGGTCTTTCCAGACGCGCTTGTAAGTTGCAAACAACAGCCCGGCGAACAGGACCAGGAACATCATGACCTTGAGGCCCAGCTTGTGGCGATCCTCAAGCTTGGGTTCCGCCGTCCACATCAGAAAGGCCGTCACGTCCTGCGCCATCTGGTCGAGCGTGGCGGGCGTGCCATCTTCATAGGTCACCTGATCATCCGACAGCGGCTGGGGCATGGCGATCTGCTGGCCGGGGAAGTAATGGTTGAAGTTCATCCCATCCGCCATCACCACGCCTTCGGGCGGCTCGGCATAGCCTGTGAGCACAGAATAAAGGTAATCCGGGCCATTCTTGCGCGCCTTGGCCATCAGCGACAGATCGGGCGGCAATGCGCCATTATTGGCGGCGCGGGCGGCATTGTCATTGGGGAACGGCTTGACGATGCGGTCCTTTGGCTCGGCCGGGCGTTCGAACATTTCACCATCGGCATTGGGGCCGTCGGTTACATTGCCGGCTGCGGCGATGGTCTTGACCTCGGCCTCGGTGAATTGCGGCCCGCCTGCTTCGGAAAGATTGCGGTAGGAGACAAATTTGATCGAATGACAGGCGGCGCAAACTTCCTTGTAGACCTGAAAGCCGCGCTTTAGCTGCGGGCGGTCGAAAGTGCCGAACGGGCCGTTAAAGCTCCAGTCCACCTGCTTTAGCGCAACACCCTCAGAGGCCTGCGCAGCCGCCGGAAGCAGCGCCAGGCCCGCCGCCAGCACAATTGAGCGCAGAATGATCTGTGATTTGTTTTTCATGTTCCTCACCCCTTAAGCCGCTTTGCCGGCAGCAGATTTATCCAGCACGGATTTGGATATGCTTTCCGGCAGCGGTTTGGGCGTTTCCACAAGTCCAAGCACCGGCAGGATGATGAAGAAGTGGAGGAAATAATAGGCCGTGGCGATGCGTCCGATCACCAGATACATGCCTTCCGCGGGCTTGGCGCCGATATAGCCCAGGATCAGGGCGTCGATCAGAAACAGCCAGAAGAACTGCTTGTAAAGCGGACGAAAGCGCGCCGAACGCACCTTTGAGGTGTCCAGCCAGGGCACAAGGAACAGCACGAAAATCGCGATGCCCATGGCGATAACGCCCAGCAGCTTGTCCGGGATCGACCGCAGAATGGCGTAGAATGGCAGCAGATACCATTCCGGCACAATGTGTGCGGGCGTCGACAGGCGGTTCGCCTCGATATAATTGTCGGGCTCCCCCAGCGCGTTCGGCATATAGAACACGAACAGCGCGAAGAAAATCATGAACATGACCACCGCGAACGTATCCTTGATCGTGTAATAGGGATGGAACGTCACAGTATCCTGCGGCCCCTTTACATCAATGCCCAGCGGGTTGTTGTTGCCCGGCACATGCAGCGCCCAGATATGCAGCACAACCACGCCGGCAATCAGGAACGGCACCAGATAATGCAGGCTGAACAGCCGGTTCAGCGTCGGATTATCCACCGAAAAGCCGCCCCAGAGCAGCGACAGCAGGAAATCGCCGACCAGCGGGATGGCGCCGAACAGATTGGTGATCACGGTCGCGCCCCAGAAGCTCATCTGCCCCCAGACCAGCACATAGCCAAAGAATGCGGCCGCCGTCATCAGCACGTAAATCACCATGCCCAATATCCAGATCAGCTCGCGCGGCTCCTTATAGGAGCCGTAATACAGGCCGCGGAACATATGGATATAGACGGCGAGGAAGAACATCGACGCGCCGTTGGAGTGAATATAGCGGATCAGCCAGCCATAATTCACATCGCGCATGATATGTTCGACGCTTGAAAACGCCATATCGACATGCGGGGTGAAATGCATCACCAGAATGACGCCGGTAATGATCTGCACGCCCAGGCAGAACATCAGGATGCCGCCAAACGTCCACCAGTAGTTCAGATTTTTCGGCGTCGGAAAGGCCACCGCCGCGCCATGCATCAGGCTGAGGATCGGCAGCCGGCGCTCAAGCCATTTGACCGGCGCGCTGGTGGGCTGGAATTCAGAATGTCCGCTCATTTGTGCACCTAACCTATTTTGACCCGGCCATCATCCAGAAAGACATATTCCGGTATGGCCAGATTATTGGGCGCCGGGCCTTTGCGGATGCGGCCTGATGTATCGTAATGCGAGCCGTGGCAGGGGCAGAACCAGCCGCCGAAATCACCCTTCTGGCCCAGCGGCACACAGCCCAGATGGGTGCAGACGCCCACCATGATCAGCCATTCCGGCTTTTGCACCCGGTCCTTGTCGGCCTGCGGGTCGCGCAGCTCTTCGATTTTGACCTCGCCGGCGGCGGAAATTTCAGCGGCGGTGCGATGGCGGATAAAAACCGGCTTGCCGCGCCAGGTGACGGTGACCGCCGCGCCTTCGCCAATGGCGGATATGTCGACCTCAATCGAGGCCAGCGCCTTGACCGAGGCATCCGGGTTTAACTGATGAATGAACGGCCAGGCCAGCGCGCCCGCGCCAACCGCACCAACCGTGCCCGTTGCTATATAAAGAAAATCCCGTCTTGTGGGTTCTTCCGCCTGGTCAGCAGTCACTGATCGCTTCCCTCTTATTTTCGCGCTATGAGAGGCATGGCGTTCCCGTATGATTTATACAGACGCCAGCGCCCCCCCGGCGCAAACCTGATGAAGGCGCACTTTTCGCATTAGAAAAACGCCTTGTCTAGCGTTTGCGAGAGGATATAGCGGATGACCTCGCCATATTTGATAATTTAATCCGAGGAATTTAGTAGGATAATGCTGCGAATTGCGCTGTATCAGCCGGATATTCCCCAAAACGCAGGCGCATTGCTGCGTCTGGGGGCGTGTCTTGGCGTAGCTGTGGATATTATCGAGCCCTGTGGTTTTGTCATCACCGACCGTGGCCTGCGGCGCGCGGGCATGGACTATCTGGACATGGCGGTGATGCGCCGCCATGATTCGTGGCCTGCATTCCGCCTTGATCTTGATCAACGG
>JAHHGO010000250.1 GCA_023252275.1 Alphaproteobacteria bacterium
AACCAGGAGTGCACGGTCAAGGACGGCCGCATGGAGCAGGACAATTTCCATGTCTACGATTCGATGCGCATCGCGCAGATGCCGAAAGTGGAATCGATCGTGATGCCCTCGGAAAAACCGCCCTGGCAAGATACACAGGGCGGCTAACGGCTTCAGTATAGACTATTTGAACGCAAATATCATGCTTAACCGCCCACCCGGCGACCGCAAAAAATCAGGCTAGATCGGGCTTCAGCATGACCTTGCACTGCTGGCCTGGCGTGCGCAGCGCTTCGAATGCGGCGGGAAAATCCTTGAATCCAACCGTGTCCGTCACCATCGCCAGCGCATCAATGCGATCGGCCGCCAGCCAGCCCGCAATCAGGTCGAAATCGCGCCGCCGGTAGGCCAGCACAAATTGCAGGGTGATTTCCTTCATGATGCCCATCAGCGGCAGGATGGTGTCGGGTTTGCTGCACACACCGGCCACGACAATCTTGCCGCCGCGCGGGGCCATTTTCATGCAATCCGAAATCATTCCCGGCACACCGACACATTCAAAAATCACATCCGGCACGCTTCCGGTTTTTTTGCGGAACTGCGCCATGACATCCTCATTCGCATCCACGGCATCTGTCGCGCCGAATTTCGCCGCCATCGCGGCGCGGCCAGGACTGCGTTCGCTGACAATAATATGCCGCGCGCCGGTAAAGCGTGAAAACAGGGTGACCGCCAGCCCGACCGGGCCCGCGCCAATGATCAGCACATTGCCGCCCGGACGCATTTCGGCTTTCTCGACAGCGTGATAGCCCACCGCCAGCGGTTCGATCAATGCGCCCTCTTGCAGGCTGACGCTTTCCGGCAGCAGCACACTGTCCCGCGCGCCGACACGAACATATTCGGCATAGGCGCCAGCGCTTTGCCCCAGCCCGATGGTGGACGCTTTTTCGCAGGTATATATTTCGCCGCGCAGACAGGGCGGGCAGGCGCCGCAGGTGATGACCGGCAAAGCGGCGACCTTTTGCCCGGTCTTCCAGACTGCACCGGCATTGCGCCCAACCGCCACAACCTCGCCGGAAAATTCATGGCCCATAATGCTGCCGCCGGGCAGCGTCATCAATCCGGTTTCGGTGGAATGCAGGTCCGAACCGCAAATGCCGCAATGTGATACTTTCAGGATCAGATCATTGTCACCCGGCGTTGGATCAGGAACTTCGCCGATTGTCAGGGGTTTGCCTACCTCGTGAAATATTGCCGCGCGCATATCCGCCTCCCTATTTTAATGCCGGCTTGACGGCCTGAAACACATAGCGGTTGATGGAAAAGAAAAATTCACCGCGCGCGCCCAGATCGCGCAGGCTTTGCGCCCAGGCGTCGGCTTCCTCCCTGGTGATGCCGGAGCGTCCGGCGACAAAACCGCGAATGCCGTCCAGAATGCCCGCCGCAAAACAATTGGCATGATATTCCGGATTCAGCAGCGGGATGATTTCACGGCGCGTAATCTGAAAACCCGCGGCGCGCAGCTTGGGCGACAGCGTAGCCGGCAGATGGGCATCGGCCAGATGTTCATCCCAGACTTTCAGAATACGTTCCTGGCGCGCCCGGTCATTTGTGTGCAGCACCAGACTGTCCCAATCCGTATCGAGAATAAGAATGCGCCCGCCCGGCTTCATCACCCGATACAGCTCGCGCAGCGCCAGCGCCATGTCCGGCACATATTCATAGACCTGGGTCGACACGGCGGCGTCAAAGGCCGCATCCGGAAAGGGAAGCATTTCCGCCTGCCCCTGCTCAAACGCCACCTGCCCCAACCCTTCACAGCGGCGCTTGGCAATGTCAATCATCGGCGCGCTCATATCCAGCCCGACGGCCCTGCCACTCGCTCCCACCGTCAGCGCCAGATCGCGCAGCAGCAGGCCCGGCCCCGAACCAATATCCAGCACGGCTTCGCCCGCCCGCAATTCCAGCCGCCGCAACACTTCGGAGCGCTGCCCCGTCACATCCGGGTTCTGGTACATTGCCTCGACAGCGCGCGCCTGGCGCTCATCAAACTCAAGCATACCGCTCATGGGACCCTCCCGCTTTTTTCTTAATCTTCCCTCGACACTAGCATTTTTACGCTTTTTGTGATCGGATAATGACAAAGCATAATAATTTGCAGGGAGAATGCAGAATGAGCATGGAAGCGCCAATTCTTGATGGCATCAAGGTTCTGGATTTTGGCAGTTTTGTAGCAGGCCCGGCCGCCGCCACGATCATGTCGGATTTTGGCGCCGATGTGATCAAGATCGAACAGCCGGGAATAGGCGATCTTTACCGCTATCTGCCGCTGGTGTCGCAGCTTCCCAATTGCGATCTGAACTATTCCTGGCTGGTGGTGGGCCGCAACAAGCGCAGCCTGGCGCTGGATGTCAAAAAGCCCGGCGCGCGTGAACCGTTTGAGCGGATGGTCAAGGAATGCGACGTGTTCCTGACCAATCTGCCGCCCGCAGTATTGGAGCGGCTGCAAATCCGCTACGAGGATTTGGCGCCCCTGAACCCGCGGCTTGTCTATGCCTCGTTCACCGGCTATGGCGAGCTTGGCCCCGAAGCCAGCAACCCCGGTTATGACGCCACCGCCTGGTGGGCGCGCTCCGGCCTGATGGAACATTCCCGCGCAG
>JAHHGO010000251.1 GCA_023252275.1 Alphaproteobacteria bacterium
TCGATAATCCGCTCACGTCAGAAGGGCTGGTCGGTGCGCGGCTAAAAATCGGAGACACCGAGATGACCGCCATTGCGCATGCGCCGCGCTGCTCCATGGTCACGCATGCGCAGGACAGGCTTCCCAAGGCGCCGCAGATCATGCGCGCGCTGGTGCGCGACTGGAAACATAATTTCGGCCTTTATGTTTCCGTCCAGAACGCCGGGCATATCCGCATTGGGGACACGATAGAACGGCTATAGGCGCCGTTTCAAATTACGCCGCCCGAAATCACGCCGCCATCGCTTCGGTAAACGTTGCCGCGTCAAAATAGTCGCGCCAGGCCTTGATCTTGCCGTTTTCGATTTCGAACACGCCCATCACCGGCAGCGAAACTTTCCTGCCATTGATGGTGAGATAGTCCACCCGCTCGTTCATCACAACATTGCCGGTGGCCAGTTGATAGCGCACCTCGAATTTGGCGCTGGTCATGTTCATGTCCCTGAAAAAGCCTTCCAGCACCTTGCGGATGGCGGCGCGGCCATTGGCGGGCGGCCACGGAATATTGTGATAAACCGCATCCTCGGTGAAAAAGCCCATCAGCGCCTCAAGGTCGAGCTTGCCGAAAGCGACGATAAAATCATTCACAATCTGCTCATTGTTTGCCACGATGGCCTCCTTTTCTGGATGTATTATGACGGACCCGGCACAAGGCTAGCGCTTTAGAAGCCCGAAGGGAAGTTCCCATTTTCACCTTCTGGATTAACAAAGGGCGGATAGGACACAATATCGCGCACCTGCCGGTAATGGTTCAGCGCCCATGTGACGCTTGGAAACGCAATATCATTCCAGGGAATTTCATCCCATCCAAAGAAAGCAACCTCAAGGCTTTCCACCCCAGCGCTGACATTTTTTGATAGCAGGCGCGCCTTGTACATTAACTGCACCTGGCTGATGCGCGGAATGCTATAGACCGCCAGCAGCGATAAAATTTCCAGATCGGCATTGGCTTCCTCGCGGGCTTCCCGCAGCGCGCCCTGCTCGGTCGTTTCGCCTTCTTCCATAAACCCCGCGGGCAGCGTCCAATAGCCCTTACGCGGATCAATCGCGCGGCGGCACATAAGAATTTTACCGTCCCATTCGGCCACCGCGCCAACAACTATTTTGGGATTTACATAATTCACAAATCCGCAGCCATTGCAGATCATCCGCAGTCTGTCATCGCCATCAGGCTTGCGGTGTGAAAAATCATAGCCTGTTACACTCGGGTGCAGCGGCGGCGTTTTGCTCATGCGGCGTGTTCCGGAAATCAGCGGGCCGAAAAAATCTCAGTCCACAGCTTATTTCGGTTGCATAAAAAGCGCCAATATAATTATGGTATTCCGCTGAGTAAAAATATTGAGGCTATCATTACGCGGGCGCTTTGTGTTTCTGTTCGCGCCGCCAGCACATTTAACTTGATCAGGGGGCTGAGCATCGAAATGGCGAAAACCAAAACGGCTGTGCGGAAAGCTGTCAAAAAACAGACTATCAAACCGGTATTGACGGATTCTCCCGGACATCTGCTACGCCGCGCGGAACAGCGGGCGTCCAATATTTACACACAAGAGGTTGGCGCCAGCGGCCTGACGCCGCGCCAATATGTCGTGCTCACGGCGGTTGCGGCCTATGAGGGGCAGACCCAGACAGATCTGGTCACCGCCACGGGCATCGACCGCAGCACCCTTGCGGACATGATTGCCCGCATGATCGCAAGTGGATTGCTGGACCGCGAACGCACGGAAGGCGATCAGCGCGCCAATTCCGTGACACTGACCAGCGCCGGAAAACGCCAGCTGGCGGCAACGGCTGCAAAAGTGCGCAATGCCGAAAAGCGCGTCATCGCCCCGGTGCCGGCCAGCAAGCGCGCCGTGCTGCTGGATTGCCTGCGGGCTTTGGGCGGCCGGCTGGATTCGGCAAATACGGTAAAACCCGCCGCAAAACGCCGTAAATAAAGAAACTTATTTCTGCGCCGCGTACGGACAGGCGCTGCCGCCTAGATGGTAATATCCAGATGCGTACCCGGACGAATATTGCGCAATTGCGCATTGGGGTTTGGCGCCTCGCGTTTGGCGCTGGAGAATAGCGGCCGCGCCGGCGGGTTCTGGCGCGGGGCGATTTCCCCGACGGTCGGATTACCCGCAATCTGGCTCACAATCGCGTCAGGCCGCGGCCTGACGCTATCGGCGGGCGGGGGCGCAGTTCTCCGGGCTTTATCTTTCGCCTGATCGAGTCCGGTTTCGTCACGCCGGATCTGCCTGCCGGGCCGGTCGTCCAGGCTAAAGGCGCGCGCGGTTTCTTCCTCACCATATTGCCGGCGCAACTGGGCCGCATAGGCCTGCGCGCCAATCAGGCTTGATGAAGGAATATTAACCATAATTGGCTCTGCCGGTTATTTTTGATTACACCAAGATATAGAGCCGCTTTATGTATCAACCGTTAATGGCCGGCGTTGATTTCGTTCAAACGGGCTTTTTCGGCCTCGGTCAGGGGCGCTGGCGCCGTGGCGTTTTTCCGGTTCCGCCCGGCCCATAGCGCAATGCCCCCCAGCGCCAGCAGTGCAGGCGGCCCGGCCCACAGGGCCAGGGTCGAAAGCTTGAAGG
>JAHHGO010000252.1 GCA_023252275.1 Alphaproteobacteria bacterium
CTGTTGCGGCGTCGAGATGATGCAGGCCGCCATGCCGCGTTATGACATGGAGCGCTTTGGCTTCGCCCCGCGCGCCAGCCCGCGCCAGTCGGATGTGATGATTGTGGCGGGCACGCTGACCAACAAAATGGCCCCCGCGCTGCGCAAGGTGTATGACCAGATGCCGGAGCCGCGCTATGTGATTTCGATGGGCAGTTGCGCCAATGGCGGCGGCTATTACCATTATTCCTATTCGGTGGTGCGCGGCTGCGACCGCATCGTGCCGGTGGATATTTATGTGCCGGGCTGCCCGCCATCCGCCGAGGCGCTGATGTATGGCATTCTGCAATTGCAGCGTAAAATCCGCCGCGAAGGAACCATCGCCCGTTAGATAAATCAGATTCCACCGTTGGCTTATTCCGGTGCGGGCCGGTATAGGTTGCGGGCAAGTCAACAGATCAGGCCGGAAGTATGGATATTACAGCACTGAGGGAGTTGGGGGAGCAGATCGAGAGCGCCTTGCCGCAGGCGGTCAGCGCCACCGCAATTGCGCATGGCGAACTGACCGTGCATACGGATGCGGCGCATCTGCCCGCGCTGCTGGCTTTTCTGCGCAACGATCCCAATTGCCGCTTCAGCCAGCTGATCGATATTACCGCCGCCGATTATCCCGGCCGCGCGGCGCGCTTTGATCTGGTCTATCATTTGCTCAGTGTGCATCAAAACCAGCGTGTGCGGGTCAAGCTGCCAATCGCCGAGAATGCGGCGGCGCCCAGCATGATTGCGCTTTTCCCCTGCGCCAACTGGTATGAACGCGAAGTGTACGATATGTTCGGTATCGCCTTTACCGGTCATCCCGATCTGCGGCGGCTGCTGACCGATTACGGCTTTGAGGGGCATCCGCTGCGCAAGGATTTTCCGCTTACCGGATTCGTTCAGGTGCGCTATGACGATGAACGCAAACGCGTGGTCAACGAACCGGTGCAGCTCACCCAGGAATTCCGCTCGTTTGATTTTGTCAGCCCCTGGGAAGGCGGGGAATATGTATTACCGGGCGATGAAAAGGCCACCCCCATCGTCACCAGTACAGGCGTCAAACCGTGACTGAAACATTCGATCCGGACAATCGCAAATTCCATCTGAATTTCGGTCCGCAGCATCCGGCGGCGCATGGTGTGCTGCGCATGATTCTGGAAATGGATGGCGAGATTGTCACCCGCGTCGATCCGCATATCGGGCTGCTGCATCGCGGCACCGAAAAACTGATCGAGCATAAAACCTATCTTCAGGCGGTGCCCTATTTCGACAGGCTGGATTATGTCGCGCCGATGAATCAGGAACATGCCTTTGCGCTGGCGGTGGAACGCCTGCTGGGGCTGGAAATTCCGCCGCGCGGGCAATATATCCGTGTGCTCTATTCCGAAATCGGACGGCTGCTTAACCATCTGCTGAACGTCACCACCCAGGCGATGGATGTGGGCGCGCTGACCCCGCCGCTGTGGGGCTTTGAAGAACGCGAAAAGCTGATGATTTTTTACGAGCGCGTGTCGGGTTCGCGCATGCATGCGGCCTATTTCCGGCCCGGCGGCGTGCATCAGGATATGCCGGCCGGACTGGCGGAAGATATTTACGCCTTCTGCGAACAGTTCCCCAGGGTCATTGATGATATTGAAGGGCTGCTGACCCATAACCGCATTTTCAAGCAGCGCAATGTCAATATCGGCGTCGTCAGCCTGCAGGACGCGCTCGACTGGGGCTTTACCGGCGTCATGCTGCGCGGCAGCGGCGCGGCCTGGGATTTGCGCCGCGCGCAGCCCTATGAATGTTACAGCGATCTGGAATTTCAGATTCCCGTCGGCAAGAACGGCGATTGCTATGACCGCTATCTGTGCCGGGTCGAGGAAATGCGCCAGAGCACGAAAATCATGATGCAATGCATAAAAAAAATGCCTGCCGGGCCGGTGTCGGTGAATGACGGCAAGGTGACGCCGCCCAGCCGGGGTGAAATGAAACGCTCGATGGAGGCGCTCATCCATCACTTCAAGCTGTACACGGAAGGGTATCATGTTCCGGCCGGCGAAGTTTACGCCGCTGTCGAAGCGCCCAAGGGCGAGTTCGGCGTGTATCTGATATCGGATGGCTCCAACAAACCCTATCGCTGCAAACTGCGCGCGCCGGGCTTTGCGCATCTGCAGGCCATGGATTACATGTGCACGGGCCACATGCTGGCGGATGCGTCGGCCATTCTCGGCTCGCTTGATATCGTATTTGGGGAGGTGGACCGGTGAGTGTGCGGCGGCTTTGTGCGGATCAACCCGCAAGCTTTGCGTTTACGCCAGAGAATCTTGACTGGTGCGCAAAGGAAATCAAAAAATATCCCGAGGGCCGTCAGGCCAGCGCGGTGATTGCGCTGCTGTGGCGCGGACAGGAACAGAATGGCGGCTGGGTGAGCGAACCCATGATCCGCACCGTCGGCGACATGCTGGGCATGCCCTATATCCGCGTGCTGGAGGTCGCCACTTTTTACACCATGTTCAATCTGGCCCCGCGCGGAAAATATCTG
>JAHHGO010000253.1 GCA_023252275.1 Alphaproteobacteria bacterium
TCAAGCGGCTCAACAGGCATGTTGACAAAGGCTTGCCTGCACGGCGATGCGCTTGTTATCTGGCTGGCCGTATCAGACGATAAAAGGCTGATGGACTATGCCGATGTCCGGGCGGCGCGGGAAATCGGCGACGGCTGGCCTGGCGGCTTTGTGCATGATGATCAATTACTGGAACTTTTCCGTAACTGGAATAAGGCTGAATAGATGTGCAGAGTTTTTCCGGGAACTTTCTTTCGATATCGGAATTCCGATATCGGAACTAATCAGCATGAGCGCACAGACCCCTTGTCGGAATTGGCGGAGCGATTTCCGCCAGATAAAATAATTATCATCGGGGCTGAATAGATGAACCTGATCCACTACTCCGAAAAACCGCTCGGCGAAATATTGTCTAAGCCCGCCAGTTCAGCATGCCGGTGACGCAGAAAGTTGCCCCGCACACGAAGCCAAAGCCATAGGCGGGGTTGATTGCGATCAGCAGCAGCGGGATTGCCAGCGCCGTCCATATCCATGCTGGATGCAGCCGGGGGCGCTGGACGCGCGGGCCTTTTTTAAGCCCGCCAAGATCGTCGTCGAAATCTAAACCAACCATAGATAAATCGTCTGGGTCGGCGCTGACGCCGGGGCGCGGATCGTAAAGCCCCCCACGAACGTTCTTTTCCGTCCAGATATCACTTGCCAAGGTTGATCAAGCCGTGTGCCCAGCCCCGGCAGGCTTTGGCGTAGGTGGCGGCGATGTCGGCTTCGGCGGCGAAATCAAGAAGAAATTCCGAAGCCTCTCTTGAAAGTTCGGCTCCGGCGGTGTCTGGTTCAGCAGTGGAGGGAGACTGATCTGGCGCTCCGGCGGCACGACAGTCTTGCCGGCGTCCAGGGTCCCGCAACCCGCCAAGCTCACGAGCAAGACGGCGATTGCTGGCCAGTGCAGCATTGATTTTGGCGTTTGCGTCGGCATTTTCCATCTCCAGTTTCTGATTTAGCTCGGTATTCCGGCGCTCATAAGACAGAACCTTTTCTGTCTCAGCCTGCAAAATCGCCGCAGCCTCAACTTTCTGGGCAGAAATCACGCTGCCATAATGGGCGTCTTTGTAGCTGGAAGTTATACGCCACGCAGTGGCCCCCCCAACCAGTATGCCAACTGCGAAAGCGATAGTGGCGTTACGGAGATTGAACATTCATGCACCTTTCATATTCTTTCTGTCTGCGCGTGACCAATCCCGGCACAACCTTGCCGCCCGCTTTGTTGTACAGATTAATTACTGCGCAGGCCCCCGCGTAATCAGGAGGGGTTTGACGCAACCGCTTAACGATGCTTGATTTGCAAAAAACATCCGCCCCAAGATTGTACGTGAAACTTACATACGCATCCCATTCATATTGATGGAGCGGCACGTTTCCGATGCAGGCGCGCATGGTCACTTCATCTTTGGCGACGTGATCGCCAAGCCTAATCAGCGCCCGCTCGACAGAAACAGTTTCTCCCGGTTTTACGCCGCCGGTGGACCCGAACCCCACAGTGGTCACACCCGCAATATCGCTGTATGATCCACTGCGAAACCCCTCGTGAACGGCGATACTGATCAATGCGGCTCCTGAAACCGCCAGCCCGGTGATTTTCATTCGCGGGCTAATCGTCATCCATCGACTCCTGCGCGATCAGCCTCGCGGCAAACGCCGCAGCAACAACCGTGAAGCTTAAAGCAGCAAATATACCGCGAGGGAATTCCTCTGCGAAAAATGGCAAGGCTGCTTCAGCGCCTGACGAAATCGCGCCCAGCAACATAAGCCGGATGCTCCAAGCGCGTTTAACAATGGTGCGCCAATTATGGATTATTTTCATGCGGGTCATACCATGAACTCAAGCGCGCGGTTCAGCCATTCGCTGATAAACGCGGCCTGACTGTGATCGCCGGATACAAGCCTCCCCAGAAGCTTTATGCGCTCGGCCATCAGCAGATTGTTAGCGTTTGCCGCTCCTGTGCGCCGTATCGCGTTCAGGGTTTGCGGCCCTATAACGCCGTCCTGATCGGCCCCAACCACCTGTTGCAGCTTCCGCGCCGCCGTTGCGGGGCCGCTGTGCGCGCCAAAATCAATGACATGATGGCGCAGCCGGTCATCGGCAATCAAATGAAAGCCCGGGCGCCGGATATAATCGTGGTCATATATCAGCGCCGCCTCGCCACGGCGCATCATCCGGACGTCATTCGCGGTCAGGCTCTGGACGCCGCGCCAGTCACGCAGCCGGGCCAGCGTAATTCCAAAATTCGCAGGGCCGCCACGATGATCCACATAGCCGCCCTCGCGGTTGATGATATCTTCGACTATTTGGGTATCAGTCAGCCGCCCGGTCACTCGCGTATGCTCTTCACGATCTTGCAAACGCCAATCAAGCCGATGATTGCGCCGCTGATCTGCGCCATGATCGATGCGGCGAATCCGATATCGGTCAGGAGTTGCGACCAGTACGGGGTAAACAGCAGCCCTATGCCTGCTGCGGTTTCGGCTGTTGATTTAATGATCTGCGGCTGCATGGCGCAC
>JAHHGO010000254.1 GCA_023252275.1 Alphaproteobacteria bacterium
CTGGACGGGTTCGGTCAGCTGGACGGCGAATTTCGGCCCGGACGCGCCGCTTGATGACCGCGACTTCGCCTCGATCAATCTCGCCTACGCTTTTTAAGCCGGGCCCCTTTCCATCAGCGCCCGGAACACATGTTCCGGGCGTTTTTTTCCGCCCGTTTCATTCGGGTTTTATATGATCGCTTATTGCGCTGGCGTCACAGAATGACTTCGGTTAAAAGATTGCCTCAATAAGGCGTAACAAACGCTCCAGAATAATCAGCGGGGAAATGTCATGGGCATTCAATACGTTACTTGTTTTCGGGCCATGATGGCGGCCGCAATCGCGGCGCTGATGATGGGTGTCATGACCGGCGGCGCAGCCCTGGCCGCGAACCGGATGGGCCAGCCGACTCCGGAAAAGTCGGTACCTGAAGAAGCCATTCAGTCCAGCCTGGTGACAAAATCCTTATTGCTTGGCGTAACCAGGGCCGGCGATCGTCTGGTGGCTGTGGGCAATTGGGGCCATGTGATTCTGTCGGATGATGCCGGCGTCACCTGGCGGCAGGCGCAAAAGGTGCCTACCCGCACCACGCTGACCTCGGTTTATTTTACCGATGACAAGAATGGCTGGGCAGTGGGGCACGACACGGTCATCATCCGCACCACGGATGGCGGTGAAACCTGGGAACTGCAATATTCCGATCCGCCGAAGGAAACGCCGCTGCTCAGCGTCTGGTTTGAAAATGATCAGCATGGCATAGCTGTGGGCTCGTTCAGTTTCATGCTGGAAACCTTTGATGGCGGTCAGAGCTGGGAAAGCCGCCCGCTTCTGGAAGAAGAGCCCGAAGGATTTGAACAGCCGCATCTGAACGCCATTTTCTGGGGGCCGGACAGAAGCTCACAGGTGATGATCGCCTCCGAGGCGGGAAATTTCTTCCGTTCCTCCGATCTGGGAAAAACCTGGGAACTGGTCCGGATGCCCTATATTGGCTCGTTCTGGGGCGGGATGGTCACCAAACAGGGCCGCGTGCTGGCGCTCGGCATGCGCGGAAATATTTTCCGCAGCGATGATTTCGGCTCGACCTGGACAAAGGTGGAAACCGGCGGTGATCAGTCTTTCAGCAATGGCGCGCAGCTTGCGGACGGCACAATCATTGCCGTGGGGCTTGCCGGAACGGTGGCCTACAGCACGGATAATGGCGAAACATTCTCAACCGTCATACGGCCGTCGCGCACGGGCCTGTCGGCGGTTGCCGAATCGGCCAATGGCGAAGTGGTGCTGTTCGGCGATGTGGGTATCGAACGCCAGCCCGCCAAGCTTCCGGCGGCAACGCCCGCAGGCAGCTAATCGCGCAGCGAATGCCCTAAAATCGTCTCAAGTTCGGCAAGCGCCTTTTCCGGCGCGCCGACCTTGATGGTGCGCATGCCCAGGTCGCGCGCCGGCTTCAGATTGACCCCGAGATCATCCAGATAAACGGCTTCAGCCGGCAAAACCCCCAGCGCCTCGCAGGACATCTGATAGATGCGCGGATCGGGTTTGCGGATGCCGGCGCGCTTTGATTCGATGATGTGATGAAACATCGCCATCACATCGCGCACGGCCTGCGCCCGCGCATTATCCAGCACCATGCCCGGCCCCTTGCCCGCCGGCACATTATTGGTGATGCAGCCAACCCTGTAACGCGCAGCGCAGCGGCGCAGCGCCTCCGCCATCATGGGCCGCACATCGCCGCCCAATAGCGCAATAACCTCACGGCCGGGAATTCTGCGCCCGCGCGCCGCGCTTTCATCGGCAAACAGCGCATCAAACTGATCCAGCGTCACTTCGCTGCGCTCAAACTGCGCCCAGGCATTGCTGTCGGGATTTACCGCATTGACGCCCCGGATAAAATCCAGCGTGATATTATTGGCCGCTTCATAGCGGTTGAACGCCTCAAACGGGCTGCTGGTCAGCACCCCGCCAAAATCCCAGATTACCGCCCTTATTGTCATGCCGCCCTCTCGCGATTACGATAGAGAAGTAATATCGGCTTAACGGCTCTCCAGCAAGCAGGACAGAAAATCGATGGCGCTGTTTTTTGATCAGGAATGGTTTGATGCGCGGCTTGGCGAGCGCGGGCTGAACCGGCTTGCGCTGTCGGCGATTCTGGGCGTCAGCATGGATGCGCTGGATGATATGTGGAAGGATCAGCGCGAAATCACCCCGCGCGAGGTGAAGCTGCTGGCGGAGATACTGGGCGTCACGGCGCAGGAAATTGCCGAACGCGGTGGTGTGTCCACACCCGTTCCGGCAACCGGCATCGATCTGCCGGTGATCGTGGCGCGCCTTGAAGCGCTGGAACGCGCCGTGGCGGAAATTCAGAACCGGATGAAATAGGGCGTCAAGCCTTACGCCAGGGTTCCGTGTGAAATCCGCTTGCTCTAGACCATTTTCTGACCTGACTGAATCGATTTGGGATTCCCGAATCAGGATTTATCTGATTCAAGCTACTGGCTGGGGAAGGAGGCCAGTATGTATGGTGAAACCTTATTCATCGGATTTACGGGA
>JAHHGO010000255.1 GCA_023252275.1 Alphaproteobacteria bacterium
GGGCTGAATTATCATCTGCCATACCCGATAGAAACGGTGCTGACGCCGCCGGTGACGAACGTCAACCGGGTCGATGTGGGCTTTCGCCCGTTCACCGATGTGCGCAATCCCGACCGTACCCAGGACGTGCCGCAGGAAAGCCTGATGCTGACCGGCGATGAAAATATCGTCGATGTGGATTTTTCGGTTTTCTGGCGCATCAATGACGCGGAGAAATTTCTGTTCAATATGGCCAATGCGCCGGAAAATGTGAAATCCGTCGCCCAGAGCGCCATGCGCGAAGTCATCGGCCGCATGCAGATCACGCCGGTCCTGACCGAAGCGCGCAATCAGATCGAACAGGATGTGATGCTGCTGACACAGCAGGTGCTGGACAGCTACAATGCCGGCATTCAGATCAGCCAGGTGCAGTTGCAGAAGGTCGATCCGCCGATTGCCGTCATTGACGCCTTCCGCGACGTGCAGGCGGCGCGCGCCGATCTGGAGCGCCAGCGCAACGAGGCCGAGGCCTATGCCAATGACATCATCCCCCGCGCCCGCGGCGAAGCGGCGCAGATCGAACAGGATGCGCAGGCCTATATGCAGCAGACCATCGCCGAAGCCCAGGGTGATGCGCAGCGCTTTACCGCGGTGCATGATCAATATGTAAAGGCCAAAGACGTGACGCAAAAGCGCATCTATCTTGAAACCATGGAAAAGGTTCTGTCCGGCATGAACAAGATCGTCATTACCGATCCCAAAGGCAGCGGCATGGTGCCCTATTTACCGCTTCCCGAATTGCGCAACCGCAGCCAGACCGGAGACGCAAAATGAGCAAGAGCCTTCCCCTGCTGCTGATCGCGGCCGGCGCATTTGTGGTGCTGGCCTGGTCGACGCTGTTCACGGTGCATCAGACGGAACAGGCGCTGGTGCTGCAATTTGGCGATCCGAAGCGCGCAATAACCGAACCGGGGCTGAACTGGAAACTGCCCTTTGTTCAGAATGTGATCTTTTTCGACAAACGCATTCTGGACTATGACATTCCCGAGGCCGAAGTCATCGCATCCGATCAGAAGCGGCTGGTGGTGGACGCCTTTGCGCGCTATCGCATCACCAATCCGCTGAAATTCCGCCAGACCGTCGTCACCCTGGCGGGCGTTGATGCGCGGCTTTCGACGCTTCTTAACGCGGGCCTGCGGCAGGTGCTGGGCAAGGAAAGCTTTTTCGCCATCCTGTCCGGCGAACGCGCGGCGCTGATGAATTTGATCCGCGACCGGGTCAATCATGAAGCGGCGCAGTTTGGCATTGAAATTGTCGATGTCCGCATCCGCCGGGCCGATCTGCCGGAAGCCAACAGCCAGGCCATCTACCGGCGCATGCAGACCGAACGCGAACGCGAAGCGCGCGAAGCGCGCGCCCAGGGCGCGGAAATTGCGCAGCGTATCCGTTCGCGCGCCGATCGGGAAAAAACCGTGCTGCTGGCCGAGGCCAAACGGGATTCGGAAATCACCCGCGGCAAGGGAGACAGCGAACGCAATCGCATCTTCGCCGACGCCGTGGGCAAGGACCCGGAGTTTTTCTCCTTTTACCGCTCCATGCGCGCCTATCAGGAAGCCTTCAAGGCCGATGACACCACCATGGTGCTGTCGCCGGATAGCGAGTTCTTCCGCTACTTTATCGATCTGAGCGGCAAGGGCAGCGCGGGCGGAACGCGATAATAGAAAAAATACCCCATTCGGGCCGCATTTTCTCCTTATTTGAGGATCAGATACAGCCAGCCTGACCGGCCCAAACTAATTGGCAATATGACTGACAGGAATAGTGAGGATACAGATGCGGTCTTTTCTTAGATTGTTTCCTTTTGCTCCAGCCCTTGTGATGGGTGCCGCGCTGATGATTTCAGGCGCCGCCCTGGCGCGCGCCACGCCCGACAGCTTTGCCGAACTGTCCGCCCGCCTGTCGCCGGCAGTGGTCAATGTCGCCACATCGCAGACGGTGGCCGGGCCGGATATGAATGAAATGCCGCAATTCCCCCCGGGTTCGCCCTTTGAAGATCTGTTCAAGGATTTCTTTGACCAGCAGCGCGAAAAGGGACAGGCGCGCAAGGTATCCTCGCTGGGTTCGGGCTTTATCATTGATCCGTCCGGCATTGTCGTCACCAATAATCATGTCATTGGCAAGGCCGATGAAATCAGAGTGAATTTAAGCGATGGCACGCAATTGCCCGCCAAGGTTATCGGGCGCGACCTGAAAACCGATCTGGCGGTTCTGAAGGTGGAATCCAAGCAGCCGCTGCCCTATGTCAAATTCGGCCCGTCTTCGGAAATGCGCGTGGGCGACTGGGTGCTGGCGATCGGCAATCCGTTCGGGCTTGGCGGTTCGGTATCGGCGGGCATTATTTCGGCGCAGAACCGCAACATCAATTCCGGCCCGTATGATTCTTTCCTGCAAACCGACGCCGCCATCAACCGGGGAAATTCCGGCGGGCCGCTGTTCAATATGGATGGCAATGTGA
>JAHHGO010000256.1 GCA_023252275.1 Alphaproteobacteria bacterium
TGCATCACCAGTTTGCGCGGCGAGGTTAATTCCTTGCGCAGGTAGGTAATGCCTTTGAAAATATTTTGCCTGATGGAAATTGGGCGTTCGTCGCTAACATAGACGAGATCCTAACAGTCGGGTCCAGCCGCGCGATATCTTCATGGATGACACTGTCCGCATAGCGCAGCTTCCACACCTGCTACTTCCATGTGTCTTCGTGGCTGATCCATTTTTTACTGGAGGTGAAACGGGCATCGCCATGTCTGGAAAGCAGCGTATCCTCATGCAGTTCCAGCGCCTCGCGGATCAAATCCGCGGCGGTCGAAGAGATGGAGCGGCGGAGCCGCCCCGCCAGTGATGAAAGCAGGGCATTGGTCTCGTCATCGAGCATGACCTGGATTCTTGGATTATCGGTCGCCATTGTTACACCTCCACCAGCGCAATGGCCTAGTGTGTCACTAATTACACACTTTGGCAAGGTGCTTCATATTTGCTTTTTGGAGCGGGCTGACCCCAGCGCCTATTCCTGCCCTGCTTCTATGGCGTCTTCCACAGTGCGCAGGCCGGGGCGTTTGGCGCAGACCATGACCGCCATATTGCCGGGGGCGTGCTGGTTCTTCCACATTTTGGTGTGCGCCCTGGGAATATCCTGAAAGCTGAAAACCTCCGACATGCAGGGGTCGATGCGCCGTTCGATCACCAGCCTGTTGGCCTGGCTGGCCTGTTTCAGATTGGCGAAATGGCTGCCCTGAATGCGTTTCTGCCGCATCCAGACAAAACGCGCGTCAAAGGTCAGATTATAGCCGGTGGTGCCGGCGCAGAACACCACCATGCCGCCGCGCTTGCACACCATGCAGGACACCGGGAAGGTGGCCTCGCCGGGGTGCTCGAATACGAAATCGACATCCTCGCCCTTGCCGGTAATGTCCCAGATCGCTTTGCCGAATTTGCGCACTTCGGTCATGTATTCGGCAAAGCCCGGGCCGTTGACCTGGGGCAATTGACCCCAGCAGTTGAAATCATTGCGGATGATGACGCCCTTGGCGCCCAGCGACATCACAAACTCGCGCTTGCTTTCATCCGACACCACGCCGATGGCGTTGGCGCCCGCTGTCGCGCATAATTGTATGGCGAACGAGCCAAGCCCGCCGCTCGCCCCCCAGACCAGCACATTGTGGCCGGGGCGCAGAATATGCGGACGGTGGCCGAACAGCATGCGGTAGGTGGTGGCCAGGGTCAGGGTGTAGCACGCGCTTTCCTCCCAGGTCAGATGCCGGGGGCGCGGCATCACCTGTTGCGCCTGCACCCGGCAGAATTGCGCGAACGAGCCGTCCGGGGTTTCATAGCCCCAGATGCGCTGGCTGTTGGAGAACATCGGATCGCCGCCATTGCATTCCTCATCGTCGCCATCGGTCTGGTTGCAGTGCACAACCACTTCGTCGCCGACCTTGCAGCGGGTGACCTTGGAACCCACCGCATAGACAATGCCCGAAGCGTCCGATCCGGCGATGTGATAGGGCTGTTTGTGCACGTCGAACACCGACATGGGCGTGCCCAGCGCCGCCCAGACGCCATTATAATTGACGCCCGCCGCCATCACCAGCACCAGCACTTCCTGGCTGTCCAGGGCGGGGGTTTCGACCACTTCAAGCTGCATGGCCTGTTCGGGCGGCCCCTGCCGGTCACGCCGGATGGCCCAGGCATACATGTTTTTGGGCACATGGCCCAGCGGCGGAATTTCGCCGATTTCGTATAAATCCTTTAATTCTTGTACTTTAGCTTTTGTCTGCGACATGGGGGATAGCTCCAGGAACGCGGGTTGCCTAAAATTAAGTCATATAGCTTGATAAAGCGCTTACATGGGTGTCAATTCAAGCGAATTTTGCACCGCAACACAGAATATGATATTTGTGTGAAAATATCCAGTTTAACGGAATCCAGCCATGACCGATGCAAAAACACCCGGCAACGCCCCCAAAAAAGACGCGCCCTGGATTTTGCGCACCTATGCCGGTCATTCCACGGCCGAGGCGTCGAACCTGCTGTTCCGCAATAATCTGGGCAAGGGGCAGACCGGCCTGTCGGTGGCCTTCGATCTGCCCACCCAGACCGGCTATGACGCCGATCATGTGCTGGCGCGCGGCGAGGTCGGCAAGGTCGGCGTGCCCGTGGCGCATCTGGGCGATATGCGCGCGCTGTTCGACGGCATTCCGCTCGCGCGCATGAACACCTCGATGACCATCAACGCCACCGCGCCCTGGCTGCTGGCGCTCTATATCGCCGCCGCCGATGAACAGGGGGCGCCGCGCGCGTCGCTGACCGGCACCACGCAGAATGATCTGATCAAGGAATATCTGTCGCGCGGCACCTATATTTTTCCGCCCGCCGCCAGCCTGCGGCTGACCTCCGACATGATCGCCTATACCTATCGCGAAATTCCGAAATGGAACCCGGTCAATGTCTGTTCCTATCATCTGCAGGAAGCGGGTGCGACGCCGGTGCA
>JAHHGO010000257.1 GCA_023252275.1 Alphaproteobacteria bacterium
ATTTGACATGCGGCTTGCGTTGCAGCATCCACACCTGTTTGCCGCAGGGCATGTGCATGCCTTTGGGCGACAGGCCCGCGACATTCGAATAATCGCCATCAATACCCCACTCCTCATTAAAGCGCGCAATGTCGGGTTTGGCCGGATCGCTGGCCCCGTGCGGGTGCATGATGAATTCGGCGACATCAAAACCGATGCCGCCCGCACCCAGTATCGCCACCTTTTTTCCCACGGCTTTGCGGCCCGCCAGCACGTCCAGATAGGACAGCACTTTGGAATGCGTGATGCCGGGAATATCCGGCGTGCGCGGCGTGATGCCGGTGGCCAGAATAACCGCCTCATAGCCCTTGCCGGTTAAGTCCTCTGCCCGCACCCGGCTGTTCAGCCGCACATCCACCTGATATTTGCGCAGCATCGCGCCATAATAGCTGATGGTTTCGGCGTAATCTTCCTTGCCCGGAATAATTTTCGCAAGATTGAACTGCCCGCCCAATTCGCCCGCCGCCTCAAACAGCGTAACCTTGTGGCCCTGTTCGGCCGCCGTTGCGGCAAAGGCCAGCCCGCCGGGGCCCGCGCCCACGACCGCGTAATGTTTGGGGGTTTTTGCCGGGGGGACATTCAAATCCATTTCGCGGCAGGCGCGCGGATTGACCATGCAGGTGGTAAGCTTGCCCGTAAAGGCATTGTCCAGACAGCCCTGATTGCAGCCAATGCAGATATTGATTTCGTCCGTCTTGCCCAGGCGGGTTTTCTTCATGAAATCCGCATCCGCCAGCAGCGGGCGCGCCATGGAAATCATGTCGCAGACGCCGTCCGCCAGAAGGGCTTCGGCCTGTGCGGGATTATTCACCCGGTTGGAATAGACCAGCGGTATCGAAATATGCGGTTTTATGCGTTTCACCGCCCAGGCAAAGGCGCCGCGCGGCACCATATGCGCGATGGTCGGAATGCGCGCCTCATGCCAGCCAATGCCGGTATTGATGATGCTGGCGCCCGCCGCCTGCACGGACTGCGCCAATGCCACAACCTCTTCAAACGAACTGCCGCCCTCCACCAGATCCAGCGCCGACAGGCGGTAGACAATGATAAAATCCTTGCCGGCCTTCTGGCGCGCATTGCGTACCGCCTCCACCGCCATGCGGCGGCGGTTTTCCGGCGTTCCGCCAAATTCATCTGTACGCTGATTAACCCGGGTGGCGGTGAACTGGGTCAGCAGATAGCCTTCCGATCCCATAATTTCGACGCCGTCATAACCGATCTGCCGGGCCAGTTGCGCCGCCGTTCCGAAATCTTCAATCGTCTGATAGCATTCCTCCGTGGTCATTTCGCGCGCCACGACCGGGTTGATGCGCGTCGGCACGGCCGATGAAGACACTATATCCTTGTGATGCGCATAGCGCCCGCCATGCAGCAATTGCAGCGCCACTTTGCCGCCTTCGCGATGCACGGCATCGGTGATCTTGCGATGCCCGTCCAGATTTTGACCGGGCGCGATATAATCGGAATTGGGGGCCAGCCGCCCTGCCCGGTTCGGCCCATAACCGCCCGTGATGATCAGCCCCGTTTCGCCGCGCGCCCGTTCGGCAAAAAACGCCGCTTGCCGGTCATAGCCATCGGGCATTTCCTCCAGCCCGGTATGCATGGACCCCATCAGCACACGGTTTTTTAGCGTGGTAAAACCCAGATCAAGCGGGCTGAGCAATTTAGAATAAGCGGTGGACATTGGCAGGCTCCTGTATATGTTGTTGCCGCCACTCTGCCATATCGGCTAGCCAACGGCCAGCGCCGGCGCGTCTTAAAAGCGCGGAAGTTCGGGAAAGCGGGTAGCCCCGCCATGCACATGCACCCGGCCCAGCTCCGCGCAGCGATGCAGCACCGGAAACACCTTGCCGGGGTTCAGCCGGCCATTGGGATCAAAGGCGCATTTCAGCCGTTGCTGCTGCGCCAGATCAGTTTCGCTGAACTGCGCCGGCATCAGATCGCGCTTTTCCACGCCGACGCCATGCTCGCCCGTCAGCACACCGCCCACTTCAACGCATAGGCGCAGAATATCCGCGCCGAACGCTTCGGCCTTTTCCAGTTCGCCCGGCGCATTGGCGTCATAGAGAATGAGCGGATGCAGATTGCCATCGCCCGCATGAAACACATTGGCCACGCGCAATCCATATTGCACGGATAATTCACGAATGCGCGCCAGCACCTGTGAGAGCCGCCCGCGCGGGATGGTGCCATCCATGCAGAAATAATCCGGTGAAATGCGGCCCATGGCGGGAAAGGCATTCTTGCGCCCCGCCCAGAAGGCCAATCGTTCGGCCTCATCCCGGCTTTCCGAAATTGTCTGCGCATGGCAAGTGGCGGCAATATCACGCACCCGCGCCGACAGCGCCGCGACCTCTGCCGCGACGCCATCAAGCTCCACAATCAGCAGGGCTTCCACGTTACGGGGATAACCGGCGTTGCAAAA
>JAHHGO010000258.1 GCA_023252275.1 Alphaproteobacteria bacterium
CGAGGCAAATCATGAGCTTACAGTATTCCGTCACGGTCAGAAACGCAAAGCTGGACGCCGTAGAAACGGCGATCGGCGCATCGGCCATTCTCAAGATCAGGACCGGCGCCGCCCCTGCAAACTGCGCGGCGGCGGATTCAGGCACGGTGCTGGCGACACTTAATCTGCCCTCTGACTATATGGCGGCGGCGGCAAGCGGATCGAAAGCCAAGTCCGGCACATGGGAAGACGCCAGCGCCGATGCGGCCGGCACGGCGGCGCATTTCCGGCTGTACGCCAGCGACGGCACGACATGTCATATGCAAGGAACCGTCACGGCAACGGGTGGCGGCGGCGATATGACGGTGGACAATGCGGTGTTTGCCGCCGGGCAGGGATTCACCATTACCAGCTTCACGCTTAATGCGGGCAACGCCTAATCATGGCAAGACTGAAAATAATCATTCTCGAAAAGCACGGCGACAAGCTGAGTGTCGGACTGTGGGCTGACGTTCCCGCCGCGCGGCAGCCCTTTTACGCGGACAGCACGAAGGTTTCCGCGTGGAGGGATGCGACGGCTGATGATAACGCCGCGCTCAGGTCCGGCGCTGTTGCCGAGAAGGTGGCGCACATCGATCTGCCCGGCGCGGAAAATCTTGCCGAGGTCAAGCCGCAACTGATAGCGATGTGGAACTCGTATCAGCAAAAAATAAACGATATCAACCCGTGGAAACGCTATGGCACAACATGGGACGGGACCGCATGGGCTAATACGGGGGTTGCATAATGGGCGCGGTAACATGGGAATCTCCTTCTTCTTTGACGGCATATCTCAGCGCCGATCTTAACTCTCTGGCGGACAGCACATCGGACACGACAGGGTTTTCCGCCGTTGGCGCTGAAATCTCCAACGGGACCGACCTTAAAAGATATATCGCGCTGGAACTGGTGCTGGCCGCACAGGGCGCGGCGCGCACGGCGGGCGGGTTTGTGGCCGTCTATATCAACTACTCGGCTGACGGAACCACGTATGACGACACGTCAAACATGGCGTTCTCGGAAGTTTTGACGGTTTTCGCGCTGGACGCCGCAACCACGGCGCGGCGGCTGACCCGCGTCAATATTCCGGTTGCGCCAGTCGATTTCAAGCTATTGGTACTCAACAATACTGGCCAGGCATTCGCGTCGAGCGGCAATACGCTGAAATACAGAACCTACAATGAGACTGTTGCCTGATGGCGTTTGACCAGATTCCGTATGCGCGGAAGATACCGGAATCCACCCGCCCGGTAATAAACCCCAATGCCAGATGCTCTGAGTTTATAGAGCAGGCATATGCGTTTTTTAACGGGCTTGACGGCCTCAGCCGCGACGTTGGCAGAAAAGCCCGGCTGGCTACGGCGTCAGGCGCTGACTGGCGCAGGAACCCGACCGCTTTTGGCATGGGCGTAAAACTGGCGGGATCGACGGGGTATTTTGCCGCGCCGGGGCATCAGCTCAGGCCGTGGTCGCGGGAATGCCTGTTTGTATACGGGGCAACCGGCGCGCAGGCGCTTTCTGGAATAGCACATGTTCCGGGCAGTGATACATATGATAGAACATTATATGTCAATTCAAGCAATCTTATCGCCGCGCACATTTATGATGGCGTGGGCAAATTCGTCGCTGGAACCACAGCTCTTACGGTTGGCCAAGCCTATCATGTATTGGTCACATGCAGCGATTCGCTGATGTCCATCTATCTGAACGGGGTTCTGGAGGGATCGACAGCCATCAACAATGCCGGGTTTCAGGGGTACGCGACGCCCCAACTTGTTTTTGGGTATGGCTTTGCCGCATCGGGAACCCCTGCGGGCACCACCAATACGCTTTTCTACCACATTGAATATAATTCCGTTCTCAGCGCGAAGGATGTGCGGCACCGCTATCTGAACCAGCTTGAAATGTTTCAGGCCGGGCAGGCGCCAATTATAGTTGGCGCATCCAGCGCCATAACCGGGACGCTGACGGCAACTGAGGCCGGCGATACCACCACTGCAACGGGTGTGCTGCCTCTAACAGGCTCTGCTGCGATTACTGAGGTGGGCGACACACTAAGCGCCGCCGGGGCGCTTGCCATCACCGGCGCGGCTAGCATTACGGAATCTGACGACACGCTAACGGCCACGGGGACGCTAGCCGTTGCTGGCGCACTGTCCGCCACGGAAGCCGATGACACATTAACATCGGCGGGCGCTCTGCCGATCACCGGCGCAGCGTCAATCACGGAAGCAGGCGACACCACCACTGCAACCGGCGCGCTGGCCATAAAAGGCTCTATGGCGGTCACTGAGGCCGACGACACGCTTACGGCCGCAGGCACCGGCGCTCAGGTCACAACGGGCGCGCTGAACGCCACAGAGGCCGACGATACGCTATCAGCGTCGGGCGTCCTGCCCGTCACCGGATCGGCGGCAATAACGGAATCCGGCGACACA
>JAHHGO010000259.1 GCA_023252275.1 Alphaproteobacteria bacterium
CTTTTCTTACAGCGCTGGTGGTCTGGCTGTTTCTCAGAAGCCTGCGCGCCACGGCGATTATCGCGGTGTCGATACCGGTTTCTCTGATGGGTTCGGTGGCGCTGATGTATTTTGCCGGTTTCAGCTTCGACACCATGACGATGCTGGCGCTGTTGCTGCTGATCGGCATTGTGGTGGATGACGCCATCGTGGTGCTGGAAAACATCTACCGGCACCGCGAAGAGGTCGATCCTGATCCCAAAAGCGCGGCGTTGAATGGCGCCAACCAGGTCGTCTTCGCGGTCATGGCCGCGACGCTCACGCTGGTGTCGATCTTTGTCCCCGTGATCTTCATGGAAGGCATCATGGGACAGTTTTTCAGCTCGTTCGCGGTGGTTGTCACCGGCGGTGTGCTGATTTCTCTTTTTGTCTCTTTGACGCTGACCCCCATGCTGTGCTCGCGTTATCTCAAGGTCACCCCCCAGCACGGGGCGGTGTATAAATTTCTGGAAAACGGATTTCAGCGCATCGAGGAGATCTATCGCGATCTGGTGGGTAGCTCGCTGCGGTTCCGCTGGATGGTGGTGGCGCTCACTATCGTTTCAGTTCTGCCGATCGGTTATTTCTTCGGAAATATCGGCAAGGGGTTTTTCCCGGAAGAGGATGAAAGCACCTTTCTCATCGGTTTCAAAACGCCGCTTGGGGCCAGCCTCGACTATACCAATGAGCGGCTGACGGAGATCGAGAACGTCCTTAAGCGCCATCGCGAAGTTGCCGGCTATTTCTCGACGATCGGCACCGGTGAAACCGGACAGGTCAATCAGGGCTCGATCTTTGTGGCCCTGAAGCCGGCCGACGATAGAGACGACCATTTGCAGGTAATTCTGGCCCGGTTGCGCACCGATCTGGCGCAAATACCGGGTGTCAAGGCGTTCCCCACCCCCGTTTCGGGGGCGGGCAATGCGCGCGGCGAGCCATTGCAGTTCGTCGTGATGGGCCCCGATATTGCGGGCGTCGCAGTTCAGAGCCACCGGTTGCTGAACAAACTGGCGACCATCCCCGAACTGGGCCAGGTGGATCTGGATTTGCAGCTTGAGCTGCCTCAGCTTACCCTGGACGTTGACCGCACGCGCGCCGCCGATGCGGGGCTTTCGACCCGGGATATTTCGCTGGCGGTGAATGTGCTGGCGGGCGGCGTGGACGTCGCCAAGTACAATGATCTGCCCGGCGACGGCGAGCGCTACGACGTACGGCTGAAAGCCCAGGAAAAAAGCTTTCGCGCCCTTGACGACCTGCATCGTATCTATTTGCGCGGGCGGGGCGGCGAGCTGGTGCGCCTGGATACGGTTGTTTCGGTCAAGGAAGAAATCGGGCCCGCAGCAGTTACACGTTTCGATCTGCGGTATTCGGGAAATTTCTTCAGTTCCCCCATCGTTCCGCTGGGCGATGGCGTCAACCTGGTGCTGGCGGCGGCCGAAGACATATTGCCGCCCGGATACACCATCCAGATGGTTGGGCAGGCCGACGAATTTGGCAGAACGGCCTCCTATATGGCGACGGCATTTGGAATTGCGATTATTCTCGTTTACATGGTGCTGGCCAGCCAGTTCGATTCCTTTATTCAGCCCTTCGTGCTCATGACCGCGCAGCCATTGGCGATGATTGGCGGCGTGTTCGCGCTGTGGCTGTTCAACATGTCGCTTAATATCTACTCGATTATCGGGCTGGTGCTGTTGATGGGGCTTGTGGCTAAAAATTCGATCCTGCTGATTGATCTTGCCAATCAGTTGCGCGCGCAGGGAAAAGGCATCAACGAGTCCCTGCTTGAAGCCTGTCCCGTGCGCCTGCGTCCGGTGTTGATGACATCCATGACCATCATCATCGTTATGCTGCCGGCGGCATTCGGCATTGGCGCGGGGGCCGACACCAACGGCCCAATGGCGGTTGCGGTGATCGGCGGCATGGTCAGTTCAACCCTGCTTACCCTGGTGGTCATTCCGGCGGTTTATTCACTCGTTGAGCATGGCATGCAGCATATGCGGGACTGGCGTCAGAAGCGCCTCGTCACTCAATAAGTGGAGATATGTTACCCTGTTTCTGCGGGACGTCCGGAAAATTTCAGGTGCAAAAGAAACTCATTGCCGGGGCGATCCTGCGCTATGCGCCGGGTGTCATCGCTTGACGGCATGTGCTTAAAATCCAGCTATTCATTTTAGAGCATTTTCTGATCTTATTTACGCATATCCCAGATTACGAATATAGTTTTCGCATTCCTGCTTTGAGACGTCGGCGATTATTTTGCCGATACGTCGCAAGACGGCGTCTGTGGATCGTTCCG
>JAHHGO010000025.1:0-15617 GCA_023252275.1 Alphaproteobacteria bacterium
CGTCGATGGCTTTCTGGTCGTAGCGCCCGAGGAAGCAGCCCATGAACAGCCCCTCGTTGCTGCCGATGCTGACGAGCAGGCGCTTCGGCCGGCGGAAAGCCACGAGTTCGAGAGGAGTGCAGTTGTCGAGGCCCGCATGGCCGCTCGGGTTCAATATGAAGCTGGCGTTGATCACCCAGCGCCAACGCCGCCTCGTTCTGGCCCCAGCTAACCGCCTGAATGCCCGAACGCACAATCTCGGCGATGAAGGCGGCGGTATAAATTGACAGCGCAAACACCAGCGCCAGCAATTCCGGCGAGGCCCGCAAACCGCCCGCAAAATTAAAGCCGCGCAGTTCCGGCATCTCAAAATGCAATGGCGCGCCCATCAGCAGAAAGGCCAGTACCGGCAAGCCCGCACACAGACCCAGCGCAGACCAGAACACCGGCAGGCCAAAGCCGGTTTGCGCGCGCCGCCGCTGCGACATTCGCCAGACTTGGATACTTGCCGCAATGGCCAGTAGCAGCGCGATCATCACATAGCCAAAGCCCGGCTCGGCGACCGGCGCGGGAAAATATAATCCGCGCTTGTTAAGCACCAGCTCCCCAATTTGCAGGCTTTCACGCGGGCCGGGAAGATTGCTCAACACCGCCGTATACCAGAACAGGATTTGCAGCAATAATGGGATGTTACGGAAAAACTCTATGTATATGGACGAAAGTCTGGCGATCAGCCAGTTGGAAGACAGGCGCGCCACGCCGATGACAAATCCCAGAATGGTGGCGAACAGAATGCCTGTCGCCGCAACCAGCAGCGTATTAAGCAGCGCCACCCAGAAGGCGCGGCCATAGGTTGAGGATTCGGAATATTCTATCAGCGTCTGGCTGATGCCAAAGCCGGCCGTGTGTTGCAAAAAGCCGAACCCCGACGCCACATTCAACTGACGCAGATTGTCCAGGGTATTGGAGACGACAATCGCCAGCAGTCCGGCGACCAGAACTGCCGCCATAATCTGAAAAAACCAGGCGCGTATGCGCGGATCGTTCCAGGACGCCAGTCTGCGCATCACCAATAATCAGCGAATGGGCGGCGCGTATTGAATGCCGCCTTTGTTCCAGAGCGCATTCAGGCCGCGCGGTATAGCCAGTGGCGAGGCCATTCCGACATTGCGTTCAAATATTTCGGCGTAATTGCCCACCTTTGAGATGATGTTAAAGGCCCAATCATCCGGCAGGCCCATGCCTTCACCGAATTTGCCTTCCGTGCCCAGCAAACGGCGAATTTCCGGATTGTCGCTTTCGCGCATCCCCGCCGCATTTTTGGAATCGACGCCCAGTTCCTCGGCATTGATCATGGCGTACAGGGACCAGGAGACAATATCGCCCCATTGATTGTCGCCATGCCGGACCACAGCGCCCAGCGGCTCCTTGGAGATAATTTCCGGCAGCACGAGATGCTCTTGCTGATCTTTCAGGGTCAAGCGGTTGGCGTACAGGCCGGAACTGTCGGTGGTGTAGGAATCGCACCGTCCGGATTCATAGGCGGCGACAACCTCATCATCCTTTTCAAAGGTGATGGGTTCATATTTCATATTGTTTGCCCTGAAATAATCGGCAAGGGTCAAAGAGGTTGAAGTCCCCATCAGAACGCATATCGTCGCCCCATCCAGCTCGCGCGCGCTTTTGACGCCGGAGCTTTTGCGCACCATAAAGCCCTGCCCGTCATAATAGGTCACGCCCCGGAAATCGAAGCCCTGCGCCGTATCCCGCGACACAGCCCAGGTGGTGTTTCGCGACAGCACGTCAATCTCGCCCGATTGCAGGGCGGTGAAACGCTCCTTGGCGGATAGAGGCGTATATTTTACCTTTGCCGGATCGCCAAAAATGGCGGCGGCAATGGCGCGGCACAGATCGACATCAATGCCGGTCCAGCCGCCTTTGTCATCCGGACTGGAAAACCCCTTCAGCCCCTGACTGACGCCGCATTGCACAAAGCCTTTGGCCTTCACATCCTCAAGCGTGGTCGCGGACACCGGCGAGAGGGTGGCGAACAGGGCCGCCATCGATGCCAAAATCAAAATTCCGCGCATTGCACCAACCTCCGGTCTGATTGTTTCAGAATCACCGGATGTTACAACGATGCGTGCGCCGCAAACAGTTTTTTAAGGGGCGTCAGAGCAATTCCACCAAACGCGCACCCGTGGCCGGATCAGTTGCGCTGCCTTATTGTACCGCCAGGCTGATTACGCCGGGATGGCGGTTCCTCATCCCTATCTCTTATTGTGGCGCGGCCTGGATTATCCTGATCCCCCGCCTGCACGCGGCTCACAGGAAGCATCAGACTGACTGTCGTTCCCGCTTGCGGCCTGGATTCGATGCTGAGTTGGCCGCCATGCATTTCCATCAGCGCCTTCGCCAGAGGCAATCCAAGACCCGCGCCGTTCGATTCGACGATATTTCCGCTTTCCGCCGCGCGCTCAAATGGCTTCAGTGCGCGCTGAATCTGCTCATCATCCATGCCGACGCCGTCATCTTTAATAATGATTTCCAGACCGCCATCATTGGTCCGACGCCAGCCAATATGGACGGACTGGCCGGGAGGAGAAAATTTCACGGCATTCTCAAGCAGACCAATAAGTGATTGCTTCATTCGGACACGATCCACCGTAAGACGATAATCCGGGACGCCTTGCGCAATGACAAGATTAACCTGCCTTGATGCGGCTAAAGGCGCCACCATGGCGGCGGCGGATTCGACAAGCATATACAAGCCAAACTCATCTTCCGTGAGCCGCAAGGTTCCGTTTTCAATCTTGGACAGATCAAGTATGTCATTGATCAGCGTCAGCAGCCGATCCCCGCTTGCAGCGATATCGCCGGCATAATCCAGATATCTGCGATCCCCCAGCGGGCCATAGACTTCCTGCTGCAATAATTCGGAAAAACCGATAATGGAGTTCAGCGGGGTTCGCAATTCATGACTGATGCTGGCGATGAAGCGCGATTTCGCGGCATTGGCAAGCTCCGCCTCCAACAGGGATTCCTGCAGCCGCGCCATCATATCGCGCCGCTCAAAACGCAACCGCAGGGAGTCCGTCAATGTGGCGTTGGCGGCCAGCGCGCCGCGCGCAAAAATCAGCCCGATCAGCGCGACGCCAGCGCTCATCAGAAAATAATCAAGTTGCAACTGCAGGAACAGAAACAGGCTGATTGGGGCGTTGATGCAGGTAATCGCCGCAATGATGCCAGACCTGAGCGGAAGAAATTTTGTAATGACAGAGATATTTCCGATCATGGCTGCCGCCGCGAGCAGCGCAACAAACGCATCGGGAACATAATTCCAGAAGATGAAAAACAGACCGCTCCATGCCAGGCTGATTACGCTAATCTGCGCGGTGAAGGCCAGCGCCCATGCCCCATAATCGGGCTGAGGCTCTGTGTGCCGGCCAGCGGTCCTGTTGAAGAAGCGGGCCAGTGCAAGCCCCAAAATGTTAGCCAGCGAGAACAATGCGAGCCAGCCGATTGAGCTTAGTAAGCTGGCGCGCTCGGTGGCCACAAAACCGAGTGCAATCAGCCACGCACCGGTCAGAAAAATCAGCGAATCGAGAAAAGATCCCTTGGCGATCAGGCGCAATTGTTCGCCCAATATCTCCGGAGAAATTTTACCCCTGGGATCCCCGGCGGATAGGCCGGGAAATAAATTTCGTAACACTGATATCCTCAATCTTTACAGGAATTGAATTTCGTGTTGAATCAACTGGTTATAAAGACTTGTATATATGTGACGGTAAGCATGCGCTAATGAATAATGCTTCAGTCTAACCGAAAAAAAACGCCATAGTATAGCGGAATTGCCATGAAATCACGCCGCACTCAGCACAAACACCGGAATGTCCCGGCTGGTGCGGTCCTGATACACTTGATAATCGGGATAGAGGGCGACAAGCCTGGGCCATAATTCAGCTTTTTTCTGAGCTGAAGCGATGCTGCTTTGCACCCTTAGTCTTTGTGATCCAACCTGGATCTCCGCCGCGGGCGTTTTCTGCAAATTCACGGCCCAGGCAGGCGGCGCATCCGATCCCGCATATGAGCCAACAATGGCGTATGTAGATGCGTCAACTGGAAGGTAAAGCAATGGTATGCTGCGTTTCAGGCCGGTTTTATGGCCTGTTGTCGTAAGCACCAGTACAGGCGCCTTGAACGCGCTGCCGCCGATCCGCCCGCCAGACATGCGGTAAATCGCTACATGCAGCTTCGACATGGAGGCCGCCACAAAATGGCCAACTCCGCGTCCTGTGGGTTTTGGTGGCGCCATGGAGATGTCCCCTCCCCCATTACTTTGACTATATTACCACTTCATTTGGTCATCAAAATTCATGCAGATCAAGTGATTCTGCGAAGTTAAAAAAATTCTTAAGAATCTTTTATAAAATTGAACAAACTGACGGTTTGAAGCCGTTATCGTCACCAGGCCGCGCACCGGGACGAGTGATCGCTCTCATGGTCCAGCACCATCCGCACCGCACGGGCCCGTACTTCAGGTGAAAACTTGTTCGTTGTTTTGCTCATAGTGGCTCCACCTTCTCAGGAGTTGAAGCCTCCGGCAATCCCGGGGCGGTTCACCTTGCAAAGGCTGAATATTCAACAATTTGTTAGCATTTGGCTGTGGACTGGCGCGAACCGGCCGCAAATGCGCTATGCTGCCGGCCTGATTCCATACTTTCATCTCATCGGCCGCTACAGGAGACAGGCATGTTCGATTTAACCGGCAAATGTGCGCTTGTAACCGGCGCCACGGGCGGCATTGGCGGCGCGGCGGCGCGCCTGTTGCATGCGCGCGGCGCAACGCTTGGGCTTTCCGGCACACGCGAAAGCGTGTTGCGGGATCTGGCGGCGGAACTGGGCGAACGGGCGTTTGTGCTGCCCTGTAACCTGTCCGATGCCGCCGCGGTGGAAGCGCTGCCGAAACAGGCGGAAGAGGCGATGGGCCAGATTGATATATTGGTGAATAATGCAGGCCTTACCCGCGACAATCTGTTCATGCGCATGAAAGACGAGGAATGGGACAGTGTGCTTGCGGTCAATCTGACTTCCGCTTTCAAGCTGTCGCGCGGCGTTTTGCGCGGCATGATGAAGCGCCGCTGGGGCCGAATCATTTCCATCACCTCCGTGGTCGGCGTCACCGGTAATCCCGGACAGGGAAATTACGCCGCCTCCAAGGCCGGCATGATCGGCATGAGCAAAAGCCTGGCGCAGGAAATCGCCAGCCGGGGCATTACCGTCAACTGCGTGGCCCCCGGCATGATCAAAACCGCCATGACCGATGCGCTGGATGATTCACAGCGCGAAAGGCTGCTGAACGCCATTCCCGCCGGGCGCCTGGGGGATAGCGCCGATGTGGCAAATTGTGTATTATTTCTGGCCAGCGGGGAGGCGGCCTATATTACCGGCCAGACCCTGCATGTAAATGGCGGCATGGCCATGATCTGACCGCTATTTCCGCATTTCTGGCAACTGGTAATGCCACTCGAAGTATGCTACCTGCACATCCTGAAACTTGGGAAACAGGACCTGACAAAAGGCCGCGCCCATATCTGGGAATGACTGAACTACCGGAAAGGACATTTGAATGAGCGATATTGCCTCCACTGTGAAGAAGATCGTCATCGAGCATTTGGGCGTGGAAGCCGACAAGGTTGTCGAAGCCGCCAGCTTTATCGACGATCTCGGTGCCGACAGCCTCGACACGGTCGAGCTTGTGATGGCGTTTGAAGAAGAATTCGGTGTCGAAATTCCCGATGATGCAGCCGAAAAAATTCAGACCGTGCAAGACGCCATCAACTTCCTGAAATCCGCCAAGGGCTGATATCACATCCATGAGACGCGTTGTTGTCACCGGAATGGGCATGGTGACGCCGCTTGGCGACGGCGTGGACGTCAATTGGCGGCGTCTGCTTGCCGGAGACAGCGGCGCCGGGCCGATTACGCGCTTTGACGCTTCGCAAATGGCGGCGCGCATTGCCTGTGAAGTGCCGCGCGGCGATGGCAGCAATGGCACCTTCAATGCCGATGCCTATGTCGCACCCAAGGAACAACGCCGGATGGATGATTTTATCATCTATGGCATTGCCGCGGCCAAGCAGGCCATTCACGATTCGGGCTGGAAAGCCGCCAACGAAGAAGAACGCTATCGCGCCGGTGTGATGATCGGTTCCGGTATTGGCGGGCTTCCCGGAATCGAAGAAGCCTCGCTTGAACTGGCCGAACGCGGCCCGCGCCGGGTCAGCCCGTTCTTTATCACCGGACGGCTGATCAATCTCGTATCGGGCAATGTCTCGATAGAATTTGGCCTGAAAGGCCCCAACCATTCGGTCGTAACAGCCTGTGCATCCGGCTCGCACGCCATTGGCGACGCCGCGCGTCTTATCCAATATGACGACGCCGATGTAATGGTGGCGGGCGGCGCGGAAGCCACTATCTGCCCTATTGGCGTTGCCGGCTTCGCGGCCTGCAAAGCCCTGAGCACAAATTTTAACGATACGCCCGCCAAAGCGTCGCGCCCCTATGACCGCGACCGTGACGGATTTGTGATGGGCGAAGGCGCAGGCATTGTCGTTCTGGAAGAGATGGAACACGCAAAACGCCGTGGCGCAAAGATTTATGCCGAAGTCATCGGATATGGTCTTAGCGGTGACGCCTATCATATCACGGCGCCTGAAGAAACCGGCAGTGGCGGATTTCGCGCCATGCAGATGGCGCTGAAAAAAGCTGGAATTTCGCCATCGGAAATTCAGTATGTCAATGCGCACGGCACGTCTACGCCGCTCGGCGATGAAATCGAATTGGGCGCGGTCGCCCGGCTGTTCGGCAATTCGGCGGCGGGATTGATCATGTCCTCGACAAAATCCTCGATCGGGCATCTGCTGGGCGCGGCCGGCGCGGTTGAGGCGATTTATTCCATTCTCGCCATACGCGACGGGGTAGCGCCCGCCACCATCAATCTGGATAATCCATCGGTGGAAACGCCGATCAATCTGGCCCCCAATGCGCCGGTAGAACGCAAGATCGAGACGGTGCTGTCCAACAGCTTCGGGTTTGGCGGAACCAACGCAAGCCTGCTGTTTAGCCGGGCGCGGCTGTAATTTTTCCGGTTCGCACATGAGCCTTTCCTTGCCGGTCCGCCGATTGGCGATAATGTTTGCCTGGGGCGTAATATGGATCGCGGTGCTTGGCGGCGCGAGCTGGCGCTGGACGCAAATGTGGCTCGATCAACCCGGGACGCACACAACGCAAATCATCGCCGATCTGCCAAAAGGAACATCGCTTGATGGCATTGCGGTGCGGTTGAAGGCGGCGGGTATTATTGAACGGGCAGCCCTGTTTCGCACCGCGGCCATCCTGTCGGGTCAGGCGCGCCGCCTGAAAGCCGGGGAATATGCCTTTCCGCCCGGGGCCAGCATGCGGCAGGTGCTGGCGAAAATTGCCTCGGGCGATATATTGCTGCATCGTATCAGCATCGCCGAAGGACTGAGCACACTGGAAGTTCTGGTGCAGATCACTAACGCCGAAGCCTTGCGCGGCGAGTTGGCGGCCATACCGGTCGAGGGCAGCCTGTTGCCGGAGACCTATCTGTTTCCGCGCGGGGAAAGCCGTGCAGCCCTTGTCGGACGGATGCAGGAGGCGCAAACCGCCCTGCTTGACCGCATCTGGAAGCAACGCAGCGAAAATAATCCGCTGAAAAGCCCGCAGGAAGCTGTCATTCTGGCTTCCATTGTCGAAAAGGAAACCGGCATCGCTGGCGAACGCCCATTGATAGCCGGGGTGTTTTTCAACCGGTTGCGCATCGGCATGGCATTGCAATCCGATCCCACGGTGGTTTATGCCCGCGATCAGGGCGCGCCCAATAGCAGGCCGTTAAGCCGCAAGGATCTGGCCATCGACAGCCCCTATAATACGTATAAATATCCGGGCCTGCCGCCCGCCCCTATCGCCAATCCGGGTAAAGCCGCGCTGATGTCGGTGCTGCACCCCCAGACGACCGAGGCGCTTTATTTTGTATCCGATGGCAGCGGCGGCCACGCCTTTGCCCACACACTGGAAGAACATAATAAAAATGTCGCCAAATTGCGGGCGCGCGAGCAGCAGCAAAAACTGGAGACGCGGAAGGAAAACAAATCCCCTGATGAATAGATTAAAACATGACATAATGATGCCTATCCCACCGCGCAGATACAGGGAACCCATGCAACCATGCCTATAGCCAGCATGACCGGTTTTGGACACGCGGATGGGGAATTCGAAGCGTTTCGCTGGACCTGGGAATTGCGCAGCGTCAATGGGCGCGGGCTGGATGTGCGTGTGCGCATGCCGGCGGATTTATCCGCGCTGGAAGGCGTGATCCGGGAAAAAATCGGTCAGAAGCTCAAACGCGGCAATATTCAGGTCAGTTTGCAGATCACCCGCAGCACCGGCGTCAGCCAGATAAAAATCAATCAGCAAGCCCTGCAGCAGGTTCTGGCGGTGCTGGCCGAAATTGAAAACCATGCGGGGCTGGCGCCCTCGACCGCCGATGGTATTCTGAATATTCGTGGCGTGGTCGAACAGATCGAACCGGTAGAGACAGAAGAATCGCGCGAGCAACGCCAGGCGACTCTGCTGCACAGCTTTGAGGCCGCGCTTGCCGATCTGGCGGCGTCGCGCGCCGCCGAAGGTCAGCGTCTGCATGTCATTATCTCGGGGCAGGTCGATGAAATAGCCCGTCTTTCCAAAGCTGGTGAGGCATGCGCCGCAAATGCCGTTGAAATGCTGCGCACCCGCCTGAGCCAGCAGCTTGCCGCCCTGCTTGGGAACAGTTCCCAGCTTTCCGAGGAGCGGCTGGCGCAGGAAGTCGCCCTGCTGGCCACCAAAGCCGATATACGCGAGGAAATCGACCGGCTGAATGCGCATGTCGCCAGCGCGCAGAGCCTTCTGCAGGAAGCCGGGCCGGTGGGCAGAAAGCTGGATTTTCTGATTCAGGAATTTAACCGCGAAGCCAATACGCTTTGTTCCAAATCGCCCGATACCGCCCTGACGCGTATCGGGCTTGACCTGAAGGTGCAGATTGAGCAGCTTCGGGAACAGATTCAAAACGTGGAATAGAACAGAATATGGCGCGCATTAATCTTCATCGCCGCGGTCTGATGCTGGTGCTTTCATCGCCTTCCGGGGCTGGCAAAACCACGCTGTCGCGAAGCTTGCTGGCGTCTGAACCCGACCTTGCCATGTCGGTATCCGCCACAACGCGCCCGATGCGTCCGGGTGAGGTTGAAGGCAGGGATTATTTTTTTATTTCCGAGGCGGAATTCATTGCCCGGCGCGACCGCCATGAATTTCTCGAACATGCCCAGGTGTTCGGAAATTATTACGGCACGCCTGCAAATATGGTGGAACAGGCGCTGAATAATTCGCGTGATGTGCTGTTTGATATTGACTGGCAGGGAACACAGCAATTAAAGGCCCGCGCCCGGGAAGATCTGGTTTCAGTATTTATTCTGCCGCCATCGCGCAGCGAACTTCACGAACGGCTGACGGGCCGGGCGCAGGACAGCGCAGAAATTGTCGCGGCTCGCATGGCGAAAGCATCGGATGAAATGAGCCATTGGCCGGAATATGATTATCTTGTCGTCAATGAGGATGTGGACACCGCGCATGCGCAATTGCGCGCCATCCTGACCGCCGAACGGCTGCGGCGCGAACGCCAGACCGATTTACCGGAATTTGTGAAACAATTGCAGGCGGGCGGCTGATCCTTCCACCCATTCGTCAGGATGCCGGCTTGAAAGCCACGGCGCGTTTCACCGCTTCGCGTTTTTGTTCCGATGTCAGGCGCGCCGCCAGTTCCACCAGCTCTTGCGCATCAAATTCCAGAAAGCCGTTTTTGGCCGCCAGATAATACCATTTATAGGCCTCCACCAGATCGGGCGCCGCGGATTGTTCCGAACCATGCAGCCGGCCAAGATTGAACTGGCAATTGGCGACATTGCGCGAGGCGCATTTTTCATACCAGAAGGCCGCTTTTTCGCTCGACTGTTCGACGCCTGCGCCGGCTTCATAGAATGAGCCGATGGCAAATTGCGCCCCGGCATGCCCGCCTTCGGCCGCCAGCATGTACCATTTGGCAGCCTCCGGCAGGTTCTCCGGCTCGACAACGCCGGATTCATAATAATCACCCAGCCGGAATTGGGCTTCGTGATCCTGACTGGTTTCGGAAGCCTGTTTCCACCAGGCAACGGCCTCGGAATAATGGCCGCTCGCATACAGATCCCCGCCCTGATCCGCCAGCGCGGGCGAAACCGCCAGTGCAAGCCAGACGGAAACAATCAGGGCATGCCGCATGAGAGGGGGTGGCCTCAGCGCACAATGGGTTTGGATTTGAATTCCCGCGCCATGCGGATGGCGTCACGCACCTGAGTCGGCTCCATAGCGCGGCTGAGTTTTTCCAGAGCGGGACCGCCGAACTCAACAAAGCCCTGTTGCGCCGCCAGATAGTACCATTTATAGGCCTCGACCGGATTCTTGGCGATGCCCACGCCATCTTCATACATGACCGCAATATTATACTGGCAGGCAACCTGCCCCCGCTCAGCGCCCGCCAGATACCAGCGCGCCGCCAGTTCGGGCGATTTCTCCACCCCCAGGCCATCATCATACAGCCCCCCCAGATCAAAATGCGCGCGTTCGTCACCCTTTTCCGCCGCCCGGATCAGCCATCTGGCCGCTTCTTCAAAATCACGCGCGACGATCACGTCCTTGTCACGCGCCACACCATCGCGGTAGGCGGCGCCGACACGGTAAAGGGCGTTTACGCTGCCTTTTTCGGCCTCCGTCTTCCACCATTCCATGGCCTTTTCATAATGGCCTTTCTTGAACAATATGTCCCCCTGATCGACATCGATATCGGGGGCGGGCACTCTTGCGGACGTAGGATTGGCGGCCATAGCGCCCGCGCCAAAGCTGGAAGCCAATATCAATCCAAGGCCAATTCCGCTCATTAAATTAAGAAACCGCATGAGAAACCTCTCCTGGTAATCCGCTATCCACAAGCTGTTAAAGATAATAAGCGCAGTTCTGTTTGCCAATGGCGAAACAATTATTCTTGACCAGCCCGGGGACCCGATGGTCAGGCCCGGATTACCCCGGTTTCCGTGATAACGGCGTCAAGGCGCATATCCGTTTCATTGACCGGGACCTGCTGCACCCTTTGCGCGGAAAAGCCAAGCCCGACAGCAAGTTGGCATTTGCCCAGGGCGCGCAGGGCGGCAAGGCTGCGGTCATAAAACCCGCCCCCATAGCCCAGCCGGAAGCCCTGCCTGTCAAACGCCAGCAGCGGCACAATCAGCAGATTGGGGGCGACTTCCCGTTCGCCCCGCCGCGGCCCCATCGTGCCGAAACCAGCAGGCTCCAGCGGCGCGCCGGGCTGCCATTCCCTGAACATCAAAAGCCCGGAATCCGCCGCGACCACCGGCAGCGCCATTTGCCCGCCCTGAGCCGCAATCGCGTGCATCAGGGGGCGCGAGTCAAATTCGTCTTTCAGGGGCCAATAACCCGCTACGACGCCCCCGGGCGGAAGCGCAATGGAGGTGAGGAAATGCTTCGATGCCGAGATATAGACCGCGGGATCGGCGCCCTTGAAAAGCGCTGCGCGTTTGGCGCGCTGCACCTCGCGTAATTCAGATTTCCGCCGGTCTATATCTGTGATTGATTGCGTCACTCTTACAGGGCTTCCAGACGTTTGCCCAGCGCCTCCAGCCGGCTCGATGATTCATCAAATATCTCAGCCAGTTTCCGTGACCCGGCCTGATTTAAGTCCGCCATGCCCCCTTGCGGCGCGGTGGCGTCGCTTAATTCATCGGCAATGACGATGCCCGCCATCAGCAATAGCTGGGCGTCACTTACATTCGCGCCGCTGCCCCGCACCGCGTTGATTTTTGCATCCACATAATTGGCCAGATCGCGCAGATGTTCTTCTTCGCCAACTCCACAGGTCAAATCATAGTCGCGTCCATTTACCTTAACAGTCACTTGCGGCATTTATCCATCCCACTCGTTGCTTTGGTTGTAAATTTCAGGCGCCCAGCACCTCCTGCAGGCTTCCGATCGTGCCATCAATACGACTGGCGAGCGATTGCTGCTGCTTTAGCAGCCTATCATGTGATTTTTGCAATGCGGCATATTCGGCCTCCAGCGCGGCATAACGCGCCTTGAGCGCTGCTAAATCCTTTTCCGCCTTTTGCTGCCGGGCATGTTGTTGCCCCATCGTCTCCAGCGCGCGCTCCACACCCGCCATCGCCCGATTAAAACGTTCCCGAGCCTGTTCAAGAGCCGTCATGCGCCCTGCCCCCATTTCACACTGATTCCAGCCTAGAATAGGCATCTATAGAGCTAAGAGCAATATACGCCTGATAGTCATCCCGCACTTGACGATTGGGCCCTAACATGGTCAATCAGTTGCAAAGTTTCACAGGAGCATAACAGGGTGACAACAGCGGATACGGCAGACACAACTGGCCTGCTAATGGGTACGGTTCAGCGCAGCATGGCCAACGCCATTCGCGCCCTTAGCATGGACGCCGTACAGAAGGCCAATAGCGGCCATCCCGGTATGCCGATGGGCATGGCCGATGTCGCGACGGTGCTGTTTACCCAGTTTCTCAAATTTGACCCGGCCGATCCCAAATGGCCGGATCGTGACCGCTTTGTTCTATCCGCCGGGCATGGCTCGATGCTGCTTTATTCCGTATTGCATCTGACCGGCTATGCCGGCATGCCGATGCAGGAAATCATCAATTTCCGTCAGCTTGGCGGGCTGTGCGCCGGGCATACCGAATATGGCCATGTGGCGGGCATCGAAACCACCACCGGACCGCTGGGTCAGGGGCTCGGCAATGCGGTGGGCATGGCGATAGCCGAACGCCTGCTGGCCGATAAATTCGGCGCTGACATTGTCGATCACTACACCTATGTGATGGCGGGCGATGGCTGCCTGATGGAAGGCATCAGCCATGAGGCGATGGGGCTGGCCGGACATCTGAAGCTGAACAAACTGATCGTGCTGTTTGACGATAACAGCATCACCATTGATGGCGGCACCGGGCTTTCCAGCAGCGAGGATGTACAGGCGCGCGTTCGAGCCTATGGCTGGAATGCGATCTCCGCCGATGGGCATGACCCGTCCAGTATTGCGCATGCGCTGGCGCATGCAAAACTTTCCGATAAACCCACGCTGATCGCCTGCAAAACCACTATCGGATATGGCGCGCCCAGCAAGGCCGGCACATCCGATGTGCATGGATCGCCGCTGGGCGACAAGGAAATCGCAGCGGCGCGCGAAGCGCTGGGCTGGAAATCGCCGCCATTTGAAATTCCTGAATCCATTCTCAAGGCCTGGCGTAAATTTGGCGGCCGGGGCGCAACCCAGTCGGCTGCGTGGAAACAACGCCTCGCCGCCATGAAACCGGAAGCCCGCGCGGAATTTGAGCGCCGCATCTCTGGCAAACTGCCGGGCGATCTGAACGCAGCCATCAGCGCCTACAAGAAAAAGCTGGCGGAAGAAAAGCCCACCGTCGCCACCCGCAAGGCGTCGCAGAATGCGCTGGATGTGATCAATGCGATTGTGCCGGAAAGCATTGGCGGTTCGGCCGACCTGACCGGATCGGTCAACACAAAATCGGCGGGCATGAAAGCCATCGCGCCGGATGATTTCAGCGGGCGCTATATCTATTACGGCGTCCGCGAGCATGGCATGGCCGCCGCCATGAACGGCATGGCGGTGCATGGCGGCGTCATTCCCTATAGCGGCACATTTCTGGTGTTCAGCGATTATTGCCGCCCGTCGATCCGGCTGGCCGCGATGATGCGCCAGCGCGTCATTCATGTCATGACACATGATTCCATCGGGCTGGGCGAAGATGGCCCCACCCATCAGCCCATCGAGCATCTGGCCAGCCTGCGCGCCATTCCCGATCTGCTGGTGTTCCGCCCGGCGGACGCAACCGAAACCGCCGAATGCTGGCAATTGGCGCTGCAATCGCAGGACAGGCCAAGCGTGATCAGCCTGACCCGGCAAAATCTTGCCCCTGCCCGGCTGGAATATGTGGAAGAAAATCTGTGCGCGCGCGGCGCCTATGAATTGCTGCCTGCCACCGGCAAGGCGCGGGTCACTCTGATCGCCACCGGATCGGAAGTGGAACTGGCCGTGGCTGCGCGCGAAGTATTGCAGGCGGATGGCATTGGCGCGCGCGTCGTATCTGCCCCATGCCTGGAGCTGTTCGATATGCAGCCCGCCGATTATCGCAGCAAAACGCTTGGCGCCGATACTGTGCGCATCGCCATCGAAGCGGCCAGCACCTATGGCTGGGAACGCTATGCGGGCGACAAAGGCGGCTTGATTGGCATCAATAGTTTCGGGGCCAGCGCGCCCTATAAAGACCTGTATAAACATTTCGGGTTAACATCCCAGGCGATAGCGCAAAAGGCGCGGGACCTGCTTGGGTAAATAAGGAGAAAACTCATGGCATTGCGCGTTGCAATTAATGGATTTGGACGTATTGGACGCAATATTCTGCGGGGGATTGTTGAATCCGGCCGCAAGGATATTCAGGTCGTCGCCGTGAATGATCTGGGCCCGGTGGAAACCAATGCGCATCTGCTGCGCTTTGATTCCGTACACGGACGTTTTCCCGGCGAGGTAAAAACCACCGGGGACAGCATTGATTGCGGCGCCGGCCCCATCAAGGTGACGGCGGAACGCGATCCGGCCAAGCTGCCCTGGAAAGCGCTGAACATCGACATTGCCATGGAATGCACGGGCTTTTTCACCGCCCGCGACGACGCCGCCAAACATCTCGCGGCCGGCGCCAGGCGTGTGCTGATTTCCGCGCCCGCCACCAACGCCGATCTGACCGTTGTGTATGGCGTCAACCATGACAAGCTAACGGCCGCGCATCATGTGGTTTCGAACGCATCCTGCACCACCAATTGCCTTGCGCCGGTCGCCATGGTGCTGCATGAAACCGTCGGCATATTGCAGGGTTTCATGACCACCATTCACGCCTATACCGGCGATCAGCCGACGCTGGACACCATGCATTCGGATCTGTACCGCGGGCGCGCCGCGGCGCTTTCCATGATCCCGACATCGACGGGCGCCGCCAAGGCGGTGGGCCTGGTGCTGCCGGAGCTTGCCGGCAAGCTGGATGGCACCGCCATTCGCGTTCCCACGCCAAATGTGTCGGTGATTGATCTGGTGTTTAACGCGGGCCGCGAAACCAGCATCAAGGAAATCAATGACGCCATTCTGAAAGCCTCGCAGGGCAAGCTGAAGGGCATACTTGGCGTTACCTCGTCAAAGAATGTGTCGATAGATTTCAATCATGATCCGGCGTCGTCCACATTTGCGTTCGATCAGACCCAGGTCACCGGCGGCAAACTGGTTCGTGTGCTGAGCTGGTACGACAATGAATGGGGCTTCTCAAACCGCATGGCCGACACCGCGCTGGCTATGGCGAAATTCCTGTAGAGCAGTATGATTTTAGAATGAATCACGACACCCTCAGTGTCATTGCGAGGAGCGAAGCGACGTGGCAATCCAGAGTCTCACG
>JAHHGO010000025.1:15717-24657 GCA_023252275.1 Alphaproteobacteria bacterium
GCCGCTGCGCGGCTCGCGATGACAAATTGGGTGGTGCGATTCGACTTAAAAGCATCAGAGTCCAAACATGAGCTACCGCACACTTGATGATCTGAATGTTGCCGGCAAGCGGGTGCTGGTGCGTGTCGACATCAATGTTCCCATCAAGGATGGCAAGGTCACCGACGCCACGCGCATTGAACGTGTCGTGCCGACCATCCGGGAACTTGCCGGCAAGGGCGCGCGGGTGATTTTGCTGGCGCATTTCGGACGGCCGAAAGGACAGATCGTCAGTGATATGTCGCTGGCGCCTGTGGCGGAACCTTTGTCAAAGGCATTGGGGCGGCCTGTGCTGTTTGCCGCCAACTGCATCGGTCAGGTCGCGCAGGGCGCGGTGCAGTCGCTGCATGATGGCGAAGTCGTATTGCTGGAAAATACCCGCTTCCATGCCGGCGAGGAAAAAAACGACAAGGACTTCGCCAATAATCTGGCCGAGCTTGGCGAGCTGTATGTGAATGACGCCTTTTCCGCCGCGCATCGCGCGCATGCCTCGACCGAAGCCCTTGCGCATCTGCTGCCATCGGCGGCGGGGCGCGGCATGCAGGCGGAGTTGGACGCGCTGGGCAAGGCGCTGCGCAACCCCCAGCGCCCGCTGGCGGCGGTTGTAGGCGGCGCAAAAATCTCCTCCAAGCTCGATCTGCTGGGCAATCTGGTGCAAAAGGCCGACTTCCTGATTATCGGCGGCGGCATGGCCAATACATTTCTGGCAGCCCTTGGCAAACCGGTTGGGGCGTCGCTCTGCGAACATGATCTGGGCGCCACCGCGCGCGAAATTCTCGACAAGGCCAAGGCCGCCGGCTGTGAAGTGCTGCTGCCCGAACATGTCGTGGTGGCGAAAGCCTTCAAGGCGGGCGCCGCTTCGCGTTCCATCCCTATCGGCGCAATCGAAGCGGATGACATGATTCTGGATGTGGGCAGCGCGGCGGTAAGCCAGATCATTGCCTGCTTCGAGAAAGCCAAGACCCTGGTCTGGAACGGCCCGCTGGGCGCGTTTGAAATTGCGCCTTTCGATGCGGGCACGGTTGCGGCGGCAGCGGCGGCGGCCAAATTGACCCGGGCAGGACGGCTCTTGTCGGTGGCGGGCGGCGGCGATACAGTTGCCGCGTTAAATCAGGCCGGGGCCGCGGATGATTTCAGCTATGTCTCAACCGCCGGAGGCGCCTTTCTGGAATGGCTGGAGGGTAAGGAATTACCCGGCGTCAAGGCGCTGGAAACGGCATAGTTCAACAATCTCGTAGGAGGACATAAAATGGATTTGAGCGCATTAAACAAAATCGCCAACAAGATGGTCGAAACCGGCAAGGGCATTCTGGCAGCCGATGAAAGCGGCGGCACCATCAAAAAGCGTTTTGATCAGATCAATCTGGAATCAACCGAAAACGCGCGGCGCGATTATCGCGAAATGCTGTTCCGCGCTGAGGGCATGAAACATATTAGCGGCGTCATCCTGTATGATGAAACCATCTGGCAGAAAGGTGCGGATGGCACGCCACTGGTGAAGCTGATTGAAAACGCAGGCGCTGTGCCCGGCATCAAGGTCGATGAAGGCACGGAAGTCATCGCCGGAACATCGGGCGAGCTGATCACCAAGGGCCTGGATAATCTGTCCGCCCGCCTGCCGAAATATTATGAAGCCGGCGCGCGTTTCGCCAAATGGCGCGCAGTGATTGATCCGGTTGCCGGACGTTTTTCGCATACCGGAATTATGGCCAATGCGCATGCGCTGGCGCGTTACGCCAATCTGTGTCAGGCAAACAATATTGTGCCCATCGTAGAACCGGAAGTTCTGATGGATGGCGATAATGACATCGACGCCTGCTATCAGGTGACCCAATGGGTGCTGAAGGAAACCTTCCAGCAATTATATTTCATGAATGTCGCGCTGGAAGGCATTGTGCTGAAGCCGAACATGATCGTGCCCGGCAAGAAAAGCGCGAAAAAAGCCGGCATTGCCGAGATCGCCGAAAAAACCATCAAATGCCTGAAGGATTGCGTCCCCGCCGCCGTGCCCGGCATCGCCTTCCTGTCCGGCGGCCAGTCGGATGAAGAAGCCACGGCCAATCTGGGCGCCATGAACGCGCTGGGCGGCCTGCCCTGGAAACTGACCTTTTCCTATGGCCGCGCCTTGCAGCACGCCACCATCATGACATGGGCAGGCAAAGCGGAAAATGTGAAAAAGGCGCAGACCGTATTCACGCACCGCGCCAAAATGAATGGACTTGCCGCCAAGGGCGCATACAAGCCCGAAATGGAACGCGAATTGGCGGCGTAAGCAGGTTTTGTTCTGCGCCACATATTGTCATCCTGAGCGCAGCATAGGATCCCCATCCGTAGAATTCGGCGGGAGACCCTTCGCTTCGCTCAGGGTGACAATACCGGGGAGACGCAGCAACTGCGAAGCAGGCGCGTCCACTCCAAATGTAAGGTAATCTTCCAATTTCGCGCTATAACATTCCATGCCCAAAGAAGCCGATCCCATCATCTGCCGTCTTTATCTGATCACGCCGCCGAAAATCGATCTGGCGCGGTTTGCAGATGATCTGGCGCGCGCGCTGGAGGGCGGCGATGTCGCCTGTGTACAGTTGCGGCTCAAGGACTGCGCCGATGATGAAGTGGGGCGCGCCGCCGAAAGGCTGATGCCTATTGTGCATCGCCATAACGCCGCATTCATCCTCAATGACCGGCCCGACATCGCAAAATCCGTCAATGCGGATGGCGTTCATATCGGCCAGCGCGATGCGTCCTATACCGAGGCGCGCAAATTACTGGGGCCGGACAAAACCATTGGCGTGACCTGCCATGATTCCCGCCATCTTGCGATGGAGGCGGCGGAACAGGGCGCGGATTATGTAGCTTTTGGCGCTTTTTTTCCGACCATCACCAAGGATGTGGAAACCCACGCCGCGCCGGAATTGCTGACCTGGTGGCAGGAAACATTCCTGATCCCCTGTGTCGCGATTGGCGGCATTAATGCATCGAACTGCGGCATACTGGCGCAGGCTGGCGCGGATTTTGTCGCCATCGCCAATGGCGTCTGGGGCCATCCGGACGGGCCGAAAGCCGCCGTCACTGCCATCAACCGCATGATCGCCCGCAATCTTTAGCGGGGATAATTACAGGGGGGCGTCGCCCCATACTTATTACACGGCGGCACTGAGTAATTTTCATGGATGAATCCAAAATCCACCCGCTTCAGCTTTCAAACTCCCGGCGCAGGGAACGCAATGTCTGTGTGTGTGTCAGATCCATATGCAGCGGCGTCACGGATATATGGCCCTCATAGATGGCGCGCAGATCCGCGCCCGCGGGCGGATTGCTGCGTACCCGCTGAAAGCCGGTCCAGTAATAAGGCACGCCCCTGCGGTCAACGCGCCGCTCCATCTCCAGCAAAGACTGATCGCGCCGTCCCTGACTGGTGATTTCAACCTTGAGCTTTTTGGCGGCGTCCTCGTCGGGAAAATTGATATTGATCAGCACGTCTTTGGGCCAGCCGATTTTAACCAGCCTGCGGATAATATTGGGCGCGTGATGTTCTGCCGTGCCCCATTTGACCACCGGCGAATCGGTGAAGCCCCATGTCTGGCTGAGCGCAATCGACGGCACCCCCAGCACCGTGCCCTCCATCGCGGCGGCAATAGTGCCGGAATAGGTCACATCATCCGCAAGGTTGGAGCCGCGATTAACCCCGGACAGCAGCAGATCGGGTGCGGCGTCCTTCATGATTTCGGCAATCGCCAGCACCACGCAATCCGTCGGCGTTCCGGAAACCGCAAATTTGCGTTTGGTGATCTGGCGCAGGCGTAGCGGATGATGCAGCGTCAGCGAATGCGATGCGCCGCTCTGTTCGGTTTCCGGCGCTACGACCCAGATATCATCGGTCAATTGTCTGGCGATGCGCACAAGGCACTGCATACCCGGCGCGTGAATGCCGTCATCATTCGACAGCAGAATGCGCAAGCTTTTGCCGGCGGGTTTTTTAGCCATTACGCGCGATCACTTTCATACCGCCAAGATAAGGTTGCAGCGCATCCGGCACCGCAATGGAACCATCCGCCTGCTGATAATTTTCCAGAATCGCCACCATGGTGCGCCCCACCGCCAGGCCGGAACCGTTCAGCGTATGCGCAAATTGCAGATTTTTATCTTCCTTCAGGCGGTAGCGCGCCTGCATGCGCCGCGCCTGAAAATCCCCGCATTGCGAACAGCTTGAAATTTCCCGGAACGCCTTCTGCCCCGGCAGCCATACTTCGAGATCATAGGTCTTGCGCGCCGCAAAGCCCATATCGCCGGTGCAGAGCAGCATCACGCGGTAATGCAGTCCAAGGCGCTTCAGCACCTCTTCGGCGCAGGCGGTCATGCGTTCATGTTCGGTATCTGAATTTTCGGGGGTTACAATACTAACCAGTTCCACCTTGGCGAACTGATGCATCCGGATCAGGCCGCGCGTATCGCGCCCCGCCGCGCCCGCTTCGGCGCGGAAGCAGGGCGTGAACGCGGTAAAGCGCAAGGGCAGATCAGCTTCGGCCAGCATGCTTTCGCGCACCAGATTGGTCAGCGGCACTTCCGCGGTCGGGATCAGCCACATATCATTGGTGGTGCGAAACTGATCCTCGGCGAATTTCGGCAGTTGCGCCGTGCCGAACATGGCGTCATCGCGCACCATCAAGGGCGGGGCCACTTCGGTATAGCCAAATTCCTGCGTGTGCAGATCCAGCATGAAGGCGGCCAGCGCCCGCTCCAGCCGCGCCAGCGCGCCTTTCAGCACCACAAAACGCGCCCCGGAAAGTTTGGCCGCCGTCTCGAAATCCATCAGCCCCAACGCTTCGCCCAGATCAAAATGCTCTTTGGGCGCAAATGAAAATTGCGGCGGCGCGCCATGGCGGCGCACTTCGCAATTATCTTTTTCATCGGCGCCCTGCGGCACATCCTCCAGCGGCAGGTTGGGAATGGCGGCCAGCGCAGCATTCAGTTTCAAATCTATCGACTGTTCCCGCGCCTCGCCGTCCTGAATTTTCTGTTTCAGATCGGCCACCGCCTGCATCAGGCTTTGCGCCGCTGCATCATCGCCCTTGCCTTTGGCCGCGCCGATCTGTTTGGAGGCGTCATTGCGCGCCTTTTGCCATTCCTGCAATTGCGTGACGCATTGGCGGCGTTCCGCATCCAGCCGCAATATTCCGGCGGACTGCGCCGGCAGTCCGCGCGCCTTCAGGCCAGCGTCAAACTTTTCCGGATGTTCGCGGATGAATTTCAGATCGTGCATTGCCTTGAATGAGCCTTATGGATTTTAAGAGTGATTCGCCTATCCGGCCTCTTGCTGGTCTCTTTTACGCTCTATCATTTGCACCAGAAAGATCGAAATCTCATAAAGCAGCAGGATCGGAACGGCGAGCGCAATCTGGCTGATCGGGTCCGGGGGCGTCAGCACCGCCGCGACGGCGAACACCCCTACAATCGCATAGCGCCGCTTTTCGCGCAGGGCCTTCGCGCTGAGAATGCCGACCCTGCCCAGCAGGGTCAGCAACACCGGCAACTGAAAACACAGCCCAAACGCAAAGATAAAGGTCATGATCAGACCCAGATATTCATCCACCTTGGCTTCAAACTGAATGGGCAGGCCAAGCCCGCCTGCGCCACGTTCAAAGCCCAGAAAAAACGACATGGCCAGCGGCATAACCAGATAATAGACCAGCGCCGCCCCCATGATGAACAGCACCGGCGTCGCCGCCAGAAATGGCAGGAAAGCCCGCCTTTCATCGCGGTACAGGCCGGGCGCGACAAAGGCGTAAATCTGGATGGCGATAAACGGAAACGACACGCATAGCGCGCCGAACATGCCAACTTTCACATAGGTGAAAAATATTTCCTGCAATGCGGTGGCGATCAGCCGCTTGTTGCCGCCCGATGTCGCATCCGCATAGGGCTGCACCAGAAAGGCGTATATTTCCTCGGAGAAATAATAGCAGACGCCAAAGGCCACCGCGAAAAACAGCATCGATTTGATAAGCCGCGTGCGCAGTTCAATCAGATGATCGAGCAAAGGCGCGCTGCTGGCATCTATCTCATCCTGGCTCATTCTGTTGCGCTTCGATTATGCCTTGGGCGCGGGCGGCGTATCGGGCTCCACCGGCAAGGCGGCCGGATCACTGGGCTGAGCATCAATCCGAAACGGGTCCAGCGGTCGTCTGAAGCTGTCAATATCCCTGCGCAATGCGTCAAGCTCCACCTCGCGTCCCATTTCTTCAATATTGTTCTGAAATTCCCGCGCCATGCGGCGCGCCTTGCCCATCCAGAGGCCAATGGTGCGCATCATCTGCGGCAGTTCGCGCGGGCCGACCACAATGATCGCCACCACGGCAATCACCAGCAGTTCCTGCCAGCCTACCTCAAGCATGATACCGCTCAGCTTTTGTGTGTGGGGTCATTATCCTGTTTCAACTGGGGCGGCGTATCATCCTCCGCCATCCCGGTGCGGAAGCTTTTGATGCCCTTGGCCACATCGCCCATAAGATCGGAAATTTTGCCGCGCCCGAACAACAGCACCACCAACAGGGCCACGATCAGGATATGCCACATGCTCAGCATCTATGTAATCACTCCAACTAGGATGTTGCGCCGGGAAACTCGCTTTCATTGTGTCAGAAACCGCCCGGTAACACAATGCAACCCTGTGAAACCCCGTCAGGGATGCGCGTCCGGCTTGCCTTCCTGGCCGCAGCGGCACGGAAACACCAGCGCCGAGGCCGGATCGAAATTGAGAATTATATGCGTCCCAACCGGCAGGCTCCGGGCAAATGGCAGGCGCGCCTGCATGCGGCTGCCATCGGCCAGCGCAAGCTCCAGCAGCCGGTCCTGCCCATGCCGCATGGTCCGCACGACAGTGGCGTCTGGATGGTCTGGCGAGGCATCACCCGCCTCCAGCCGCATCTGCTCCGGCCGGACCAGAATTTCGGCCCCCATGCCTTCGGAGAGTCCCGGCGCTGCTATTTCACCAAACGGGGTGCTGACGCGCCCGTTGCGGACCAGCCCGTGCAGGCGGTTGAAACTATAGAAAAACTCCGCCGTCTCGGCATCCGCAGGGTGTAAATAAATCTGCTCCGGTTCGCCGATCTGCACAATGCGGCCCTTGCGCATCAGAATAATGCGATCCGCCAGCAGCATGGCTTCTTCCGGATCATGCGTCACCATGATCGCCGCTGCGCCGCTGGCCGCCAGAACCGCCAGTGTCTGTTCGCGCACTTCGTCCCGCAGGCGGCGGTCAAGGCCAGAAAATGGCTCGTCCATCAGCATGATTTTGGGGCGCGGCGCCAGGGCGCGGGCCAGCGCTACCCGCTGCTGTTCGCCGCCCGACAAGGTGTGCGGATAGGACTGGGCGTATTTTGTCATGCCGACAGCGGCAAGCGCGGCCATCGCGGTTTCAATGCGCGCCGCGCGCGGCAACGCCGATAGGCCGAACGCCACATTGTGCAGCACGTCCAGATGCGGAAACAATGCATAGTCCTGAAACATCAGGCCTACGCCACGTTTTTCCGGCTCTACGAAAGCCCCCTCGCCAGCAACTTCCTGTCCATCGATCAATAGCTGACCGGATGACTGCCGCAACAGGCCCGCAATAATGCGCAATAGCGTGGATTTGCCACAGCCCGAAGGCCCGACCAGACAGACCAGTTCGCCCGGGGCCACGCTGAACGAGACATCATCCACCGCCAGCGCGCGGCCGTAGAAATGCGAGACATGCGCCAGCGTCAGGCGCGGCGCAATTTGCGGCGCGGCGGCAATTGTGCCGGTTTCTGAAAACGCTTTGGACATAGTGGCCTTTATACCTGCCATAAAATCAATATGACAAAATCATTATACGCCATTTGTTGCAACTAATTATTAATACCACCGCCAGGCCAAGTTATAAGCATACATAATTTGGGCAATAATTTCAGGGAAATTAAGGATTCCGGGGCGGGATGACGAATTAATTTTCCGGGCTTTCCACTTCTTCCAGCGTCTCGCGCAGGCCCGGCCCGGCAATCACATTGGAAGGGAAAGCGCTGGTGGCATCGGTGGCCTCATCCTCGGCCTTGCCAGCCGCGCCACGCCGCAATTCTGGAAGCGGATCATCCAAATTCAGCGGATCTTCATCTTCCTGCCCGGAATCCGGGTCTGGTATATTCACAGTAAAGTCCTTTGGCAGACGCATATCCAGCAGCCCCGCCGCCTTGAGCTCTTCAAGGCCGGGCAAATCCTTGAGTGATTCAAGCCCGAAATGGGTTTCAAAAGCTTCTGTGGTTCCGAATGTCAGCGGCCGCCCGGGTGTGCGCCGCCGCCCGCGCGGACGGATCCATTCGGTTTCCAGCAACAGTTCCAGCGTGCCCCTGCTGACCGAAACGCCGCGGATATCTTCGATTTCGCTGCGCGTGACGGGCTGATGATAGGCGATAATCGCCAGCGTCTCGATGGCGGCGCGGGACAGGCGGCGATCCCGTTCGGTTTCCCGCCGCAGTAAAAACGCCAGATCGGGCGCGGTGCGAAACGCCCATTTCCCGGCGACACGCACCAGATTGACGCCCCGGCGGGCATAATCCTCAACCAGTTCCGCCAGCAGGCTCGCCACATCCACCCCGGCTGGCAGGCGCATGCCAAGCGCCGCCTCGTCCAGCGGTTCCGCGGATGCAAACAATAATGCCTCGATCGTGCGCCGGTGCAGCGGCCCGTCCGGATGCAGCACGGCAATGTTGGAAGCTTCCTGCTTGTCCGTTTCTATTTCGCCCGCATCACTCATTCGTCAGTTCCATTTTGCTCAATCTTCCGCTCTGGGCGTCACGCGCCCGCGAATATGAATGGGGCCGAAGGCCTCGCTCTGCTGGATTTCGGCCTTGCCGGACCGGACCATTTCCAGCGTGGCGGAAAATG
>JAHHGO010000260.1 GCA_023252275.1 Alphaproteobacteria bacterium
TGGCAGATCAGAGAGAAAGTTGTTGAGCAGTATCTGTTTTGGAAGCAGCGGCAGGAAGGGCAGCAGCGGCGTCGCGAGCGCCATGCTGATCATGTTGCCGAAATTCGCACTGGTCGTGATCGAGATGTATTTGAGCGTGTTTGCGAAGGTGCGCCGCCCATCTTCAACCCCCTGGCGCAGCACGTCCAGATCGCGCTGCAGAAGCACCACATCGGCGCTTTCGCGCGCGACATCGACGGCCTGATCAACGGATATCCCGACATCCGCCGCATGAAGGGCCGGGGCGTCATTGATGCCGTCGCCCAGATAGCCAACCGCATGTCCCATCCGCTGCAGCGCGCGCACGATCCGCTCTTTTTGCTGCGGATCAATCTCGACAAACAGATCGGTCCGGGGGGCTGCATGCCACAGCGCCTCGTCCTTCATCGCGCCAAGCGCTTCGCCTGTCAGCATCGCTTTCGGATCAAGGCCAACTGCCTGTGCAAGATGCGCGGTGACGTAACGGTTATCCCCGCTAATGATCTTGACAGCGATTCCCAGCGCCGCAAGATTGCGGATTATCTGCCCCGCATCGGATTTTGGCGGATCGAGGAAAAGCAGAAAACCCATGAAGGTCAGGCCGTCTTCATCCTCGCGCGCATAGCGGGATTTGGCGGGCAGCCGCCGTTCGGCAATCGCAAGGACGCGAAACCCGGCCTCTCCCTTCGCCTGGAAGAAACTTTCAAGTTCCCGCCGCGCGCCGCCATCGAGGGGCTGCGGGCCTTGCGGCCGGTTAACGGCGCTGCATATTTCCAGAATATTTGCGAACGCCCCCTTTGTAATCAGCCTGTGGGTGCCCGGTCCGTCTGCATCCTCGACGATAATGCTCAGGCGCCGCCTCATGAAATCATACGGAATTTCATCTATTTTCCGCACCCCCGCCGCCGTCAGACGCTCACGTTCGCCCATCGCGACGATTGCGGCGTCCAGCGGATTCTCGATGCCTGTCTCCAGCGCGGCGTTAAGATAGGCAAGCTGCCGGACGCCAGCCGAGGTCTGGCCCGTCACGTCAACGGCATCCTCAAGCACAATCACCCCTTCGGTAAGCGTGCCTGTCTTGTCCGTGCACAGAATGTCCATGCTGCCGAGATTTTCGATGGCGTCGAGCCGCCGGACGATCACGCCGCGCTTTGCGAGATGGCGCGCACCTGCAGAGAGCGTGACGCTCACGATCGCAGGCAGAAGCTCCGGTGACAGGCCGACGGCGAGGGCGACGGCGAACAGCAGCGATTCAGCAACTGGCCGGCCAAGCAACTGATTGGCCGTCAGCACGAAAAGCACGATCAGCATCATTACCCTGACGAGCATTCCACCAAACTGGCGTACACCGCGCGCAAACTCGGTCTCCGGCTCGCGTTCGCCAAGCAGTGCGGCAATAGCGCCAAACGCCGTGCGCATTCCGGTCTCGACGATAATGGCTTTCGCCGATCCGCTGCGCACCGATGATCCCATGAAAACCGCGTTGCTCCTGCCGCTGATCGCTGCCGCCGCCGGAACAATCCCCGGCTGTTTCTCAACGGGAAAAGACTCGCCCGTGAGGCTCGCCTCCGAAACCAGGAAGTCCTTCGCCTCAAGCACCAGACAATCCGCAGGAATAAGTTTGCCTGCGGAAAGAAGAATGACATCGCCCGGCACAAGCGAGCTGACGGGGACGGCCGTCCCGGCGCCATCGCGCAGGACGCTGGCGTTTAGTGCAAGCCGCTGCTTGAGTTCCGCAATAGCCCTGGAGGCGCGGTGTTCCTGAAAGAAGCCGAGCAGTGAACTGCCAAGCACAATGCACAAAATTATTATTGCATCCAGCCAATCCTGCAAAGCGAGCGAGACAAAGGCGCCGAAAATCAGGATCAGCACCAGAGGATTGGCGAACTGCCGCAGAAACAACGCGATCGCCGAAAGCTGGTTCCCGTCCGCAACCTGATTGGGGCCCACGGAACGGAGCAGCGCGCGGGCTGTCTTGCTGTCAAGGCCCTCCTGGGCGGAGGAATGCAGGGCTGCAATGACCTCATCAGCAGGCCGACTCCAGAATGGCGCTTCATCAGGACGGGATGTCATAAACGGCACTATGTGCAAGCCCCCTTACTCTTTCCGCTGGCAGGAAGTGGGAAACCTATCCCTAGCATACTGCTCTGTTCGTGGCGGAAAGATTTTCCGGTTAAATTTCCGTCACCCTGTTTGGGATTTCGTCCGGTTCGTCCGGCCGGGCTGGAAAATGCCGCTCAAGAACCAGGGTGCAGCCTTCGATTGCCACAATGAAGCCCTCCGCGATTTTCCC
>JAHHGO010000261.1 GCA_023252275.1 Alphaproteobacteria bacterium
TTTCCATTTCGAAGAGATGGGCGATGACAGGCGGGCGACGCAAACCGCATGGTTTTCGTTTCATTACCCGGAACGCCGACTGGGCGGCTGGCTTTATACATTGATCCGGCCGAATATCGGAACCGTTACCGGCGGGGCCTGGATATGGGACGGTCGCGAGGGCACGCCGCTGCTGTCCAATGCGGCGCGTGATCTGGGATATTAACATAACAAGCAGGTTCCGAACAGCCGATCCCACCAGGGGGCATTGAAACCGAAATTACTGTTGGTCTCGCGTGGCACAACCGAATGATGGACACGATGCATGTCAGGTGTGACGACAAGCCACCGCAATAGACCATCAAGCTGTTCAGGGAGGCGAACATTGCCGTGATTGAACATCGAGGTCGCGTTGAGCAGCACTTCGAAAATAAGCACCGCCACCGCCGGCGCGCCCAACGCGGCAACGACGCCGAGCTTGATGGCCATCGACAGCAGAATCTCGATGGGATGGAAGCGTGCGCCCGTCGTCACGTCAAACTCAAGATCGGCATGATGCATGCGATGCAGCCGCCACAATGCGGGCACGGCATGGAACAGCACATGCTGAAAATAAATGGCGAGGTCGAGAAAAATTACCGGGGCGGTGATTGCGAGCCAGGCCGGCGCCGTGAACAGGTGAAATAATCCCCAGCCCTGCGCCTGGGCGAGCAGGGCCACCCCGACGGCGGCGGTTGGAAAAACAAGCCGCACAAGCAGCGTATTAAAGGCGACGATGCCGAGATTGCCCGGCCAGCGCCGAAGGCATCCGATGGCTTGGGGCCTCCGCGGCGCCAGCATCTCCCACAGCGCCATTGCCGCAAAAATGCCGGCGAAAGCGCTCAGACGGATGGCGGGTTCGTACAGGAGCAGGGTCTCGGGCATTGTCACCTCTCACACGTAACGGTCTTGACAAACGTGAGCGTTCATGAAAAACAATCAATTATTTTATTGAATATTATAATAATGATTGATAGAAGTATGTCAACTGAAAGTCCCAAACAGGCCCTGTTCGCGCAGTTCGCCGCCGTGGCGAAGGCGGTCGCCCACCCACACAGGCTGGAACTTCTGGAGCAACTGGCGCAGGGCGAGCGGAATGTAGACGTGTTGGCGGATCGCATCCGGGCGTCTATCGCCAATACGTCACAGCATCTCCAACACTTGCGCCGCGCCGGTCTTGTAACCGCGCGCCGCGACGGCAAGTTCATCTTTTACTGCCTGGCGGACGCCCCTGTTCTCGACTTGCTGGCGTCGCTGCGGCGCATCGCAGAACGCCAGTCGGCTGATGTTGAACGTATTGTGCGCAGCTATTTTGATAACCGTGACAGCCTGGACGCCGTCTCACGCACGGAACTTCTGGACCGTCTCGCAGCGGGCATGGTGACGGTGCTCGATGTGCGGCCCGAGGACGAGTTCGCGCTTGGCCATCTTCCCGGCGCTATCAACATCCCGTTGGGCGAACTCAAACGGCGCTGGGCCGGTCTTGACCCTGATCATGAAATCATCGCGTACTGCCGCGGGCCTTACTGTGTATTGTCCTACGAAGCAGTCGCCCTGTTGCGGGCGCGCGGCTTCAATATCCGCCGCCTGGAAGACGGACTGCCCGAATGGCGCGCCGCTGGCTTGCCGGTGGATGTTGGTAAACGACCGGCGGCACTGGAACGATCAGCCCGTATCGCACGGATACAAAGACAATGAGAGTCGCCAACCCTACGGCTACGAATTGAATACATGCCGCAACAACTTGGACTTGTAACGGTTTTGTTCCGGTTGCTTGAGGGTGTATTTTCACATCAAGGAGATCAGGAATGGCTATCAAGCATAATGAAGAATTCAAGCGGGAAGCGGTGCATATAGCGCTGAGCAGCGGTTTGCCACGGCGTCAGGTTGCGGCTGATCTGGGTGTTGGATTATCGGCGCTGGGCAAATGGGTATCGCTGCGCCGGCCCGATGACCGCCGCGCTGGCCTGGATGATGATCTGGCCAGCGAGAATGAACGGCTGCGCCGGGAGAATCGTGTACTCCGTATTAAAAAAGGCGCCGCCGTTTTCTTTGCGAGCCAAAAGCCGGGAACGAAATGGCAGACATGTCATGAATGCTGATGGCTGGCCTCAGACTAGTGATACCTGGCTCGGGATTGCGTCAAACGCATCAAGCTCAGCATGTTGCTTGCCTACATACAACGCTTTGATAGAGTCGATGGCTGGATCGTCAATCAGATAAATGTTGAATTTTTGATTGAATACATCGTGTTCAAAGCCATGTTTGTCGAGGATGCGGTATCTCGTC
>JAHHGO010000262.1 GCA_023252275.1 Alphaproteobacteria bacterium
TGAAAAGCTGATACGGCGCATGGAAGCGGCGGCGGTGGACCACGGCTATGTCCGCGAACAATGCCGCGAGGCGGCGGAACAGCTTAAGGCCGCCCAGCACGATGAAATCAGGGTGGCGGCATGGATATTGGATTGCGCGCTCTCTAACTGACCGGAGGACTCAAATGTTCCGTTGGCTGAAAGACCTTTTCACAACCGCGCCGGCAGCGCCGGTTCACCCGTCAAAGCGCGGTGAAAACGGCAAGCCACTAAGCGCCATCACGCAGAACCGCCTGCTGGGGGCGCATGTCGGCCTGGTGGGCGGATTGAAGGGCAAGCGCAGATGAGCGCCGCCATGTCGTTCACACTGATGGTGGTCGGCGCGCTGATCTTCTGCGCCATGTCCGGTTGGGTGATCCGCAATGACTGAATTTCTGAAATTTGGCGTGCACACGCGCCAGATCGCGGCTGGTTGTGCTCTCCGCCAGCCGTGGGGTTTGTCCCCTGAAACTGACCGGGCGCGAATAGCAGCCGCGCCCGGTTCTTTTTTGGGGAGGCGCCATGACTGATCTTCCCGCAGGACCGTTCAGCCTGATCTATGCCGATCCGCCGTGGCGGTTTAAGGTCTACGGCGATAACGGCCAGGACAAGGCCCCGGACGCGCACTACAGAACCATGGGCGCTGGCGATCTTATGTCCATGCCGGTTGCCGCCATTGCCGCGAAGGACTCTCTGCTGGCGATGTGGGTTTATGACCCGATGCTGCCGGACGCGTTGAATCTGGCCGAGGCGTGGGGTTTTGCTTTCACCACGGTGTTATTCCGCTGGCTAAAGGGCGACGGGCAGGGGCGGCTGTTTGATGATGGCGAACGCCTGCCCATGGGGCTGGGCTATCACACACGCGGCGGCGGCTGCGAGGAATGCTGGCTGTTCAAGCGCGGCAAGGGCCTCCCGGTCCTGCGCCATGATATCCGCAAGGAATTCTATTCCAGCCGACGCGAGCATTCACGCAAGCCGGATGAAGTGCGCGGCTGGCTGGTTGATCTGTATGGCGATGCGCCACGGCTGGAAATGTTCGCGCGCACCACCGCGCCGGGGTGGATTTCTTGGGGCAACGAGACGCGGAAATTCAGCGAGGCGGCGCCATGAGCGTGATCCTGTGCCTTGACCTCGGAACGCAAACGGGCTGGGCCATGATCGGCAATGACGATCTGGTGTCGGCCGGCACGGTGTCATTCGCGCCGCGCAAGGGTGAAGGGCCGGGCGCGCGCTATAGCAGGTTTATGGCCTGGCTGATCGGGTTTCATTCCGAGCACGAACAGATCGACGCCGTGCATTACGAGGATGTCCGCCGCCACATTGGAACGCAAGCCGCGCATGTTTATGGCGGGCTGCTGGCGGTGCTGCAAATGTGGGCGGAGCAGGAAAACATCCCATGCGGCGGCGCCGGCGTGGGCGTCATCAAAAAGCACGCCACAGGAAACGGCGCCGCCAAGAAACCCGCCATGATCGAAGCCATGAAGGCGCGCGGATATTCCGTCATCGATGACAACGCCGCTGACGCATTGGCGCTGCTGGATTACGTCATCGCCAAACAGCCTTAACCCTGACCACCAACCGAAAGGAAAGCACATGAGCATCGCAGAACTTGAAGTGATCGAACTGGACAAAACCAAATTGACCGCCGGCCGGCAAAAGCGCGCAACCCCACGCAAGGGCGGCGGCGTATCCGATCCCGTGGTGCTAATCGAGTTTGTCGCCCGGATTGAAAACCTTCACGCCGATCTCGAAAAGGAAAAGTCCGCATACATGCTGGCCTGCAAGGCGCTGCGCGAAGACATCAGAGAAGTGCTGGAGGAGGCGCAGGAAAAGGGCCTGCCAAAGAAGCCGCTGCGCGCCATCGTCAAGCAGCGGGCGCTCGAAAAAAAGGCCGCCGCATGCCGGGATGATCTGGAGGACAGCGACCACCTGAGCGCGTTTGACATCATGAAAGCGGCTCTGGGCGATCTGGCCGACCTGCCATTGGGCCAGGCGGCGATGGGCGCGCAGCACTAGAATGAAATTCGCGGGACGGACGCTAGTGGCTCTGACCATCCGCGCCGTGAATATGGGTGTGGGTCACGCCGTAAATGGCGGTGCGCCCCCCCATCGCATACAGGTGCCCACAGCCTGTATGCATAATTTGAGAGAGCAATAATGGCGCGCAGCGCAGCACTGAACGGACCGGCTTGACACGCCGCCAGCGGCTTTATAATATCCCCGCAACGGCTT
>JAHHGO010000263.1 GCA_023252275.1 Alphaproteobacteria bacterium
CTGGGCCTGACCAGCCCCGATGAAGTAAAGCCCGGCTCGCGCCCGCTGCCCGCAAATGGCAAACGGCTGCCGGTGGTGGGCAAGGTCAGCCGCGCCGCGGAATAGGGGACCGATTATAATAATTGGTTATCTGATAGAAAGAGACGCCGGATTGCGCCGTCCCCCCACCCCTATCCCCTCCCCGCGAGGGGGAGGGGAAGCGTTCGTTGAAACTCTGGGGGAAGCCCCTCCCCTTGATGGGGAGGGGTTGGGGTGGGGTGATAAAGCGGATGGGGCGATAGCCGCGAAAGAATGCTTCAATCAAACTGGATACCAGTCTACGCCGCCGCCTGCATCTCCTGGCCGTTGATGATCAGGCCCTTGTCGCCGGCGCTGATGCGCACCGTTTCGCCATCCCGGATGGTTCCGGCCAGCAATTGTTCCGCCAGCGGATTGGCAAGCGCGCGCTGAATGACGCGCTTTAACGGCCGTGCGCCATAGACCGGATCATAGCCCGCACTGGCCAGCCAGGTGCGCGCCGCATCATCCAGTTCAAGCGTGATCTTGCGCGCTTCCAGCAGGCCCAGCAGAGCCTTGATCTGTATACTGACAATTCCGTCCATCTGACCCCGGGTCAGCCGGTTGAACAGAATGATTTCATCCAGACGGTTGAGGAATTCGGGCCGGAAATTTTGCCGCACCACTTCCATCACCTGCGCGCGCGCACTTTCCGCCGGCTCATTATCCTTCAGCGCCGCCAGATATTCCGAGCCCAGATTGGAGGTCAGAATAATGATGGTGTTTTTGAAATCCACCGTGCGGCCCTGACCATCGGTCAGGCGGCCATCATCCAGCACCTGCAACAGAATATTGAACACATCGGGATGCGCCTTTTCGACCTCGTCGAACAGCAGCACCTGATAGGGCCGCCGCCGCACCGCCTCGGTCAGCGCGCCGCCTTCATCATAGCCGACATAGCCGGGCGGCGCGCCAATCAGGCGCGCGACCGAATGCTTTTCCATATATTCCGACATATCCATGCGAAGAATGGCGTTTTCATCATCGAACAGAAATTGCGCCAGCGTTTTGGTCAGTTCGGTTTTGCCGACGCCCGTGGGGCCGAGAAACAAAAACGATCCGATCGGGCGGCGCGGATCCTGCAAACCGGCGCGCGCGCGGCGCACCGCATTGGCGACGGCGCGCAACGCATCGTCCTGGCCGACCACCCGTTCGCTGAGCTTTAATTCCATCGCCAGCAGCTTGTCACGCTCGCCCGCCAGCATCTTGTCGACCGGAATACCGGTCCAGCGCGATACAATGCCCGCAATATGCTCCTCGGTCACCGCCTCTTCCAGCGAGGCGCGTTCGCCCGCCTCATCGGCGGCGCGCAATTTTTCCTCAAGCCCCGGAATCAGGCCATAGGCAATTTCACCGGCCCGCGCCAGATCGCCCTTGCGCTGCGCCTGGGCCAGATCGCTGCGCGCCTGATCGAGCTGTTCCTTTATTTTCTGCGCATCGGCCAGCTGCGCCTTTTCCGATTGCCAGAGCGCCGTCAGATCGGCCGAGTTCTGTTCCAGCCCGGCCAGTTCTTTTTCCAGTTTTTCCAGCCGGTCGACCGAGGCGGCATCTGTTTCCTTGCGCAGCGCTTCGCGTTCGATCTTCAATTGCAGGATGCGCCTGTCGAGCTCGTCCAGCTCTTCCGGTTTGGAATCGATTTCCATGCGCAACCGGCTGGCGGCTTCGTCCACCAGATCGATCGCCTTGTCGGGCAGGAAGCGGTCGGAAATATAACGGTTCGATAGCGCCGCCGCCGATACGATGGCCGCGTCGCTGATGCGCACGCCGTGATGCAGTTCGTATTTTTCCTTCAGCCCGCGCAGGATCGATACCGTATCCTCGACGGTGGGTTCACTGACAAATACCGGCTGAAAGCGCCGCGCCAGCGCCGCGTCCTTTTCCACATGCTTGCGATATTCATTCAGCGTGGTTGCGCCGATGCAATGCAGTTCGCCGCGCGCCAAAGCGGGCTTCAGCAGGTTCGATGCATCCATCGATCCTTCCGCCGCGCCAGCACCCACAATGGTGTGCATCTCATCGATGAACAGCACCACTTCACCGGCGGCGGCGGTGACTTCCTGCAACACGGCTTTCAGGCGCTCTTCAAATTCGCCGCGATATTTTGCGCCCGCGATCAGCGCGCCCATATCCAGCGCCATCAGCTTTTTATTTTTCAGGCTTTCCGGCACATCG
>JAHHGO010000264.1 GCA_023252275.1 Alphaproteobacteria bacterium
CGGGGTATTGCCGCCCAAATCCCATTTCCAGGCAACGCTTGGGCTGAGATTGACCGGCGAGCCAAAAGCGCGGTTATAGGTCAGCGACATCAGCCCCTGAGCGCCCCAGGAGAATTTGGTCGCATAGCCGCTGGCCAGTTCCAGATCGAGATTGATGGCGGCGGTTTGCGCAGCCAGGCTGTTCGCAAGCCCCTTCGTATTGCCGCCTGCAATGCCGGAGGAAGTGGAAATGCCTGGCACCATCACCATGCCCACTTCCGTCACCAGCACGCCGCCATCGGCAGCTGCGAATTGCACCACCGGGTTGGAGGCGAACAGCAGCGACGTCAGGGTGGTCTGCGCGGTGAACACATCCTCATAAGCGGGTTTGATAAAGCCGTCGCGGCCTATCGCCGATTGGGGGATGACCGAACTGACGGTTTGCGCCACCGGCAGGCCGCCAAGGTGTGCTGTCAACGGCACGTCGGCGGGGCTGGCCGAGACAATGGCTGAGGCAGGCGCAATAAATCCGCTCAGAACCGGCGCGCCCGCCGCATTCACCCCACCGGAAAGGGGGGTGCCTGTTGGCATCGTTGTGCGCGGATTGGTATTCAACGCATCGATGGTGATATAGCCGGTAGCGTTGGAGGTGGCGACCACCTGCGCGGCGCGGGCAGAGGCGTCGTTAAATGGAAGGCCAAGCGCCGCAGCATCCGCGGCGGTCGAGGGAAGTATACCCAGCACATCGGCTGTCGTGAGCGTGCCCGCCGCCGCCTTGTCGGCCAGGGCGGAGGGTATTTCGCGCCGCAGGCCGATGGCAGGCAGGCCCGGGATGGGCGGCGTTCCCCTGTTGATGGTGCCGGGCGCCAGGCCCAGAAGCGATTCCTGCAGGGCGGCGACATCGGTGAATGTTGTCTGCCCGGTGCGCGCCGCGGTCTGGTTAAGGGCGGATATCTGGGTAGGCGCGAAGCCAGGCACCGCCGCATCCAGCACGTTTACGCCGCCAGGTCCGGCGCCCGCGCCCGCGACAACCTGCTTGACGCTGGACGGAAAGCCGAACGGGCTGAGCCCGCCCGCCTGGGGCGCGCGGGTGGCAAACGCTGTTTGACCGCTAAGGTCATTGGCCAGCGCCGCCTGTTCGGCAAAGGCATAGTTGAAGGGCTGATCATGGCGGTAGGTGGCTTCCGCCTGCACGGCGATACCGCTGACCGTGGTGCTGAGGCTGAGGCCCACCGTCTGAACGTCCTTGGGATAATGCAGCCGGTAGCTCTGTGTATTGGCGAGCGCCGCTGCGGCTATGTCCTCAATCGAGGCGACGCCACGGTTGAATAATTGCACCATATTATTGCAATTGGTGCGGCCGCCGGGAAGCGCCAGCGCAAGCCGCCCCGCCGCCAGGTCACGCTGGCTGTTGGCCACAGCGTCGCCCGGACCAAACCCGGGGACGCCATCGGCATTGGGATCAAAGGAAAAGGGTGTGTTTGCCGAACCGACGCCGCCAGACGCCAGAGCGAAGGTTGCGCCACTGGCCCCGACGATATTGCAGACGGATTGCGCCACTTCGAAGGCGTTGCGCGATCCGCCCGGCGGGGCGGCGCCGACGACAGAGCCGAATCCGCCAATTTCCCCTGGCAGCGCGGCGAGGGGAATTACGTGATATTTGGCGGTCGCGGGATCCTGGCGGGAGAATTCCACGATTGGCAGCCGCGAATGCAGGTTCATGAAGAACAGGCCAAATTCCGTGCCCTGATTGAACTCGGAGGCGAAATAGCGCAGGGCGAAGCCAAATTCGCCGCCATTGTCGGCGTTCTTGTCATTGTTGCGCTCAATGCTCACGGCCGGAACGTTGACGCCCTGCGCGCTATACCACTGGGTTTCGAAATCAAGGCCGTTGGCGATCACAAACGGATTGAAGCGCCCGTCATCGCCAAGCGTATTATTGCCGCCGCGAATCGGCTGCGAGCCACGGCCCACAATATCAGAGGCGCTGAAAAAGGTGCCGCTGGGATCGGGCACGATATTGTCGCTCTTGAACTGATAGAAGCCGTCAATGCTGAAACCGCCGGGCAGCCCCAGCGAGGCGCGCGCCGCCAGAATCGGTGTGAAGAATTCCTTCAGTTCCGAGCCGGGCTTGCGCACGGCGGCCACGTCAATCGGGTTGATCTGGCTCAGGCCGTTCTGGATGAAGGTGCTTTCGCCCCAGCTGA
>JAHHGO010000265.1 GCA_023252275.1 Alphaproteobacteria bacterium
GACGACAACCGGCCCGGTCACTTACACGCCCATATCGGCGGCGATTGAAGCCGTGTCGATTTACTTCAATGTGGATGGCGTGTTCCACAAGTTTCTGGGCGTTCGCGGCAACGTGTCGCTGGCCTGGTCGATCAAGAATATCCCGGTTTTCAGGTTCAGCTTCACCGGCCTTTATGTGGCCGTGGCCGACGCGGCGATTCCGACGCCGACATACACCGTTTTCCAAAAGCCGCTGGTGGTGTCGAACATCAACACCACGCCGTTCACGTTGCATAGCTTCAGCGCGGTGGCGTCCGATCTGACGATTGATTTCGGCAATCAAGTGGTTCACCGCTCGCTAATCGGCGGGTCTGAGTCCGTACTGATCACCGACCGGAAGCCGACCGGCTCGGTGACCATTGAGGCGACCACGGTTGCCGCGAAGGACTGGTTTGCAATCTGCAAGGCGGCGACCATCGGCGCGATTGATATTACCCATGGCATCGCGGCGAACAACAAGGTGCAGGTCACCTCAAGCGGCGTGCAGTTGACCAACCCGCGCTATGCCGAGCAGGACGGCATTCAGATGCTTCAAATGGACATGCGCTTTGTGCCGACGTCTGGCAATGATGAACTCTCAATCGTGGTGAAATAACATGGCTATTCGGGTAAAGCAGTCGGCGACATTCATGTGGCCGGTCGAAGTGATGATCCCAAAGAGCGGCGGCGGTTTTGACAAGGTGACGTTTGACGCCGAGTTCCGCCGACTGACCACCGAGGAATGGCGCGAAATGGTTGACCGCATGGCGCAGGGCAAAATTGACTTTTCCGATATTGCGATAGAGATTGTGACGGGATGGTCCGGGGTTAATGACGAGCCGGACACGCCGCTGCCGTTCAGCCATACCGCGCTCAAAGAACTGCTGAACATCGCTCAGGTTCCCGGCGCTATATACAATGCGTTTTCCAAATCGCTGAACGGCCCGGCGCGAGAAAAAAACTGACAGACGCCGTTGCGCACTGGTTCGAGCGCGGCGGCGATAATGGCGTTTCGGATTATGAGGATTTCGGGCCTTTGCCGCCAGAAATCGCTGAGGCCATCGAGGCGGACGCGGATTTTGATCTGTGGCCGGACAATGAAATGCCTTTCAATATTTTCACCCGGATACAGACACAGTGGCGGGTTGGCATGAGCGGCGCCACCGGGCTTGATTATCATGGCGTGGGGGCTGCTATTCAGATGATGGGAAAAACCATGACGCCGGAACTGTTCAGCGATATCCAGCTTATGGAGCGGGCCGCATTGCAGGCCATGCAGAGAAATTAATCATGCGTATCCGGGCGGCTATCAGCGGTGATCTGCGCGAGATCATGAAGGCCGAACTGATAGCTGTTGGCTATTTCGCCCGGCTGACCGTGGCCGAAAGCACGGAGTTGGTCAAACAGGACTGGCGCCGAGACGTGCGCGGCGCCGGGCTGGGCAACAGGCTGGCAAACACGATCCGGTCAAAAGTCTATCCGAACGATTCACCGTTGCGCACGGCGGGTCTTGTCTGGACTAAAGCGCCAAAGATTATTGACGCCCATGAACGCGGCGCGACGATCCGCGCGCATGGCGGCAAATATCTGGCCATCCCCACGGACGCCGCGCCGAAAAAAGGCACGGACGGCAAGCGGGTGACGCCGCGCACGATGCCGTCCAGCTTTGGAGAATTGCGCTTTGTGCCGCGCCGTGGCAAGCCGCCCCTGCTGGTGGCGGACAATGTGCGCGTGACTGGCGCCGGCCGTATCAAGGGTGGCACACAGGTATCAACCAGCAAGGGCCGCGCGCGTGTGCGCCAGAGCCGTTCAGGCGTGGCGGCGGTGATGTTCATTCTTGTGCCGCAGGTCAAGCTGAAAAAGAAATTCGATTTGAAGGCGATAGCGGCAAAGGGCGATAGCGGCATGTATCAGAAATTGAGCAGCAGATTGGGCGCTGGCTGATGGCTTCGCGCAATATTTCAATCCGGCTGGCGCTTGAGAACCAGCAGCAGGTCGCGCGCGGGCTGGATCAGGTCGGATCTCAGGGCCAAGCCGCGCTAAAAAAGGTTTCGGATGCGAGCGCGCCCGCTTCAAAGGGGCTGCTGGCGCTGAATGATGCGTCCCGGTCTGTGCAGGGCGAAATGCAGGCGCTTACCGGGCGGCTGG
>JAHHGO010000266.1 GCA_023252275.1 Alphaproteobacteria bacterium
GCGAGCGGGCAAAGCAAGCTTGACGTGGTGCAGAATATCATACGCTCGAATGAGTTTGCAGAAGTGGCGAAGTTTGGTGGTGGTGTTGAAGGGTTATACCGCACATTGCTGGGCCGTGAGGCAGACCCTGAGGGGTTAGCCTTCTTTAATAATGCGCTTGCTCAGGGGCAATCCTTACAGAAAATCGCGCTGGATATCACACGCAATCAGGAGTTCCTTGATAATTTGCCGGGCTTCGCGCATGGCGGCGTTCATCCCGGCGGGTTGCGCATTGTGGGTGAGCGCGGGCCGGAACTCGAATTCACCGGGCCGAGCCGGATATTCAGCAACAGCCAGAGTGCGGCGTTGCTGGATAACGGGGCGCTGCTGGCCGAAATGAAACAGATGCGCGCCGATCTGACGGCGGCGCTCGTTTCAATCGCCACGCATACCGGCAGAACGGCTAACATCAATCGCAAATGGGATGGCGACGGCCTGCCCGCTGAACGGGTTATTGCCGCGTGAAACTGATCCGGTCGCTGCTGCCCGCGAAACCTTTTGTGATCGCGGACAGCAATCTCACGTCAAGCAATGTGACGGAGACGGAATATCCCGCATGGGCATCGGGGACCACCTACGCGCTGGGCGACCGGGTGCAGATCGTATCGCCGACAAGCACGGTGACTATCAGCATCGCATCGCCCGGCGTGGTGACATGGGCGGCGCACGGGCTGCCCGACAATACGCCGGTGCGGATCACCACCACCGGCGCGCTGCCAACGGGGCTGACGGCGGGCCAGATTTATTTTACGAGCGGCGGCACGGTAAACGCTTTCAAACTGAGCCTGAAACCGGACGGCGCGCCGATCAACACGAGCGGATCGCAGTCCGGCACCCATACCGCCGTTGCCACTAGGCATGATGTTTATGAGTCCTTACAGGCCAGCAATCTTGGGAATGCCCCGGCGCTGAGCGCCGCATGGTGGGTGCGGGTGGACAGCACGAACCGCTGGCGGATGCATGACGATAGCATGGGATCGCAAACCGCGAACACGGACAGCATCGCGAACGTCTATGCCGGCAAAGGCATCATCGACGCGCTGGCGCTGCTGAATATCAGCGCGCAAAGCATTCAGGTGACCATGACGGATAGTGTCGAAGGCGTGGTTTTCGATCAGACATTCAGCGGAATTTCGGACGCAGGGATCACGGACTATTACCCGTGGTTCTTCGATCCGGTTGTGCGGATCACCGACATGGCGATCACCAATCTGCCGCCATATGTCGATGCGGCAATCGCGGTGACACTGACCGACACCGGCGGCACGGCGCTTTGCGGTGAATGCGTGCTGGGCAAGGTGCTTGATGTCGGCGGCACACAATACGGAATGCGGCTCGGCATTCAGGATTACTCGGTCAAGCAGCGCAATGCTTTCGGGATTTACACGGTGCTGGAACGCGCCTTTAACCGCACATCCGACATGAATGTCTGGGTTGAAAACGCCGCCGTCGATGCTGTGGCGAATGTTCTGTCTGAATTCCGGGCGACGCCCACGGTTTATATCGGCTCGGAAGATTTCGGATCATCCATCGTGTTCGGCTACTACAAGAATTTTTTCACGGCGGTTGAGTTCGTCAACCAGTCGATTTTGTCCATAGAAATTGAGGGGCTTGTCTGATGCCGATTTCCGAGTTACCCGCCGTTCCGGTCAGAGGTTCCGCAGCATTCAATGCTGAGATGAACGCCTATCTTGTAGCCCAGAAAGCGATGGTTCCAGAGATAAATGCGCAGATCGCGCTGCTGAACGCTGGTTCCGGCATGGGCGCATACGCCATCGCATACACATTCAGCACCACCACCACCGACGCCGATCCGGGCAATGGTGTGTTGAGATTGTCAAACGCCACGCAAAACACAGCAACCGTGATCCGGGCTGACCTGCTGGATTCGGCTGGCGCAACACAAACGCCGGTGCTGGATACGTTTTCCAGTCCAGAAGGGGCGATCAAGGGTTACATCCGTCTGGTTAAGGCGAGCGATAGCACCAAGTGGCTGTTTTTCAGCGTGTCGGCGGTCGCCACGCCAGCAGGCTACCGGAATATCACCGTTGCGAATGTTGGCAGCAGCGCCGCCAGCCCGTTCGTAAATGGCGATGCGATCATGCTGTATTTTCCGCCGCTGAATG
>JAHHGO010000267.1 GCA_023252275.1 Alphaproteobacteria bacterium
AATGCGGGCGCAATATCTCTATAGCCGTGACCCACAGACCGGCATGTTCGATGGCCCCAAGCACTTCCGACAAAGCCGGGCAATAGCCCCCCGGGAAAATATATTTTCTGAGCCAGGGGTTGGTGCTATCCGGCGGCGCCATGCGCCCGATGGCATGCAACAGCCCGACACCCTCCGGCTTCAACAGATCACGGCATTTCTCAAAGAAACGCCTGTGGTGGTTGACGCCAACATGCTCGAACATGCCAACCGACACCAGCCGGTCATAGGTGCCGTCTTCATTACGATAATCGCGCAGCAGGAAACGTGCGTGACCGGACAATTCAGCAGTGGCGGCCCGCTCCTGCGCCACAGTTAACTGCTCCTGTGACAAGGTAATGCCAGTCACATCCGCGCCAGCGGAGCGGGCAAGGTGCAAGGCAAGGCCGCCCCAGCCGCAGCCAATATCCAGCACGCGCTGGCCGGGTTTGAGCAGAAGCTTTGATGCGATCAGCTGCTTTTTCTTGTGCTGCGCCTCTTCCAGGGTTTCATCGCCATCGGGAAAGTAAGCGCAGGAATATTGCCGGTCCTCATCCAGGAACAGATCGTACAGCGTTGCCGATAAATCATAATGATGCGCGACATTAGACCGCGAGCGGCCTTGCGGGTTGAATTGATGCAGCTTGCGTAACGCCTTGCTGACCTTGCCAAAAGCCAAAGCAAGAATATGGTTGTTCAGCGCATCCTGGTTCGATGTGCAAATATATAAAAGCTCACGAATCCCGCCTTCCTCTATGCTGAGGGCGCCATCCATATAGGCCTCGCCTACATAGAAATCCGGCCGTAACAATAACCTGTAGAGGGCGGCAGGCGTATTTATTCTGACGGTTACGTGTGGTGTTTCAGCAGGCCCAAAATGATGCACAAATCCCCAGGGGTCGATAAGGGTAAGCCGCCCGGTGGTGACCAGCCTGCCAAAGAAACTCGCCAAGAGTTTTTGCGCCGCCGCCGCAGCCAGAGACCCCGGTCTTCCGGAACTTCTGCGGACATCATCCTGAATGGCGGAACTAGCGTCACTGATAAATGTTGCGTCATATGTCATCGCCGTTTGCCCTTTCCTCTATATGTGGATCGTTATGGCCAACGGGGCAATCAAAGCGCGTTCATAAAATTACCCCATGGGCGTTAGGGTATCGGGACAGCCGCAATAGACACATTGACTCAAATCAATAGCGGAAAGATTTCCGGTTAAATTTCTGTGACCTTGTTGGCGATTTCATCCGGCTCTTCCGGGCGGGCCGGAAAATGCTGCTCAAGAATCCCGGCGCAGGCTTCAATTGCCGCAATGAAGCCTGCGGCAATACGCCCCTGGTGAACTTCATTGATGAATGCATCTATGATGTTCTGAAACGCCGTTTGCGGAATGCGCGCGGCGATTCCGTTGTCAATCAGGATTTCAACATACCGTTCGGCAAGGGAGACGAATAACAGCACGCCAACATCGCCATGGGTCCGCTCATTGACGAGGCTGGCGAATTGCAGTTTTGCCAGGCGGGCGGCATATTCGCGTTGAGTTGCAGGCGGCGCCAGGTGGGGCCGCAAAAACTGAAGATGCAGCAGCAGGCTTGCGGCGATAAAGGCGCCCGCCTGTATCGCAAAGCTCATGCCCACGCTTATCATCGGCGCCGCGATGGCGATGACGCCGCCGGCCAGCAACGCCAGCAGACCCGCCCACAGCAAAGGGAACAACGCATATTCATCGCTGGCCCGCGCCACGACCACGGCGAATTCCGCGCTGGTGCGGGTTTCCGCTGCGGTGACCGCCGCCTCGATCCGGTTGCGTTCTTCGGCAGACAGTTTGCGCATCATGTTCACCACCGCCCCGAGGCGCCGCCGCCGCCAAACGAGCCGCCGCCTCCGGAAAAGCCGCCGCGTGAACGCGCGCCCCATACCCCACGCCCGTGCCGTCCACCAAAAAAAGCACTACGGCCAAAACGAAAGATGACAAACAGGATGATGAGGATCAATACCGGTATGGGGGGAAGTTCTTGCGCACTTTCCTGCGCACTTTCCGGTGCGTTGATCGTGGCGCCGGGCGTAGCGCCGTCCCAGCCTAGCACTTTCAGAATCGCCGCGG
>JAHHGO010000268.1 GCA_023252275.1 Alphaproteobacteria bacterium
GCCAGGGACTTTCGGCTTTTCCTGTCTCCAGGATTTATTCAGGGGGATATATACGCGCCGCCGTCCGGGCTTCTACCGATCGCTTTCTGCCGGATGCGTTCCTTACCACGGGCGAATAGTCCAATGCGGCGTTCGGCCTTAATGCAGCCCTATTCAGAGGCTATGCAGCATGATGATTTTCACTAGCGCCAGCCGCCCCGTCAGGATTTTCGCATCAGGCCGTTTCTTTGGCCTTGCGGCGCTTGTTCTGGCGGGTTTGTTATTACCTGCGTTCTTTGTCTCCGCTCCAGCCGCCGCGCAGGACATGCGGGATATGCAGAATGAGGTCAGCCGTTTACGGCAGGATGTTGCCGATCTGCAACGGCAAATTTCCGCAGGCGGTTTGAGTTCCAGCAGGGCTTCCGGCAGCAGTATCGCGCCGGTTGGCAACGAGACGGCGGCCGCCCAGGTCAAGGTTCAGGTGGATCAACTGGACACAGAATTGCGCGGCATGATCGGGCAGATTGAACAACTGACCTTTCAGGTCAATCAGGTCAATTCGCGGCTTGAGAAACTGATCGCCGACATGGATTTCCGCCTTAATGCGCTGGAGCGCGGAGGTGGTGGCGGCGCTGCACCCATCGCCGCGCCGCCACGTCCACAGGGAAGCCTGCAACCGGCTGCGCCTGCCGTTGCGCCAGGGCGGGGCTCTGGGGCCGATATTGACGCCAATCTCAGCGAGTTACCGCCGCCGCAATCATCCGCGCTGAATTCCACCTTGGAGAATTCACGTACCCCGCCGCCGCCGCCGGGTTTGGCCGCGGCCTCGCCGAAAGGCTCGCCCGATGAGCAATATGCGGCGGCCTTCGGCCTGTTGCGGGCTGGCGATTACGTTGCCGCCTCGGATGGCATGGAACAGTTTGTCAAAAACAATCCAAATCATGAGCTGGCCGGTAATGCGGTTTACTGGCTTGGCGAGACCTATTATGTCCGCAAGGATTATGCGAAGGCCGCTTCCTATTTTCTGGACGGCTTTCAGAAATATCCGCAAAGCCGCAAAGGCCCGGATAATCTGCTGAAGCTTGGCCTGACGCTGGCGGCGCTCGAGCACAAGGCCGAGGCCTGCCAGGCATTAACTCAGGTTGCCAAGAAATATCCCAAAGCCCCCGAAAAGATTACACAACGCGCGGGCGTGGAGATAAAAAGGCTTAGCTGCACCTAGCAGCTTACCACCGGCTCAAAGGCTTTTCAGGATGGCTGACATTGTAGATGCGGCGCCTGTAAGCGGCGGGGAATTTGCAGTCGCATTGCAGGCGCTCTTGCCGGATTTGCCAGTTGCTGTCGCCGTTTCTGGCGGCGCGGACAGCATGGCGTTGCTGCATCTGACGCATGGCTGGCTCAAACGTACCGGAAATGCGGGCGCGCTTTTAGCGCTGACCGTCGATCATGGCCTGCGCGAGGGATCGGCGCAGGAGGCCCGGCAGATTGCCGGCTGGTGCCGTGAACTTGGTATTTCCCACACCACACTGGTTTGGCGCGGGCCAAAGCCTTTCAGCGATGTTCAGGCGGCAGCCCGCGAGGCGCGCTATCGTTTGCTGCGTGACGCCTGCACGGAAAACGGTATTCAGAACCTGTTGCTGGGGCATCAGCGGGAAGATCAGGCGGAAACCTTTCTGATGCGCCTTGGCCGCGGCAGCGGCGTCGATGGCCTGTCGGCCATGGCGCCGGTCAGGCAATGGAAGGGGGTGCGGCTGCTGCGCCCCCTGCTGGGATTTTCCAGGCTGCGCCTGCGCGCGACCCTGACGGCGGAACGGATTGCATGGATCGAAGATCCCAGCAACCGCGATCCGCGTTTTGCCCGGGTGCGAATGCGCGGCCAATTGGAGAATCTGGCTGAGGCCGGGATCAGCCAGGAACGGCTGACTGCGACCGCCCAGCGGATGCGCCGGGTGCGTCTGGCGCTGGAAGAGGCCACATCAGAACTGATGCGCACAGCCGTGCAATGGGATCCATCCGGATATGCGGCGTTAAACCTGCCGCCATTATTTGCGGCGCCGGAAGAAATTGGACTGCGTACGCTGATGCGCGTGATGATGGGGGTGGGCGGGTTG
>JAHHGO010000269.1 GCA_023252275.1 Alphaproteobacteria bacterium
GAACGCTCCCGCAATGGCGGAAGCCGCATTGGCACCACGTTCAATCGATAGAATAAATCTTCACGGAACAGCCCCTGCGCGATCTGCTGTCTCAAATCCCGATTGGTCGCAGCGATAATCCGTACATTGGTACGGATCGCAGCGCGCCCGCCGACCATCATATATTCACCTTCCTGCAACACGCGCAGCAACCGTGTTTGGGCTTCCAGCGGCATATCGCCAATTTCATCCAGAAACAGTGTGCCGCCCTCGGCCTGTTCAAAACGCCCCGAGGCGCGGTTGGCCGCCCCGGTGAACGAGCCTTTTTCATGGCCGAACAATTCGCTCTCAATCAGTTCGCGCGGAATCGCCGCCATATTGATGGCGACAAAGGGTCCATTTTTACGTTTGCCATAATCATGCAGGGCGCGCGCCACCAGTTCCTTGCCGGTGCCGGATTCGCCATTGATCATCACTGTCAGATCCGTTCCCATCAGCCGCGCAAGAATACGGTAAATTTCCTGCATGGCGGGAGAACGGCCGATCAGTGGCAGTTCTTCTTCGCCGGAATTTGTCCCGGCGTTTTCATCCGGCTGATAGGTCTGTGGCGTCAGGGCGCGCTTGACGACCTTGGTCAATTCATTCAGGTCAAACGGCTTGGGCAAATATTCATACGCCCCTTTCTCCGCCGCCTTCAGCGCTGTCATCAAAGTATTCTGTGCGCTCATGACGATAACCGGCAATCCGGGGCGGTGCTTCTTGATGCGCGGCAGCATGTCGAACACATTGCCGTCGGGCATCATCACATCGGTGATCAGAAGATCGCCCTCCCCTTCGGACATCCAGCGCCACAGATTGGCCAGGTTTCCCGTCGAGCGGACATTATATCCCAGCCGCACGAGCGCCTGGTTCAGCACTGTGCGGATGGCGTTATCATCATCGGCAACAATGATTGTCTGCGCTATGCCGGGAACGGATGACATACTCATGATTTTTGAAGCCCCGAATGTGTACGCCCGCGGACAGGCAATAAGGTACGGAATGTTGTGCGCCTTGGCTGGGCGTCGCATTCAATCATGCCGCCATGATCGCCGATGATCTTGGCGACCAGCGACAGCCCAAGGCCGGTGCCATTCGGCTTGGTGCTGACGAAAGGATCAAAAAGATGCTCTCGAATATCCTCGGAAATGCCTGGTCCATTATCCCGGACACAGACTTCAAACGGCAGCGACACACGCCCACCGCCCCCATGCAGCGCCAGCCGCATGCCGTGACGATAGGCGGTCGTCAGCGTGATTTCTCCGCCGGCCATTCCCTCCAGCGCTTCAGCCGCGTTTTTCACCAGATTCAGAAATACCTGAATGAGCTGATCCCTGTCCCCCAGCACCTCCGGCAAGGAGGGATCATATTCTTCGATGAAACGGATATTCTGGGCAAAGCCGGCCTGCGCAATGCGCCGGACATGTTCCAGCACCTGATGAATATTTACTGGCCTCTGTTGCAATGGACGCTGATCGCCAAAGGCTTCCATGCGATCAACAAGTTCGCAGATACGGTCGGTTTCAGTGCAGATCAGCTGCGTAAGCTGCTTATCCGTTTCATTGGCGTTCTGTTCAACCAGTTGCGCCGCGCCGCGAATTCCGGACAGAGGATTCTTGATTTCATGCGCCAGCATGCTGGCCATGCCGGATACCGAACGCGCCGCGCCGCGATGCGTCAATTGCTGGTCGATTTTGCGCGCCATGCTGATCTCGCGCAATACCAGCAGGACCGTGCCGCTCTCATCGCCGATCGGCGCCACCTGAACATCCGCGATCCGCGCGCCAATATGCGGCGTGCTCAGATTAACTTCATATTCCCACACCGAAACGCCATCCCGGCGCACCTGACCGATCAGGGACAGAACCGGACTGCCGAAAGGCACCAGTTTAGCCAGTGGCTGATTAAGCAGCATATGCGTGCTGGATTTGAAAAATTGCTGCGCATGGGCGTTGATGTAGGTAATGCGATCCTGTTCATCGATGGCAATTACTGGCGCGGGTAGCGCATCCAGGATCAATGCAGCCTGTTGCTGATCGAGAGGCGCGTCGCCCTCAAGA
>JAHHGO010000026.1 GCA_023252275.1 Alphaproteobacteria bacterium
TTAAAATCAACTTTTAATATAATTAAATTCATTTTATATTATTATTATCTCAAGTTAATATTTTAAAGTATAAAATATTGATCTTAAATATCAATTTTAATTTTATAATTTATCGATATATTTAATTTATATTTATTAAGTTTTGAATCATGTATTGAAATTACTTGAATATTAAACATTTATTTATACTTGTATAATATTTTATTACTAATCTAATAATACTAGAATGAGTGAATTTTACAGAAAATTTATTACGAAATTGATACATTTTGGAGAATGCATACGATGGCTCCTTTCACTCCGGCAGGCACATATTATTTACTCCACCATACTGGCCAATTTGCCAAATTGTATTAGACTGTGCGGGACCAGCCAATATGGGGGGCTCCATGCAACTGAATCTTTCCGGCAAGACCGCACTCATAACCGGCGCCTCCAAGGGGATTGGAAGGGCGATAGCCATTTCACTGGCGGAGGAAGGATGCCATCTGCATCTGGCCGCACGGAGCGAAGATGATCTTGCGGCGGTGCGCGATGCCATCCGGTCCAAGCATCAGGTGCGGGTGAACATTCATCCCCTGGATTTGAGCGACGGGAAAAATGTCAAACAATTGCTCTCCGCCTGCCAGGATGTGGATATTCTGGTGAACAATGCGGGCGCCATTCCCGGCGGCGCCATTGACGCCATAGATGAAGAACGCTGGCGCAAGGCCTGGGATCTGAAAGTATTCGGCTATATCAATATGTGCCGGGAAATCTATCCGGTGATGAAGGCGCGCGGGCATGGCGTTATCATCAATGTGATCGGCACGGGCGGTGAGCGGCCCTCGGCTGCTTATATTGCGGGTGCGGCTGGAAATGCGGGTCTGATGGCCTTTTCACGCGCGATGGGGGCGCAAAGCCCGAATGACGGCATCCGGATTGTCGGCGTCAATCCAGGCGCCATCGCCACCGAACGTCTGCTGGCCATGGCGCAGGGCATGGCGGGCGGGGCGGACAATCCCGCATGGAAGAAACGCATGGCCGAATTGCCGTTTGGCCGTCCCGGCAAGCCCGAGGAAGTGGCGGACCTGGTCACATTTCTCGTATCTGATCGCGCCAGCTATATCAGCGGTACGATCATCACCATTGATGCAGGCGCCGCAGCGCGCGCCTGATCGGGCATATCCTGCGGGCGGAAGAAACTTTTCGTCGGCACGGCACATGACTACGCGCAGTGCAACTTCATGGCTTGCCTTGACGGCTTTTAGCGGGCCTGTCAGGCTCTCGTTCAAAGCGGCGATTATGACCGCTGACGAGAAAGGAGGCCGCTATGAAACATATTCTCGACGGGATACGGGTTCTCGATATTACCCAGTTTCTCGCAGGACCGGCGGCAACACGGCTGCTGGCCGAGATGGGTGCGGAAGTCATCAAGGTTGAATTTCCTGGCGGTGATCCCAGCCGTTTATTCCCATTTCTCAAGGATGGGCGCAGCGCCTATTTCGTGCAACAGAACCGTGGCAAGAAAGCGATCTGCCTTGATCCCAAAAGCCCTGAAGGGCTGGAAATCCTGAAAGGCCTGCTTGCCAAATGCGATGTGTTTATCGAAAATTTTGCGCCAGGTGTAATCGGCCGCCTTGGCCTTGGCTGGGATGAAGTGAAGGCGATCAATCCGAATATTGTCATGTGTTCGATCTCGGCATTTGGCCAGACCGGGCCGCTTGCCGCTTTGCCGGGCTTTGACAATATCGGCCAGGCCTATGCCGGCGTCACCAGCATGATCGGCGAGACGGGCAAGACGCCGGTGTTTCCGCAATTGGCGCTGGGTGATATCGGCACCGGCGTGCATGCGGCGGCAGCCATCGGGTTTGCATTGTTTCACCGTGAACGCGGCGGCGGCGGGCAATATGTCGAAGTGTCGCTGCTCGACACCTATTTCCATCATCACGATGCCAATGTGCAGGTCTGGTCGTTAAGCAAGGGCGAGATCAAGCCGACACGCTCCGGATCGCATTTTTATGCAACCGCGCCTGCGGGAATTTTTCAGGGCAAGGAAATGCCGATTGTCATATTGCCGCTGCTGAATATGTGGCCGAAATTCTGCGAAGTGATTGGCAGGCCGGACCTGATCCATCATCCAAGATATAGTGATAACAGCAGGCGCGCCGAGAATCGTCACGAGCTGATCGAAATTATTGAAGGCTGGCTGCAAGCCCAGGAAAGCGATGTGGAATCTATCCGTATTCTGGAGGAAAATCGCCTTCCTGTCGCGCCCATCCTTTCGGTGGAACAGGCCTGCCAGCATCCGCATCTGATTGAACGCGAAACCGTGCGCTGGATTGATGATCGCGGTCTTGGCCGGTTTCAGATACCCGGCATGCCGCTGCGCTTTTCGGCCTTTCCGGGGCATCTCGATCTGGATGCGCCGTTTCTGGGTGAGCATAATGCGGCGGTGCTGGGCGAATATCTCGGCTATTCCAAAGACCGGATCGCCACGCTGGAGGCAATGGGAGTTTTGGTGTCCGAACCAATCCCGTCCCGAGCCGCCGGGTGATGAGCCGTCAGTAAGGCGCGCGACAAAAGGATCATTTCATGAATGACAGCCACATCCTTAAAGCTTGACGGCCTTGTTTCTGCCTGTCAGGCTCTTATTAAGCGAGTACATTATAATAAATCGCATCCATGGGGGAGACGGTCATGCGCCATATATTGGAAGGCTATCGCGTTCTCGATATTACCCAATTCCTGGCCGGGCCGGCGGCGACGCGGCTGATGGTGGAAATGGGGGCGGAGGTTATCAAGGTCGAATTTCCCGGCGGCGATCCCAGCCGCAAATTCCCGTTTCTCAAGGACGGGCGCAGCGCCTATTACGTGCAGCAGAACCGCGGCAAAAAAGCCATTTGCCTCGATCCCAAAAGTCCGGAAGGGCTGGAGATCCTGAAAGGCCTGATTGCCAAATGCGATGTGTTCATTGAAAATTTCGCGCCGGGCGTGATTGGGCGCCTCGGCCTTGGCTGGGATGTCGTCAAGGCGATCAATCCGAATATCGTCATGTGTTCGATCTCGGCGTTTGGCCAGACGGGGCCGCTTGCCGCTCTGCCGGGGTTTGACAATATCGGCCAGGCCTATGCCGGCGTCACCAGCATGATCGGCGAGCCGGGCAAGACACCCGCATTTCCGCAACTGGCGCTGGGCGATGTCGGCACCGGGGTGCATGCGGCGGCGGCGATCGGCTATGCGCTGCTGCATCGCGAACGAGGTCATGGCGGGCAATATGTCGATGTATCGCTGCTCGACAGCTATTTTCATCATCACGAAGTCAATGTGCAGGTATGGTCCTGCAGCAAGGGCGAGATCAAGCCGACGCGTTCCGGCTCGCATCATTACGCCGTGGCGCCCGCGGGAATTTTTCAGGGCAAAACCATGCCCGTATTCCTGCTGCCAATCCTGAATATGTGGCCGCGCTTTTGTGAAGTGCTGGGACGCCCGGATATTATTGATCATCCCAAATTCTGCGACAATGCCGCGCGCGCGGAAAATCAGATTGAACTGATCGCCATTATCGAAGGCTGGCTGCAGGCGCAGGAAAGCGATGAAGAGGCCATCCGGATACTGGAAGACAACCACATTCCTGTGGCCCCGATACTGTCCGTTGAACAGGCCTGTCAGCATCCGCATCTGATTGAGCGTGAAACCGTGCGCTGGATCGATGATCGCGGGCTTGGCCGGTTTCAGGTTCCCGGCATGCCGCTGCGCTTTTCGAGCTTTCCGGGGCATCTTGATCTGGATGCGCCATTTCTGGGCGAACATAATGCGGCGGTGCTGGGTGAATATCTCGGCTATTCCAAAGACCGCATCGCCGCCTTGCAAACCAAAGGCGTTCTGGCGTCCGAACCCATTCCCGCTTTAATCAAAGCGGCTGAATAAATATCTGTCAACCAAACAGCAGGAGAAAAATATGACTGGCATTATGGAAAACAAGGTCGTGATCATCACGGGCGCCGCATCCGGCATCGGCCGCGCCACGGCGCAGATTTATGCGCGCGAAGGCGCGCGCGTCATCATCGCCGATGTGAACGAAAAAGGCGGCGAGGAAACGCTTGCAATGATCAACAAGCAGGGCCAGCAGGGCCTGTTCGTCAAGGCCAATATGACCGTGGAAACAGATGTCAAAACGCTGGTTGACCGCGCCATGAATGCGCATGGGCGTCTGGACGCGGCGTTTAACAATGCCGGCATTGAAGGCAAGCAGGGCTCCTCCGCGGATATGCCGTCCGATGAATTTGACAAGATCATCGCGGTCAATCTCAAGGGCGTCTATCTGTGCATGAAATACCAGATTCCGGCGATGCTGAAAGGCGGCGGCGGGGCGATCGTCAACACCGCTTCGGTGGCGGGACTGGTCGGGTTTCCGGGGCTCGGCGCCTATGTCGCGTCCAAGCATGGCGTGATCGGCCTGACCAAGACGGCGGCGCTGGAATACGCCAAGGCGGGCATAAGGGTGAACTGCGTATGCCCCGGCGTCATTGATACGCCAATGGTGGGCCGGTTGGGCGGAAGCAATCCCGAATTGCTCGCGGGACTTTCCGCAGCCGAGCCAGTGGGGCGGCTGGGAAAACCTTCTGAAATTGGTGAGGCGGCGGTGTGGTTAAGCTCGGATCATGCGTCATTCGTGACCGGCCATTCCATGGTGGTGGATGGCGGCCTGGTGGCGCAATAGCGCCGCACCGAAATAACAGTGTGGCGCAATAGCGCCGCACCGGAATAACAGTGTGGCGCAATAGCGCCGCACCGGAATAACAGTGTGGCGCAATAGCGCCGCACCGGAATTACAATTCAACAGGAAGGAATTCGACGTGGCGGGCATTATGGAAGGCAAGGTGGTTATCATTACGGGCGCGGCATCCGGCATTGGCCGCGCCACGGCGCAGATATATGCGCGTGAATGGGCGCGCGTCATCATTGCCGGCAAGAAATGATTGTGGGTGGGGCATGGAAAAAATCCCTCCTGGTTCGCCACGATTTCTTGACGAACCAGTGCTATTTTGACTCTTGCTTCTCGTCACGCATGGCGAACAAGCCGGTTGTCCTATCTCGTAAGCCTGTGGCATTTTTGTTATGAACATACCAATATATGGCCCAGACATTTACGATGAGGAAGAATAACCAGATAATTGCTGTCATGCATAAGCCTCCAGCGGTTTCGGAATTCTGACTGGTTTTACCTCACGCAGGACAATTTCGCGCAAGTTGAAAACAACCATCATGAGCAACCAAAACCCGATCCAGTATTCCAGTGACAATGCCATGACGCCGATGCCAAAAACAGCTAACGAAAGCTGCATCATGCCGGCAAGATCCCAGGCCCAAAACAAATCCCTTCGATCCTTTGTTAACTTTCTGATCTTGCCACACCAGAAAAAGCTGGTCGCCATCATGGCTATAAACGCGAAGAAAGCCGGAAATCCATTTCCGGCCAGGATTTCCAGATATGCATTATGGGTTGCTCTCATGCCATAATTCATGCCAACAAGTGATGTATATTCCGGATAATATTGCAGCCGTGCGCCAACCCCAAGTATCGGGTCCATAAGTGCAAGCTTATAAGCGGCCTCCCATGCCTCTACCCGCCCCATGAACGATCCGTCTTTTTCGGCGCTGGAGATGGTTCCCATGCGTTGAAACCATTTGTCAGGCATGAATGATAAAGATGCCCCGATTACCGAAACTATCATTATCAGGCTTAGCGCTTTCCTCTTCGAACGCAGCAACAGCCCCAGAACCATAACACCCAGCGAAATAAGTCCACCACGTGAGTGGGTGCCAATGACCGCAATTATGCTGAGAGTTGATATTCCTGCTGCAAGTAATCTCGCGCGAATGTCCGTGCTTGAACGATAGAGATAATAACCGATTGGCGCACTCATGGCCAAAGCCACGGCAAGATGGTTATTGTCATCGATTATTGTCCCTGACGGTCCGGTAACAATACCCCCCCCAAGGGTTGCAATCGTGTATAATCCACGTGTAACACCATAATATCCAATACTAAGCATAAACACCCATAGCAGGGCTTGAATTTTAAGCTTGCTGGTTGTCATCACCATGATGGTGAAAGCCATGATCAGTGTCGTTATGCCGAATTCGAATTTATAAAAAGAGAGCGTCTGGTTAAGGGAGAAAATTTGTGAAAGTGTGATTAGTGCAATAAAGAAAAAAAACAGGAAAGAAAATAGATTTAAGGGGGGAAGTTTTCTGTCAGATGAAAAAAACATTGCAGAGAGTGTAAGGATGCCCGCGATAAAATTGGAATAATTCAGCCATGCTGAGCCCCACGCTTCGGCCTGGGGCATCATTGTGGAAAGCCATACCCATATCAGCAAACTGACATACGCGGCCTGAAAGCACATCGCAAATGCAGCGGCAGTGAATGTTAACAAAGCTAGCGTTTTAATCATTCGCACTCTCTCGGCGGGCGCTGTGGCCAGGCTGGTGAAATAAATCTGCAGCCTGTATTGATATTGGTAATTTCAAGCTTAACACAAATTTTCTGAATTGCTGCGTGGGGACACTGAATTTACCCAGCGGCCTGGTCTCTAACGGATAGCCCATTTATGGTTTAAGAAGTATAAATCAGCGATTCTAACCTGCAATGGCTTTGTGACAGGACAAACGTGACCGAAATTCTGTTCGATAAAATCAGCCGGCTTCTGGAATTATCGGTGCAGACTCCAAATGGCGATGCGCAGCGCGGGCAATTAAATCTGACGAGCATTTATCGAGAGGATGACGACTTCATATTTCAGGGCATGGGCATGCTCTCTGGGCGGGAGCACCACTTTCCACTGTCCCGGATACTCGAAATCCTAGACGTGGAAAGCGGCGAGAATGTTGATATCGATGAATTTCGCCGTGAACTGCTGGATCATATGAGGGCGTGACCGGGAACTTGATATTTGGTTATAAGCGGAGCCGCCGTTGACGAGCCGCCATTGCCTGCTGGTTTCAGCGGTCAGCCCGGTCATTTTTCACCAGAGTATAAATATCCCATAAAAAAAGCCCCCGGCGTCAAGCCGGGGGCTTTTGTACACTGATAACAGTGGATTAGAACTTGTAGCCAACGCCCGCGCGGAACAGATGACCGCTGGTGTCGAATTTCGAATTATAACCCGTGCCGCCGCCCAGGGGGACGGCCGTGGGAACCACCGCGACATTGACCGTGTCGCTGCCCAGATCATAATACATATAGCTTGCGGTCAGCCGCAGGTTCGCGTCAATCGCATGCTCCAGACCGCCGCCCAGGACCCAGCCCGTTTCGGTATTGTCGTTTGATCCGGAGAACTGTGTGACAGCCGTGCTGGGGGCCGCGGCGCTCATGCGCACTTTGGTGTCAATGCTGCCATAAGCAAGGCCGCCGGTGCCATATACCAGGGTATTGCCGCCATTTACGGTAACGCCAAGACGTGCGCGCAGAGTTCCGAGATAGTCAAGGCTTTGCTTGAAAGTATTGACCAGAGCGGGCGAACCGGCCACTGCGGGGTTGACCGTGTTCACGGTGCTTGTATCTTCAATGTCGGTATAGTCGATGTCTGTTTCCAGACCGAACACGATATTGCCCGACTGCATGTTGTAGCCCAGCGCCACACCGCCGACAAACCCATCGGTATCCATTGATACGCTGGCCGGCCGCGCGCCAGAAGCGACATTGGCAATATTGCCGGGCGCCTGGCCCGTTGTGTTGACATTATCGTCCGATCCGGCGCCATAACCAATGTGGATGCCGCCATAAGCGCCAGCCCACGGGCCACCTTCAGCCGCCAACGCGACCGTGCTGACGCTTGCCGCCAGGCTTGCGATCGCAGGCAGTAAAACTGAAAAACGTGCCATATTCCCTAATCTCCTCGGATATTTTGTGAATTCGCAGCCGGACACTAAGGTTTGCATCCTTAACATGTCAAGCCGACCCGCCGCCAGCAAGGCCATTTCACGGCTAATCTTGGGGGTTGTTGCCCGGCGGTGACAGTTTTCTTAATTATTCCTTATTAAAGGTGAAGAGTTTATTACCGGCTGCGCTCAGACATCGGCGCTATACGGTGGCGCCGGGTCATATTCAATGAGCCGCTGCGTAGCGCGGGCATGATTCACCCCATGCATCTGACCGGTCAGCCATAACGCCATATCAATACCCGCCGAAACGCCCGCCGCCGTCACGACATTGCCGTCGCGCACATAGCGCACATTTTTCAGTACTGTCGCCTTGCCCCGGGCGGCCAGCTGGTCCGCAAACCCCCAATGGGTGGTGACCCGCCTGCCCGCCGCAGGCCCCGCCTCGGTCAGCAGCAGCGATCCGGTGCACACGCTGGTCACCCAGGCGCATTTGGCGGCGGTTTGGGCAATCCATTGCAGCATGGCGGGATTTTCAACCTCGCGCCTTGTGCCCTGACCGCCGGGAACCAGCAATACATCAAGGGGCGGACAATCGGCAAAGCTGTGATCGGCGATCACCCGCATGCCCTTGGCGCATTTTATGGTCCCGCCATTTTGCGAAACCATCAGTACATGGTCATGCGGCGTTGGGTCCTTGAGGTGATTGCGTATCTCGTTGGACGCGGTGAAGACTTCCCAGGGGCCAACGAAATCCAGTTCCTCCGCGTCATCAAAAATCAGAATGCCAATGGTGCTGGCCATGATGCTCTCCTTTTCCTTTATACAGTTTGAAAGCGTTCGCGATAGGCATGGGGCGAAAGCCCCATATGCCGGTGAAAGGCGCGCCGCATCAGCCGCCTCACCGGCTGAGAATAAAATCCGCGATGCCCGCAATATCATCCGGGGCAAATACCGGGCGGCCATGCGGATCAACCGCATCATCCGTGGCGATGGCGACAATATGCGGATCGGTTTGCGCCAGCACAGGCCCGTCCGTTCCCGCGCGCCGCACCTCCAGCTTGGGGTGCGCTTCCGCCTTGAAGCCTTCGACCAGAACCAGATCAGCCGGCGACATATGTTGCAGCAATTCCGGCAATGCCGGTTCCGGTTCGCCGCGCAATTCATGCAGCAGCGCCCATCGGCTGTGCGAGGCAATCAGCACTTCCTCGGCGCCAGCGTCACGGTGCAGGTAAGAATCCTTTCCGGGGCGATCCAGATCAAAGGCGTGATGGGCGTGTTTAATGGTCGAAACGCGCAGGCCACGGCTGCGAAACTCCCGCACCAGCGCCGCAATCAGTGTGGTTTTGCCACTATTCTTCCAGCCAACAATTCCAAATATCTGCATACTGCCTATAATCCGGTATCAGTGTTTTTGATTACTCTGTTTCTTGTAGGCTATAAATGCGTCGGCTGCACATTATACGGGTTGGCGGGCCGATGGTGGAAAATGACTTTCATAAAAAATCTCATTGGCAAAATCTGGCGGCTGCTGCCGCGCGGCCCGCGGCGCTGGCTGTTTGTAACGCTCAGCGGTTTGGGACTGCGGCCCATGCCCGATCCGGGCGTTGCACGGCCGCCTGTGGCGGTGGCCGGTGTGTTTCAATCGGCCAGCGGGCTGGGCGAATCCGCCCGGCTGAACCTGGCCGCCCTGCAGGATGCCGGGATTGACTGTAGCGCGGCGGATTTAAGCCATACCCTGCTGGGCAGCCGGGAATTGGCGTTTGCGCCCGCGCCGCGCGCGATAGCGGGACCGGGAACCCTGATCTTGCATGCCAGCGCGCCCTTTGTTCCCTATGCGCTGCGCTGTCTGGGCAAGCCGCTGATCGCGGGCAAACGCATCATCGGCGTCTGGCACTGGGAATTGCCGCGCCTGCCGGCGGACTGGCGGGCGGGCTGTGCGCTGGTGCATGAAGTATGGGCGCCAAGCCGGTTTGTGGCGGATGCGGTCCGGCATGATTTTCACGGCCCGGTGCATATTGTGCCGCATGCGGTCAGCCTGCCGGAAAATATCAATCCGGACCCCTGGCGGGCAAAGGCCGGGACGGGCTTTCTCGCCGTCACACAATTCAATATGGCGTCTGGCTTTGAACGTAAAAATCCGCTGGCTGCAATTGCCGCCTTTCGCCGGGCCTTTGGAGCCGATGCGGATGTGTGCCTGATCATCAAGATGCTGAACGCGGATCACTGGCCGGAGGGCGAACGCCGGTTGCGCGCCGCAATTGGCAACGCCAAAAATATCCGGGTCGAGACCGGGGTCATGTCGCGCAGTGAGGTATTTTCCCTGCTTGCGGCGGCGGATGTTGTGATCTCACTGCATCGCTCGGAAGGCTTTGGCCTGCTTGCGGCGGAGGCCATGCTGCTGGGCAAGCCGGTTATCGCCACGAACTGGTCATCAACGGCCGAGTTTCTTAACGCCGGTAATTCCTGTCCGGTGCCCTGCCGGATGGTCCCCGCAAATGATCCGCAGGGAAATTATCATTACCCGGATCAATTATGGGCGTCGCCTGATGTTGATGCGGCGGCGCACTGGCTGCGTGAGCTGCGTAATAATCCGGAATTGCGCAACCGGCTGGGGGGGCGCGCAAGGCAGGACGCCAGCCAGTTCAGTGTGCAGGCCTATCAGGCGCATATGCGGCGCCTGCTTTCGATTTAACCGGTTAGCGGCCTTCGGTTCGCCAGGCCAGGGCCAGGATGGCAGTGGCAAGGGCCAGCATCAGCCAGCCCGGCAGCAGCGGATATTGCTGTTCCGCCAGCACGCGATAGCGGCCATTATACCGAAGCCCCATCCAGCTGGCGCCCGCAAGATCGCGTCCGGGTTTGACCTGCCGCACGGCGGGCATGCCGTCGCGGCCCAGCCAGAATATACCGCCGCCGGTTGCCGCGGACACCGGGCGCAGAATTGCATCGCTTGAGACAAGATCGGAATATTCGACGGTCTCTGTCTGGCCGGATGCGGCCAGCGCGGTCAACTGGCCATCGGTCAGCCGGTAAATGCCCGGCTCTCGCGCTTCTATGACGGTCTGCCAGCGGCCCGTGCGCGTTTCATCAAGCGTCACAGGCAGAACCCGTCCATCGGGATAGCTCACCTGCACGGGGCTTGCCGTGTCCGACAGGCTGCGGCGGGTAATGGTGATTTCGCCATTGGCGGCAACAGCGCTTAAATCTTCTTCTTCCAGCCCCGGCTCTTTCATCAGCCAGTGCGCCACACGGCGCAGCAATTCAGCCTGCGGCCCGCCGCCCTCAAATCCGCGCGCCCACAACCATCCGTGGTCGGATAAAATCTGCGCCACGCGGCCTTCGCCGAATTTATCGACAATCAGCAGCGGCTCGCCCCCGGGCGCGGCGATCAGCGAATGGCCGGACAGCCGTTCGGCCTCAATCACGCGAAACCAGCGGCCCCAATCCGGCTCGGCGCTCGCATCCGCCAGCATATTTGCGCCGGGCAGGCCGTCTGTCACGGGATGGCGCAGCCCCATATCGGTAAGCCGGGGTTTGAAGCCGCCCGTCAGAATGCGGCCTGTCGGCTGGCCCGGAAAAATCATTGCCAGCGGCGTACGGTACAGGCTGTCCGGCGCCAGAAAATCCGGGCCCGACACGGACAGAAGCGCGCCGCCTTTTTCGACATATTTGGCGATATTGTCGAAATGCGTAAAATTGAGCACGCCGCGCTGCTGATAGCGGTCGAAAATAATCAGATCAAATTGGTGCAGTTTTTCCATAAACAGTTCGCGCGTGGGAAATGAAATCAGCGCCAACTCGTCCACCGGGGTGCCATCCTGTTTTTCCGGCGGGCGCAGAATGGTGAAATGCACAAGATCGACGGAGGGATCGGCCTTCAGAAGATTACGCCAGGTGCGTTCGCCGGGATTGGGTTCGCCCGAAATCAGCAGCACGCGCATGTGGTCACGCACCCCGTTGATGCTCAGCGCAATATGATTGTTGCGGGTGCTCAGCTCACCGGGCCGTTCCTCAATTTCCAGTTCGATAATATTCGCGCCCGCATGTTCAAGCCTGAATTCCTGAACATGATTTCGCCCGGCGGTCAGGCGCGTCTGAACAGGCGCGCCGCCATTCAGCCTTACGCTCAGTTGCGCGCTTTCGCCGGTGGTTTTTTCACCCTGATCCTCAAAGCGCACGGTCAGGGATACCAGCTCGCCGGCAATGCCGAATTTCGGCGCTTTTTCCAGCACCAGCCTGCGATCGGTGCGTTCCGGATCGCCGGTCAGCAGCACATGCAAGGGCCCCGGCTGGCGCTGCAAGGCCGCCGGATCAGGCGCATCATGCACCTGTCCGTCGCTCAGAAATATAATGCCGGCAACGCGGTCCGGCGGCGTGTCGAGCAGCAAATTCTGCGCAGCCTCGAACAGATGCGTGCCATCGGCGGAGCCTTTATGCGTGGCGGCGCGCACTTCAAGATTGGGCAGCGAAGCAAGTGTTTTTCGCAGAAGGGTTTCGGCATCGCGCGCCTGCACCGCCCTGCCGTCAAAATCCTGACTGGGGCTTTGATCATTGATCAGCGCCACCACATCGGGCAATGGCGCGCGTGTTTCGCGCACAATGATCGGGTTGGCCAGCGCCGCCAGCAGCAAAGCCGTTCCCATGCCGCGCCAGATCGCGCCGCGCACCCGCAGCGCCAGCGCATAACCGCATAGCAGAACCGCAGCCAGCGCCAGCAGCACGAGTATCGTCACCGGAACAAGCGGGGCCAGCACCAGGTTCATTGTCCAAGCCGCTCCAGCAGCACCGGCACATGCACCTGATCGGCCTTGTAATTTCCGGTCAGGGAATACATCACCAGATTGACGCCGGTGCGATAGGCGCGCTCGCGCTGCGCCTCGCCGCCCGGTTCTACCGGCAGCAGGGGTGCGCCGCCGTTATCGACCGCCCAGGCCGAGGCCCAGTCATTGGACCCGATGACAATGGCGGAAACGCCATCGCCGGTTTGGGCTTCCTGCGTTCCGTCCCTGGCCGCCACCCATAATTGCCCGCCGGTGTAACGGCCCGGAAAATCGCGCAGCAGATAATAGGATCGCGTCAGCACATGTTCTTCTGACACTTGCGCAAGCGGGGGAATATCCAGCGACTTCAGAATTTCGCGCAGCACCGACAGTCCGGGGCCCGGATCGTCCGCCGCATCCCGGCCGGGATTGAAACCGGAAATCTGGTCGCGGGTGTCGAACAAAATGGTGCCGCCATTTTTCATATAGGCGTCGATCTGGATCAGCGCCTTTTCCGATAATAATTGCTGCTTGACGGTCATCGGCCAGTAGATCAGCGGAAAGAACACCAGCTCGTCACTTTCCGGGTTCACACCCATCGGATCGGCGGCGTCAAACGCCGTGCGCTCGCGCAGAATTTTTGTCAACCCCGCCAGCCCCGCCGCGCTCATCGCGTCAACCCGCGCATCGCCGGTAACCACATAGGCAAGCCTTGTTTCAAGTGCTGCCTGCGGCGCGGGTTCTTCCGGTTTGCGCCGTTCCTGTGCAAGGGCGGAACCGGCAACAAGACAGATCGCCAGCAAGCTCAGGCCCAGTGCGCCGCCTGCGCCGGCGGGTTTGCGGCCCGCCCATGCCGGCAGGCGTCCCGGCAAGGCCAGCGCGATCACCCCGTCCAGCAGCCATAGGATCAATGCCGCCAATAACAGCCACGGCCCCGCATCACTTTCCTTGCGGGGTCCATAATCCTGATAGTTCGCGCCTGAAATTTCTGGAAGCGGACGCAGATCTTCCGCGGTGCGGTTCAGATTCAGCGCCACCCGGAAATTATTGGCGCCATAATATCCCGGCGGCAGATGCGGGCCCATTCTGGCTAGTGTGTCATCGGGCATATAGGGGCGCACGCTGCCGGAAGGGCTGCGCAACTGGCCCAGCCCATCCAGCATGACCAGCGCGCTTAAGGGCGTCTGACGGCTTGCCTCAGCGCCGCTAACGCCCTGTGCAAGCGCTGCCAGCCGTTGCAGCATTCCGACATACAGACCCGAAGCGGGCAGGTTCGACCAGCGCATATTCGCCGTGACATGGAACAGAATGTTCCAGCCTTTGCCCCTTCGGCCTGCGGTGACCAATGGGGTGCCGTCCTCCAGACTGGCCCAGGTCTTTGCGGTCAATGCGGCGTCCGGCTGCGCCAGTATTTGACGCTCGACTGTCACATCCGCCGGAATGGACAGACCGGAAAATGGACTGTTTTCAGGAAAGGGCGCCAGCCGCGCCGGCACATCCCAGGACAGGGCGCCGCCCAGTTCGCGTCCGCCCTGACGCAGCTTCACGGGAATAAGATCATCGCTCTGCTCCACCATGCGCGGCCCGGCGAAACGCACCAGCAATCCGCCTTTTTCCAGCCATTCCTCGACCAGCTTTCTTTCATGGCCGACGATCCGGCCAATATCCGCCAGCACCAGCATTGACAGCGGCGCGGACAGCAAGGCGCTGATCGTTCCCTTGCGTATGTCGGCAAACGGGATCATCGCGCGCTCCAGATAAAACGCATCATCCAGCAGCGGCTGCGCCGCCTCGCTGCCGGCGCCGGAAACGACACCGGCGGAACGGCGTTTCCATCTGTCATCCATAAGCCAGACGGAAGAAGGCGAATGCATTCCGGCGACACGCAGTTGTGTCACGGCGTTGCGCACGCCGGAAGGCAGCATGATCTGAACCGCTGCACCGGTTTCACGGGCCAGAAATTTAACGGGCGCGCTGGCCAGAATATTTCCATCCTCGCCCAGCGCCTGCACCTCGCCAGCAAGCGGCGCACCGGCGCGCGGACGGGCCAGATTAATCTCAAACCCGTCTTCCGTGGCGCGCGGCTCCAGCAGCGCCACAATATCTTTTTCAGGCGGATCCAGCATGACTGTAACCGGCCCGAACTGTTGCAGGGTCTGATTCAGGGCTTCCGCGCCAGTCGCATCAGTCCCCGCCAGCCCATCGCTTAGCCACAGGCTGGTGATGTTGCGGCGTTGCGCATCGCTAAGTGTGATTTGCGTCAGACGTTTCGCCGCTGCGGCGCGGTCCAGACGCCAGGGTTTAGGTTGCAGGCTGGCCGCCACGGCACGGGCCGCCGCCGCAGGCATCAGGATTGGGGGCTGACTACCCGGCTCCGCCTCCGCCGTGCTCAACAGCAGGACATCTTGCGCATGCCGCTCGGCCTGCGCCAGCACATCCGCCATGGCGCTGCGCCGCGATTCCCATTGCGGTCCCGACGCCCAGCCATCATCAATTACCAGAATCAGCACCCCACCCGATGCGCCTTGCGGCGATGGATTAAGCAGCGGGCGCGCCAGCCCGACTATAATCAGGGCTGCGATCAGCAGCCGCAGAAACAATAGCCACCAGGGTGTATGAACCGGGCTCTGTTCGGTTTCCGGCAAGCCCTGCAACAGGCGGATGGCGGGAAAATATTCCGCCTTCGGTGTTGGCGGAATGGCGCGCAACAACCACCAGATGGCGGGCAGCAGGATAAGCGCCGCCAATATCCATGGGTGCACAAATGCGATCAGGCCGGAATACCACATCAGCGCGCCCTGCGGGCTGAGCCCGACAAAAGATGGTGCAGGGCAAGCAGCGCCAGTTGCGGCGGCCGGTCGGTGCGATGGCTGGCAAAGCTCCATCCGGCGGCGCGGCTCAGCGCGGAAAGCCCTTCCTGATGATGCCGTACACGGCGATGATACGCGCCGCGCAAATCCTCGGCGCGCCCCACGGTCAGATTGCCTTCGCCCTGCATGCCTTCAAAACGCACCCGGCCGGTGAACGGCAGATCTTCCTCGGCGGGGTCCAGCACCTGCAGCAGATGCCCCTGTATGCCTTTAGCCGCATAGGCGTTCACAATTGCCGCTGTGGCTTCAAGCGGCGACAGAAAATCTCCGATCAACACCAGCCGGGCAAAGCGGGGCAGGGCGATGACCGGCGGCAGATCATTGCCCCCGTGCGGCCCCAGAGCCATGTTTTCCGCCAATCTGCTATAGGCGGCGCGGCCCGACGCCGGTGGTGGGCCGTCCGTCTGCAACAGGCCGATCCGTTCGCCGCCGCGCATCAACAGGCTGGCCAGCGCTAAGCCAAGAATGAAAGCGCGTTCCTGCTTGCTCTGGGGCGCGAAGGCGGAGCAATATTCCATGGAGGGCGAGCGGTCGCACCATAGCCACACGCTTTGCGCTCCCTGCCATTCATTTTCGCGCACGAAATGGCTTTGCGATTTCGCCGATTGACGCCAGTCGATAGTCCCGGCCTCGTCACCCGGGCTGTAATGCCGGAATTGCCAGAACGCCTCGCCAACACCGGACCGGCGTCTGCCATGTTCGCCATGTGACAGGGTATTTGCGATTTTTTCAGCGTGCAACATCAGCGCGGGCAGCGCTGCGGACTGTGCGTCCGCCGAGCGGCGCAGGGAATTTATCCGGCCTGCTGCGTCTTTTTTCTGCGCTTTTGCCGCCATGGTGTCTGCGTCCCGGCAGTTACGGTAAATTTCCAGTCAGCCGGTTGATCACATCGCTAATCGTCACGCCATCAGCCCGTGCGGAAAAATTCAACGCCATGCGGTGCCGTAAAACCGGCCCGGCCAGCGCGGCGACATCCTCAATCGATGGGCTGAGGCGGCCATCCAGCAGGGCGCGGGCGCGCACCGCCAGCATCAGCGCCTGGCTGGCGCGCGGCCCCGGCCCCCAGGCGACATGCTGAATTATTTCCGGCATGGCGGCGTCATCAGGGCGCGCGGCGCGCACCAGGCCAAGAATGGCGTCGATAACCGTTTCGCCCACCGGCAGCCGGCGCACAAGCCGCTGCGCCGCGCCCAGCTCGCCATCATTCATGATCTGCACGGCGGCGGCTTCTTCTATCCCGGTGGTCGCCAGCAGCATGCGCCGTTCCGACGCCAGATCCGGATAATCCACATCAATCTGCATCAGGAACCGGTCCAGTTGCGCTTCCGGCAGCGGATAGGTGCCTTCCTGTTCCAGCGGATTTTGCGTCGCCAGCACATGAAACGGCAAGGGCAGATCGTAACGCTGCCCCGCCACGGTGACATGATGTTCCTGCATCGCCTGCAACAGCGCCGACTGGGTGCGCGGGCTGGCCCGGTTGATTTCATCGGCCATCAGCAACTGACAGAATACCGGCCCGTGAATGAAGCGGAAGCCGCGTTTTCCGGCGGTTTCCTCCAGCACTTCCGAACCCAATATATCGGCTGGCATCAGATCCGGGGTGAACTGGATACGATTATTATGCAGGCCCAGCACCGTGCCCATGGCCGCGGCCAGCCGGGTTTTCGCCAGCCCGGGCACCCCCACCAGCAGGGCATGGCCGCCCGACAGGATGGTGATCAGGGTCTGGTCGATCACCGCCTCCTGGCCGATAATGACCCGGCCAATGCTTTCGCGGACCCGGGCGATCTTATCGCCCAAAAGGCCGATTTCCCGTTCAATTTCGGGGATCAGGGCTGTCGATGTTTCATTACTGATATTGCGCATATCGAACACTATATCCCAGTCATGGCCGCTGTCGCAGCAAAACATTAGGGCTTCACTCACCCTGGGGGCTATTATATCTATAACGGATAAAGGACGATTTAGGATTATGAGCCAAACCACCCCCGCCAACCCCGCCGATCTGTTTCGCGGGATTGAACGGCAGATATGGTCCCGCGCCAAACGCGGCCCCGCGCCGGTGGACAAATGGGAACCGGCATTCTGCGGCGATATAGATATGCGTATCGCCCGCGATGGCGTATGGTTCTATATGGGATCGCCCATCGGGCGGGCCGCCATGGTGCAGATGTTTGCATCCGTGCTGCGGCGCGATCCCGATGACAAATACTATCTGGTCACCCCGGTTGAAAAAATCGGCATCAAGGTTGATGATGCGCCGTTTGTCGCCATAGAAATGAAAGTTGAAAATAAAGGCCGGGAGCAGGTGCTGTCGTTCCGCACCAATGTGGATGACTGGGTTACGGTGGACGCAGCCCATCCGATGCGGGTGACGCTGAAACCCGAAACGCAGGAGCCATCCCCCTATGTGCTGGTGCGCGGACGGCTGGAGGCGCTGATCAACCGGGCGGTATTTTACGATCTGGTTGAGCTGTGCGTCGATGAGCCGGCCGATGGCGGGAACATGTTTGGCGTCTGGAGCAGTAATGTATTTTTTCCTTTCATGCCGTCAGATCAGGTAGGCCGAACCGCATGCGCGAACTGATCCGCAGCCGGCTGCTGCACACATTGGCGGACACATTCGTGCATCCGGAAATAAGCCCGCCCGGTGATGGCCGGCATGTACTGTCCGGCGTCACGGAATTCCGCGCCGCCGCTGTGCTGGTGCCGATCATGGATCATGCCGATGAGATGACCGTGTTGCTGACCCGGCGTCCGGATCATATGAACAAACATGCGGGGCAGGTGGCGTTTCCGGGCGGCCGTGTTGATCCTGCAGACGCCCATCCGGTCGCGGCTGCGCTGCGCGAGGCGCATGAGGAGGTTGGGCTTCCCGCGCATCATGTGGAAATTGTCGGGCGGCTGGACAATTACCATACCGGAACGGGATTTCAGATCACGCCGATTGTCGGTATTGTCACGCCGGGATTTATGATGAAAGCCTGCGATAATGAGGTGGCGGAAATTTTTGAAGTGCCCTTATCGTTTCTGATGAACCCCGAAAATCATCAGCGCAAGGAAACCGAATTCAAGGGGCGCATGGCGCAATATTATGCGATGCCCTACAAGGATTATAATATCTGGGGCGCGACAGCGGGCATGCTGGTTAATCTTTTCAACAGGCTGTATGCCTGATGCTGAGGGTTGTGCTCATCAACATAGCGCTTTTTGTTTTACCATTTTGTCTGTATGCGCTGTATTTTTATATCCGTGAAAGAAGGCAGAACGCCGCCGTGATTGAATGGAAAAACATGCCGTTGGCAGTTTTATTGCAAACGGGCGTGGGGCTGATCGTGGCGGGCATGCTGGTTACGGCCTATGTGGGCGGCGATGATGCGGGCGGCGCCTATGTTCCCGCGCGGCTTGAAAATGGCAGGCTGGTGCCAGGTGAGGTAACGCAATGAGTGACGCCGGATTGCCCATGATTGGCTGGATCATGGATCCCGATGTGAACCGGGTGATGCGGGCGCTGCTGGCGGATGCGGGCGTTGCGGCGCGCTATGTCGGCGGCGCGGTGCGCGATACGGTGCGCGGCGCAGTCCGTTATGGCGTGAGCGTGGATGTCGATATTGCGACCACCGCGACCCCCGAAAAAGTTATTGAACTGCTGAACGCAGCCGGCATCAAGGCGGTTCCGACCGGCATTGATCATGGCACGGTGACGGCGGTGTCCAACCACCGGCCAGTTGAAATTACCACCTTGCGCCATGATGTTTCTACCGATGGCCGCCGGGCCGAAGTGGCCTACACCACGGATTGGATGGCCGACGCCGCGCGCCGCGATTTCACCATGAACGCCATTTATGCGGATGCGGATGGCGCGCTGTATGATCCGCTGGGCGGCGTGGCCGACGCAAAGGCGGGTCTGGTGCGTTTTGTTGGCGATCCGGATGCGCGCATTCAGGAAGATTATTTGCGCATATTGCGGTTCTTTCGTTTTTTCGCCTGGTGCGGCAGGGGCGAGATGGACCGCGATGGCCTGCGGGCCTGTACGCGGCACATAGACGGTTTGGCGAAATTGTCGCCGGAGCGGATTGCGAAAGAATTGCTGAAACTGATCTGCGCTGAAAACCCCATGCCCGCCATCCGGCAGATGGCGGCCTGCGGGGTTCTGAACGCGGTTTTGCCCGAAGCCGTCAATCTGGAGCGCCTCAACGCGCTGGCGGAAATTGACGCGATGACTTTTTTTGATCCCGATCCGATGGTGCGTCTTGCCGCGATTTTACCGGATGATGGCGCCATCGCGCACAAGGTGGCGATGCGCCTGCGGCTTTCCAATGCGCAGCGCGAACGCCTTGTGGCGATGCTGTCCGCAAAGCTGCCGGTGTTCTGTTATATGTCGGTACGGGAAATGCGCCGTACCGCCTACCGCCTGACGCCACCCGTCATGCGCGATGTGGCGATGCTGCGCTGGGCGGGCGATGTAAAGCGCAACTATAATGCCGTGCAGTGGCGCGCTTTGCTTCCGATGATAGAAAGCTGGAAGCCGCCAAAATTACCGCTGGATGGGCATCATGTGCGGCTTGCGGGTGTGGCGGATGGCCCCAAAATCGGCGAAGTGCTGCGCGAGGTCGAGGAATGGTGGATCGACACGGATTTCACCACCGATGAATATTCGCTGATAGAGCGCATGAAGGCCATCGTGCAGGCGACTGTGCTGTAGCACAAAGATTAGCGCATTTTACGATCTGATTGAATCGCCCCATACTCTGTGTCACCCCGCACTTGATGCGGGGTCCAGGGGCCAAACCCGCAGGCTGTTATTTGTGACTCCTGGACCCCGGAATAAATCCGGGGTGACAGGCTGAGAGCGGGGATATGCACCAACTTGATCAAAAAACGGCTTAACTGTAGCGAATATCAAAAAGAATAGCCTTCCTTTGTGGCGGGCACAGGCTGCGGCCGGGGCGGCGCAGCGGGTTTTGCAGGCGCGCCGGCGCGCGGCGGATTTTCCTCATTGCCGGCATCGGCCTTGTCCAGCAGGCGGGCCACTTCTTCCGCACTGATGGCGCCCGATGCGCGCAGCGCCTCAAGCGCGTCGGCCATGGTCTGCATGCCGAATTTTTGTCCCATTTGCAGCATCGAAAAAATCTGCGGTATCCTGTTTTCGCGGATCAGGTTGCGGATGGCGGGCGTGGCGATCAGAATTTCATGCGCCGCCACCCGTCCGCCATCCTGTTTGCGCAACAGGGCCTGCGCCACTACAGCCTCCAGCGATGTGGACATCATGGCGCGAACCATATCCTTGTCGCCCGCCGGAAACACATCGATGATGCGGTCAATGGTTTTAACCGCGGAACTGGTATGCAGCGTGCCCATCACCAGATGCCCGGTTTCCGCCGCAGTCAGCGCCAGCGAAATGGTTTCCCGATCGCGCATTTCGCCGACCAGAATGACATCGGGGTCTTCGCGCAGCGCGCTTTTCAGGGCGCGGGCGAAGGATTGCGTATCCCGGCCAACCTCGCGGTGGTTGATCAGCGCCTCGCGTGAGGCGTGCACAAATTCAACCGGATCCTCGATGGTCAGAATATGCACGCTGCGCGTCATGTTAATATGATGGATCATCGCCGCGAGCGTGGTGGATTTGCCGCTGCCGGTCGGGCCGGTCACCAGTACGAGGCCGCGGTCAAGCTCGGCCAGCCGCGCCAGCGAGGGCGGCGCGTTGATTTCTTCCAGCGTCTTGATCACCGTCGGAATGGCCCGAAACACCGCCGCCGCGCCATCCTTGCTGGTGAAGGCATTAACGCGAAACCGCGCATCCGCGCCAAATGAAATCGCAAAATCCATTTCCAGTTCGGCGGAAAAAACGGCGCGTTGCGCCTCGCTCATCAGGCTGTGCAGCATGGCGCGGATCATGTCTCCGCCAAGCGGATCAGCCTTGATGCGCCGCAGAACGCCGTCGATGCGCAGCACCGGCGGGCTGCCCCCCGACAAATGCAGGTCGGACGCCCCATTCTGTAGGGCGAATTCAAGCAGTTCGGTTATATCCATTGTGCGTCCTGCATCATCAGTTCCTGACTGGGGGGTAAGACTAAATCGCAGATATTACCGCATCATCAACAGGCTTAAAGGCTGCGGCGCGCCAGCAGCGGCCAGCAGCACTGCCGAGTACAGGCCAAAGGCCAGCGCGGGCCCGAACGGAAACACCGCATCTCCGCCGCGCCAGCGCCAGACCGCCGCGAACAGAATGCCCGCCAGACCGGAAATCAGCATGAAATCGGCAAGGCCCATTATGCCTGTCCATAGTCCTGCGACAGCAAAAAATTTCACATCCCCAAAGCCCAGCGCCTCACGCCCTTTCAGGCGCAAAAACATAAAGCGCAGCAGCCAGGCGATTGTAAATCCGGCCAGCGCGCCAGCGCCCGCCAGGGCCCAGGCTTGTGGACTATTGCCGGTTAGCGCCTGATAGCCAAGGCCCAGTACCGCCAGAGCCAGCGAAACGCCATCGGGAATGATCTGATGTTCCAGATCGACGGCGGTCAGGATGACCAGCCCCACCGCAAGAAGACCCAGCAGTGCGGCCTGCAAACCTGGCCCGGCCACTGCCACCGCCAGCACGCACGCCAAGGCGGCGCCAATCTCAATCAGCGGATAGCGCGCCGGGATGGCGGCATGGCAGTGGCGGCACTTTCCCCGCGAAAGGAGATATGAAAATAGCGGAACCAGATCCGCCATGCCCAGCGCATGGCCGCATTGCGGACAGTGCGAGCGTCCGGTGGTAAGCGTTTCGCCGCGTGGCAGACGGTGCGCCGCGAGACTGGCGAAGCTGCCAAGCAGCAGCCCCAGAACCGCCGCTATGACAAAATTCATCCCAAAATCCATCAGTGGCGCGGCGATCATCTGCGGATGGACTGGCTGATCAGGGATGCGGTCTCGTTTAGCCAGGGGCGTATATGTGTCAGGCCCAGCCGCTCTTCGGCGATAAACAGGGCTGCGGCAAGTGCGGCAAAACTCGCCAGTATCACAAAAAGCGAAAGCGGAAGCGGCGCGGGGCGCAGCCACCAGGGAACGGGAAAAAATTTTCCGGCCTGGCGCAGGCTTAACTGGCGGGCCTCACGGATAGCGGCGCGCACATGTTTGTCGAGCACCTGAGTGGCGCCTTCGGCATAGGCCGCCAGCAGGCTTTTATCGCCAAGAATATTCATCAGGCGCGGATTGTTCTGCCCCGCCCGCACCAGCTTTTTGATGCCGGTCTCGTTAAAAATCTCCATCGCGGCGTCCGGATTGCGGCTCGCCAGCTTGGCCCGGTAGCGGATATAGGCAATCGATTCCGTCTCTGTGAGCGGCTTGATCATAAACGAAAAATTTATGCGCTGCGCCACCTGCCGCAGGGAATGCCGGGCCAGCAGCCGGTCCAGTTCCGGTTGCCCAAACAGCACGATCTGCAACAGTTTGCGTTTTTCCGTTTCCAGATTGGACAGCAGCCGGATTGATTCCAGCCCGGTTTCGCCCAGCGCCTGCGCCTCATCAACCAGAACCATGCTGCTGGCCCCTTCAGCATGTTTCTGGATCAAAAACCGGTTAAGGCTGTCATAAAGATCATCCGACCCCTGAACATCCAGGCCAAATTCCCGGCATATTGCGCGAACAACCCAGTCCGCGTCATTGCGCGGATTGTTCAGATAGGCGATTTCAACCTTGTCCCGCAGCGCGTCCAGCAGCATCCGGCATAATAAGGTTTTGCCGGTGCCGACCTCGCCGGAAACCTTGACGATGCCTTCGCCGCGTTCAATGGCGTAATAAACCGATTCATAAACCTCCTGATGCACCATTCCGGGAAAATACAGCGAAGCGTCCGGGGTTAGCGAGAATGGATGCTCGGCCAGATTGAAATGGGTCAGATAGGGCATGGGTTCATTTCACATCCAGAAACGCCAGGCGCTGGCGCACCGCTTCCAGCGGCACCTGGCCATCCGGGTTTTGCTGCGCCATTTCAAGACACTGCCGGTAATAGCGCAACGCCATTTGCGTCTGCCCCCATTTGTCATACAGAACCGCAAGATTGAAAATATATTTGGCGTTTTCAGGATCCAGCGCTACGGCCTTTTCCAGGCTGCGGGCGGCCAGTTCATAATCGCCCTGCGCCATACGGATCATGCCGATCTGGGCGGGCAGCAGCGCTGTGCTGGTATTAAGTTTTTGCAGCCTTTCCAGTTGCGCCAGCGCGCGTTGCGGTTCCTGCGCCGACACCAGACTTAACAAATTGACCAGCGCCCACTCATCCCCCGGAAACGACGCCAGCACATCTTCATAGGCGCTGACGGCCATCAGCGTGCGGCCAAGCTTCTGCAATGCCGCGGCGCGGCCCAGCAGGGCAAGCCTGTCTTTGGGATTATTGCGCAGCAGAAGATCATAAATTTGCAGCGCTTCCGCTGGC
>JAHHGO010000270.1 GCA_023252275.1 Alphaproteobacteria bacterium
CGCGGCATTGCCGGTCATATATTGGTGATGCGCCGGGGCCGGATTGTGGAATCCGCGCCCGCAGACGAATTGTTCGCCAATCCGGCGCATCCCTATACGCGGGCGCTGCTGGCGGCGGCGCCGGAACCCGATCTGGACGCAAGGCTGGACTTCCGGCGGCTGGAGGCGGACCGTCTGAGCGAACAGGACCTGCTGGACGCGCCCGGCCAGATGATCCAGCTGACGCCGGGCCATACAGTGCGCATGGGGGGCTGAGCGGGCATGCGCGCATCATTATTGCTGCTGGCGCTGCTCGTTTTTCCCTTTGCCCCGCCTGCAGCCGCCTATATTGAAACGCCCGCATTTGCCGAACAGGTGGGGTCGGGCGCCATGCCGCCCGTGGCGGCGCGCCTGCCGGATGAACCCTTGCGGGCGCAGATTTCCGGCGCGGATGCGGCGCCCGGCCAGCATGGCGGCGAGCTGCGCACGCTTATCAGCAATGCGCGCGATATCCGCTATATGGTGGTGTATGGCTATGCGCGGCTCGTTGGCCGCGATCGCGACCTGCGCCTTGCGCCCGATATTCTGGCGCGCATTGAAAATGTGGATGACCGTATCTTCACATTGCATTTGCGGCGCGGGCATAAATGGTCGGATGGGCATCCCTTCACGTCTGAGGATTTCCGGTATTTCTGGGAGGATGTCGCCAGCAATCCCGAGCTTAGCCCAAATGGTCCGGGTACGGAATTTCTGGCGGATGGTGTTCTGCCGAAAGTTGAGATTCTCGATCAGGTGACTGTGCGCTATAGCTGGCCTACGCCCAATCCGGTATTTCTGCAGGCGATGGCGCAAGCCAGCCCGCTATTCATTTACCGTCCGGCGCATTATCTGAAAAACTATCACCGCCGCTATGCGGACAGCGCCCTGCTGGCGGCCGAGGTTGCCAGGGCCCGGGTGCATAGCTGGGCCGCGCTGCATAACCGGCTCGATAATATGTACAATAATGACAATATCGCGATGCCCAGCCTGGACCCCTGGATCAACACGACCCAGGGGCCCGCCAGGCGCTATATATTCGAACGCAATCCCTATTATCACCGGGTCGATGTCAATGGCCGGCAACTGCCCTATATTGACCGGGTGATTATGACTGTAACGGAAAGCCGCCTGATCCCCGCCAAAAGCAATGCCGGCGAAAGCGATTTGCAGGCGCGGGGCCTTAATTTCTCCGATATTATGGTGCTGAAACAGGGCGAGGCGCGCAGCCAATATGTCACGCATTTATGGCCGATAGCCACCGGGGCGCAGATGGCGCTCTATCCAAATCTCAATCATGACCGTCCGGCGTTTCGCGCCGTGCTGCGCGATGCGCGGTTTCGCCGCGCGCTGTCGCTGGGGATTGACCGGCATCTGATCAACCGCTCGCTCTATTTCGGCCTGGCTTCGGAAAGCAATAATACAGTGCTGCCGCAATCCGAATTATACCGCTCCGCCTATGCGCAATATTGGGCCATATATGATCCGGATCAGGCCGGCCGGCTGCTGGATGAAATGGGCTTCAACAGACGTGACGCAAGGGGTATCCGTCTGATGGCGGATGGATCGCCGCTGGAGATGATTGTTGAAACCGCTGATCAGTCTACGGAACAAAGTGATGTGCTGCAACTGATCGCCGCGGATTGGCGCCGCATCGGCGTCGGGCTATTTATCAAGCCGGCGGAACGCGATGCGATGCGCGCGCGCGCCTATGCCGGGCGTTCAATGATGACCATGTGGGCTGGCCTGGATACCGGCATGCCAACCAGCGATATGGGGCCTTATGAACTGGCGCCAATGACGCAGGACCAGTTGCAATGGCCCTTCTGGGGACAGCATTATCAAACGGACCCCCTGCAGGACGAGCGTCGCCGCCTGCGTGATCACGTCGATCCGCGCGAAGGTGGCGGTGCGCGTGTCGAGGTCGGTGCCGAGCGCCGCCACCATCTGCAGCCGCGTGAAGTAGATGAAGGTGACCATCACCGCGAGGATCAGCACGTAGCCGCAGATGGCGAGAAGGT
>JAHHGO010000271.1 GCA_023252275.1 Alphaproteobacteria bacterium
GGCCACAGCGCCCATCGGCATGGTGTTTACCGCGATTGCGCTGATCACCGGATCGATCTGGGGCAAGCCGACATGGGGAACCTGGTGGTCATGGGATGCGCGCATGACTTCGGTGCTGATCCTGCTGTTTTTATATCTGGGGTATATGGCGCTGTGGAACGCCATCGAGGAGCCGGTGCGCGCCGCCAGAACCACAGCCATTCTGGCGCTGGCCGGCGCGGTGAATTTGCCGGTCATCAAATTTTCCGTCAACTGGTGGAACACGCTGCATCAGCCGGCGTCCCTGACGCGGCTGGATGGGCCCGCCATTCATTCATCCATGCTGATACCGCTTCTGCTGATGGCGCTGGGGTTCACCATGTTTTACATATGGCTGCTGCTGCTGCGCATGCGCGGGGAAATACTGGCGCGGCGGGTGCGCGGGCTGCGGCTGGCGCGGGTACAGGCCGTACAGGTCTGATATGCAGGAATATACAGCGATAAATGATTTTTCGGCCTATATCTGGAGCGCGTGGGGAATTGCGGGCGCGCTGCTGCTGGCCATCTGGCGCGCAAGTGATGGCCTGTTGCGCCGCCAGACGGCGCTGCTTGCCAAACTTGAGGCCGAAGAGAAAGCATGACCCGCAGACGCCATGACACGTAGACAGAGGCGGCTATATTCCGTGATCGGAGCAATGACACTGCTTGGCGCAGCCGTGGGGCTGGTGTTGTATGCATCGCGCGATACGCTGGTTTATTTTTACAGCCCGACCGAGCTTGCCCAGAAGCAACTGCCGCCCGACCGCATTTTCCGCATTGGCGGACTTGTGGAGGAAGGATCGGTGGTGCGCCATCCGGATGGAACCAATATTGATTTTACCGTGACCGATCTGCAAACAAGCATTCAGGTGCGCTATACCGGGCTGCTGCCGGATCTGTTCCGCGAAGGAAAAGGCGTGGTCGCAGAGGGAAAACTGGAGCCCGGGGGAAAATTTATCGCCAGTTCGGTTCTGGCCAAGCATGATGAAAATTACATGCCGCCGGAGGTGGCCGATGCGTTAAAGAAATCGGGCCAGTGGGTTGGTGACGAACCCGCGCATTATGAGCCGCCCGGGGAAGAAGAATGATTATTGAACTGGGCCATTTCGCGCTGGTGCTGGCGTTTGTGCTGGCGCTGACACAGGCCAGCCTGCCGATAATAGGCGCGGCGCGCGGCCATGCGGGGCTGATGGCGCTGGCCCGGCCGGCGGCCTTTGGCCAGTTGATATTTCTGCTGCTGGCGTTTGCGGCGCTGATGCACGCCTTTGTGACTTCGGATTTTTCGGTGCAGGTGGTGGCCGCCAATTCGCATAGCGCCAAACCGATGCTGTATAAAATTGCCGGCCTGTGGGGCAATCATGAAGGCAGCCTGTTATTGTGGGTGCTGATACTGGCGCTGTTTGGCGCGGCGGTTGCCGGTGTTGGCGATAATCTTCCCGCCTCCCTGCGCGCCCGCGTGCTGGGCGTACAGGCGATGATCGCCTGCGGTTTTTTATCCTTCATGCTGCTGACCTCCAATCCGTTCGCGCGGCTGATTCCGCCGCCGCTGGATGGCAATGGGCTTAATCCGCTATTGCAGGATCCGGGATTGGCCTTTCATCCGCCATTTTTGTATCTGGGCTATGTCGGATTTTCGATGGCGTTTTCCTTTGCCGTCGCCGCGCTGATCGAAGGGCGCGTCGATGCGGCCTGGGCGCGCTGGGTGCGGCCCTGGACGCTGGCGGCCTGGTGCTTTCTGACTATCGGCATCGCCATGGGGTCCTGGTGGGCCTATTATGAACTGGGCTGGGGCGGCTGGTGGTTCTGGGATCCTGTCGAAAACGCCTCTTTCATGCCCTGGCTTGCAGGCACGGCGCTGCTGCACTCCTCGATCGTGGTGGAAAAACGCGATGCGCTGAAATCCTGGACCGTGCTGCTGGCGATTCTGACTTTCTCACTCAGCCTGCTGGGAACCTTCATTGTGCGTTCCGGCGTAGTGAGCTCGGTGCACGCCTTTG
>JAHHGO010000272.1 GCA_023252275.1 Alphaproteobacteria bacterium
GCGCGTCGCATTCATGGTCGTGTACATATCGGCCATTTTGCCCTGCATGAGTTGGAACGTGCCGATAGGCTGGCCGAACTGTTTGCGTTCGTGAATGTAAGGGACCGCGACATCCATGCAGGCCTGCATGATGCCCAGCGATCCCGCCGCCAGCACGGTGCGTTCGTAATCAAGGCCGCTCATCAGAATGTTGACGCCTTTGCCTTCACCGCCCATGACATTTTCTTCGGGCACTTCGCAATCCTGAAAGATCAGCTCGCAGGTGCCGGAGCCGCGCATGCCAAGCTTGTCGAGCTTGGGCCCAGTGGAAAATCCCTTGAAGCCGCGTTCAATGATGAAGGCGGTAATGCCGCGTGGGCCTGCCTTGGGATCGGTCTTGGCATAGACCACCAGTACGTCTGCATCGGGCGCATTGGTGATCCAGAATTTATTGCCGTTGAGAACATAGCGGTCGCCGCGTTTTTCGGCGCGCAGCTTCATCGACACCACATCGGAACCGGCTTCGGGTTCGCTCATGGCCAGCGATCCAACATGTTCGCCGCTCATTAATCCGGGCAGGTATTTCCGCTTTTGCGCATCGCTGCCCACACGGCGGATCTGATTGACGCATAAATTGGAATGCGCGCCGTAGGACAGGCCCACACTGGCTGACCCCCGGCTGATTTCTTCCATCGCCACCACATGGTGCAGATAGCCCATGCCCGCGCCGCCATATTCTTCCTCGACGGTAATGCCCAGCAGGCCAAGATCGCCGAGGCGCGGCCACAGATCGCGGGGAAATTCATTGCTGCGGTCAATTTCCGCTGCGCGCGGCGCGATGGCGCTGGCCGTAAATGCCGACACACTGTCACGCAGCATGTCCGCAGTTTCGCCAAGGTCAAAATCAAACGGCGGCAAGCGATTTGAAAGCATCGTATAATCCCGATAGCTGAATTGGACGGCTACAGCAACAACAAGGTCGCCAAACCCAGAAACGCGAAGAAGCCTACCACATCGGTTACCGTGGTGACCATAACTCCCGAGGCCATGGCCGGATCGATCTTTAGCCGCTCCAGCGCCAGCGGCGCCAGCACACCGGCAATCCCGGCGGCGAGCAGATTAATCAGCATGGCGGCCGCCAGCACGGCGCCAATTGCAAGGCTGTCAAACCACAGGCCGCCTATCGCGCCCATGATCAGGGCGAACAGCACGCCGTTATAGCCTGCCACAAAGACCTCGCGAAAAACGATGCGTACCGCATTGGTGGCGTTCATCTCCTTGGTGGCGATGGCGCGCACGGCAACGGTCAGGGTTTGCGTGCCTGCATTGCCGCCCATGCTGGCGACAATCGGCATCAAAACCGCAAGGGCCACAATTTCCTCAATCGTCGCTTCGAACTGCGCAATCACCAGCGACGCCAGAATGGCCGTCAGAAGATTGACCAGCAACCAGGGAAAGCGGCGCCGGGTCGTGAGAATGATTGAATCCGTCGGGTCGGTTTCAGCGACGCCACCAAGACGAAGAATATCTTCCTCGGCCTCCTCTTCGATAACATCCACCACGTCGTCAACGGTAATCACACCCACAAGGCGTTCGTCCTCGTCCACGACGGCAGCGGAAATCAATCCGTACTGGTTAAACAGATAGGCGACTTCTTCCTGGTCCATCATTACGGGGATCAGGGTCTGGTCACTTTCCATGATATCGCGCATGGCGACATGACGGCGCGTCCGTGCAACACGGCTGAGAGGCACAGTGCCAACCAGATGAAAGGACGGATCAACAATGAATATTTCATAGAATTCATCGGGAAGATCATCAACCGAGCGCATATAGTCGATAGTGTGACCGACCGTCCAGTAATGCGGCACAGCAACAAGCTCCGAGCGCATCAGGCGTCCGGCGGTGTCCTCGGGATAGCTAAGGCCTTTTTCAACGGGCGCCCGTTCTATCCGGGGTAGCAGGTTGAGTACTTCCGCCTTGCGTTGCTCGCTGAGGTTTGCGAGAAGATAGACCGAATCGTCCGTTTCAA
>JAHHGO010000273.1 GCA_023252275.1 Alphaproteobacteria bacterium
CTGTTCATGCCTGTTGCGGACTATGCCGTCGGCCAAACCCCGGCGCTCGAGCACAGCAAAAAAATGCATGGCATGCAGGAAGACATGCATCAGATGGAGAAGGATCTGGAAGCGCACCGCTCCATGCAGCACTGCATGCCGGAGATGAAGGCGCACTGCCAGGCCATCGCCGACCTGGAATATATGGAAAAGCGCATGAAGCTGATGCGCACCTATATGCAATATTGCGTGGAAGACGAAAATGATTGCCGCATGCCGGAAATGACCGGCGAGATGAAGGCCCTGCGGGAAAAGATGGACGGTCTGAGCCTTGAAATGATGCCACCCGGCGGGCGGCCGGACATGCTGCATAACAATATCCAGGAGAAAACCCATGCCCCGGCAAAATGATCCAGCGCATGGTAATGGCGCAAGCTGGCTGTTTTCGCGCGCCGGAATCGCAACGCTGGTGGCGCTGCCGATTCTGGGATTCCTGATCTTCACCGGGCATGGCCTTCATTTGCTCGGCTGGCTGCCATTTCTGCTGATCCTGGCCTGTCCGCTGATGCACTTCTTCATGCATGGGGGTCATGGCGGACATAGCCATGACAAGGTGGAAGAAGACAAACATATTCACTCACCGGGGGAGCGCTGATCATGGACCATGCACAGGATGTTCCCGCCTATGGGTTGTGGGGACTGGCGATCCTCAATATAGTGATTTTCGTTGGCTTCGCGTTCAGTTTCTTCAAACCGCAGACCACAACCGACTGGCGTTCGTTCGGCGCCTTCAGTTCTTTTCTGGTTGCCCTCTTTGTAGAGATGTACGGATTCCCCCTGACGATCTATCTGTTTTCCGGGTGGCTGCAATCGCGCTATCCGGAGGTTAACTGGTTTTCACATGACGCCGGGCACCTGCTTGAAGAATTGTTCGGCTGGAAAGCCAACCCGCATTTCGGGCCTTTTCATATTCTTAGCTTCGTATTTATTGGCGGCGGATTTATGCTGATCTCCGCCGGCTGGAAGGTTTTGTACGAGGCGCAGCGTCGGCACAGGCTTGCCGTCTCCGGCGTCTATGCCTGGATACGGCATCCGCAATATGCGGGCTTCGTGCTCGTCATGTTTGGCTTCCTGCTGCAATGGCCGACCCTGCTCACACTCGCCATGTTCCCGGTGCTCACCTTTATGTATCTGCGCCTGGCGCGGATCGAGGAACGCAATGCGCTGGCCGAATTCGGCGACGCCTACCGGCGCTACATGCTGGATGTGCCGGGCTACATTCCACGGATCGGCGGTCCGAAACGCAAACAAGCCTGACAGCGCGCACGGAGGACGCCATGGAGATAAAGCGCGAGCATCAGATCACTTTCTGGTACATCATTGCCGCCATCGTGGGGGTGATGCTGATACAGGACTTCTTCGCTCAGCAAAATCACATCGAGACAATTCCCTATAGCGAATTCCAGCAACTGGCCGGCCAGGGAAAGGTGTCCGATCTTGTCGTCGGGCCGACACGGATCACCGGGACCTTCGTCGAATCCGTGGAGGGGAAGCCCCGGCATTTTTCCACGATACGGGTGGAGCCTGATCTCGCCCGCACGCTGGCGGATAAAAACCTGACATTCTCGGGTCAACCCGAACCCGGCTTTCTGCAGCAGATTCTAGGCTGGCTCTTGCCGACGCTCGGATTTTTGCTTCTGTGGATGTTCGTCATCCGGCGGATGGGGATGGGGCAAGGGGCTGGCGGTCTGATGTCGATCGGCAAAAGCAAGGCGAAGGTCTTTGTCGAGAAAGACATCAAGATCACCTTTGACGATGTCGCGGGTGTCGATGAAGCGGAAGACGAACTTCGCGAGGTTGTGGCTTTCCTGAAAAATCCCACGGGCTATGGCCGCCTCGGCGCACATGTTCCCAAGGGTGTGCTGCTTGTCGGTCCGCCGGGCACCGGCAAGACGCTGCTGGCGCGGGCCGTCGCGGGCGAGGCGGGCGTTCCCTTCTTCTCCATATCGGGCT
>JAHHGO010000274.1 GCA_023252275.1 Alphaproteobacteria bacterium
GGGATTGCATTCCGGTAGCCAGAAGAACGCCATCTCTCCGTCGACCCGGCAACAGCGAACGCCCCAGCGGGAAAGGCGGCAATCCTGATCGCAAAGGATGTGTCCGGATTCATCGGGCGGGTTGCATTGGGCTTCCCGCAGGTCGGCGAGGAACGCCGGGTTCCTGCGCAGCCACTCGCCCGCCCAGCAATGCCGGTCGCAGTTAAGTAACGGATTATAGTGGGCGGGTTCGCGCCAGTCGGCGCTTGGACTTATGCCCGGTTCGGGTTTCTCCTCAGACATGGCAGCATTCCTCCTTGCCGTGATCATCATCAGCAGACGGAAGAATGCTTGTTGGCCTTGGTGTGGTTTCCGTCCGCTCTATCGATGATTATCGATAGGAAACAGCAGGCGCGCTTTTGCGAAAGGGTCACAGCTTTTGAAATTGCGCCACGAAGCATTCAAAGAATTTTAAGTAAATCAGACGGTTGTTATCAGATATTTCCTCACAATGGCCGTATTCACGCCATGATTGCATAAGTAGACTTCGACCTTGGAAGACAGGTTGCCTGGCATATTTCGGGCGGCCTGCTCCAAGTGGATTGATGCATTCATGGGGGTATTATGTCAGACGTTTTTATGATCGATTTTTCCGCGAACGCGCCATTGCCTTTCGCGGAGCTTCTCGGGCGTTTTGTCAATCCGGCCGCAGTGATCAACCGCTGCCTGTTCCATCCCAATCCGCAAGGCGCGCGCCTTGTCTCTCCGCAAGTCCCCCTGATTGTGCATGAGGACGAACCCTTCGAGATTGATTGGCGCGGGCCATATGAATTACAACCTGCCCGTCATCGCGTCGAGGCAGGCCAGTTTCATCTCGTGCCAGCACATACGCCGATGGAAGTGGCAAGGGAGGGAGAACAGCGGGCGGCGATTATTACTTTCAGACCAGACTTTGTGGATCGCATCGTGCGCAAGCAGTTCAAAGGCGATGCGCCACGCCTGCGCCCCCATGCCGCGCTCAGTGATTCGCTCGTGCAAAGTCTCTGTACGGCACTTTGCGGCAAAATCGGCGCAAAAGGGCGTCACCTCCGGGCCTGTGCCGAGGCCATTGCCACTCTGCTTGTCATTCACCTGCTGGCGCATTTTGGCGTTGGCGGAACGGTGCAGCCTTCGATTTCCGGCGGACTGACCGGTGCTCAGCAGCGCCTCACGCTCGATTATATCAGCTCGCATGGGCGGCAGGAATTCGATGTCAATGAACTGGCGGCAGCGACGGGCCTGTCCAGACGCCATTTCCAGCGCGCTTTCAAACAAAGCTTTGGCGAGACGCCTTGCCGGTATGCCCACAACACGGTGATGGCCGCAGCGGTCGAACTTGTGTTGGGCACCCGGAAATCAATCACCGAAATCGCGCTGGATCTCGGCTTCGGGAATTTCGGCAATTTTTCGACGGCGTTCAAAAAACATACCGGGATGAGTCCCGAAGCATTCCGAAGAAGAAATGGGTGATTGTCCGCTCCGCAAGACCGTGCAGCGTTGAAGCAAGGCACTATTGCCGAAAAATCCCTGATTGAGGAAGCATCGGCGTACTTAAAGGGTATAAGAGATTTCGCTCATTTGTGGGATTCTTGGTCCGATATTTCACGGGATACTTTCCGTAGGCGGACCAAAGCATGGGCGACGGACAGAAAATCGAAGGCAGACGGCAATGTGCTGACGAGCGCGGGGACGCCCTGCCTGTCATGCCGTATTTGGCATCGCGTTCGGTTCGGCGCACCATTTCAGCAAATGGAAGATCAGATCACACGAGGAGTAAGGCGCACGCGCTGCGGAGCGTAACCTCGGGCGAAGGTGGTCATCGAGTAGTCCATCCACATCCAAAAGCGTAAACGGACGATGAGCAGGAGCGCGAAGGTGATCTCCGATCGACCATGTTCGACGAGGGCGGTCATCGTATCGACGTCTTCCCGGCTGGGCCGAACCGGGAAGGACGGATGGGA
>JAHHGO010000275.1 GCA_023252275.1 Alphaproteobacteria bacterium
TTGAGCTATCCGCTCACCGGCCAGATATCGGCCGTTCTCGAAAACAGGGGCGGCTGCTGGGTACAGTCCGTTACTGTTCAGAAACAGCGCCATCGGCTCCGTCGCGCACACAAGCAGGCGGCCCTCAACCATATTGCCGCTGCCTTTCGTTTGTTGCCCCGCTTGCACATCTTGGAACAGGCTGGAATGTATGCAGGTCGGCTTTCGCGGCGAGATATGCGGCGTGGGCGTCTTCCGGGGTTGTGAACAGCCCTAAATGCTTCTTGCGTCCTGCAATCTGGATCTCCGCCCGCAACTTCTGGCGCTGCTTATGCCAGCAAACACCCATAAGTCCTGACGTGCTGTTGCTGTTGATATTTCTGTTTTGACTATTCTCGGCGTTCGTGGCCTCGCGCAGATTGTCCCAGCGGTTATCGTCCCGGACGCCATTCATGTGGTCAAGCTGATTGGCGGGCCAGCGGTCATAAACGTACAGCCATGCGAGGCGATGGGCGGCATAGGGTTTCCCGTCGATCCTGATTCGGCGATAGCCATTAGGGCGCAGGTCCCCCGCCACATCGCCAACCCTGATGCGGCGGTTGGGCTTCACACGCCACGTAAACGCGCCTGTGTCAGGGTCGTAGTGAAGCAGCGCTTTTAATCGTGACCGGTCAAGCATTTTCATCCTGACGCTGCCTTTCGATTTGCCGGATAATCCCGGTCGCTATATCGCCAATCATCCGCCCATGCGGGGCATTCATCGCGGCCACCGCTGCGCCGATCTCGCGCCACAAAGCCGGCGGTTTTATATACCCCTGATCACCCGGTTTCAGATCGCTGCGCTTCACATACCAGCCTTGATAACCTATCGGGTCTTCGACGCTTTCATCCGGGTCAAAGCGCAGAATATTCAGGATGTCGAATGGCGTCGGGAACGCGCCGCTTTCCGCAAGCCATGAATCGAAGGCCAGCTTCACGGCCTCGGCGGGGTATTGCCCCAGGCTATCCAGAAATAACGGAATAATTACCTTCAATGACTCCGTTTTCCGGCCAAAGACGTTCAGTGTCTCGAACATGTCCGCAAGCATCTTCGCCGTCCGTTGCATACCCGGCCCGTCTTGCGAGAGGGGCAAGAGCGGTTTTAAGCCCCTCTCTGACGGCGGCGTCGCGCTGCTCTTCGTAGGTTGGTTGATTGGGATAATTTTTTCGTCCATTGGATGCCCCTTTCCCGTTGAATTTCTGCCAGTTTCCGGCCCATGTCCGCCATGCCGCGTTCCAGTCGGCCATCTCGTTGCCCTTCGCGCGATGGTAGTTGCGGAAGGCTTCGGCTTCCACCCGCACCTCGTCGATTTTCATGCCTTTCGCCAACGCATAGGCCACTTCCGGGCCGCGCGGGTCCAAGCCCCAATCGTCAGGCAGCGGACGTTTTGCGGCGGCGCGTTTCGGCTTCGCTGGTATTTTTTCTTTTGGAGCCAAACGCGAATTCTGAGGTTGTGGTGAATCCCGAGAAAGGGACTCGGCAAAGGAAGGGTCAGGGTTCTCGCTTTCCGCGTCAGCGGATATAGTTTTTGAATCTCCTCCCTCTTCCCTCTTCCCTCCTCCCTCCTCCATCAGCAGAGTCGCTTCCCCATTTGGGGGAAATGGATTTTGCGACTCGCTTGTCGCACTTTGCGACCTGCGCTTGTCGCGGCAATTCGCAGCAAGCGACTCAGTGGAAAACCGTGCGGAGAACTCAGTGTCGGTTAGTGCGCCTTTGAGCGAATTGCATGGCTTACAGGCCGCGGCAAGGTTTGAAATGTCGTCTTCGCCACCGCGTGACATCGGAATTTTGTGGTCAACCTCCAATGATTCAGCGCGCTTCCTAAAATGGGTGATTGGTTCGCTGCAATAAAAACATCGGGAGTTTTGCCGTTGGCTAAGTATTTTACCCAGCGCCACACCTCTCTCTCCCTGTTCGCGAGGAATAACAACCCCCACGTAAGCCAGAACGACA
>JAHHGO010000276.1 GCA_023252275.1 Alphaproteobacteria bacterium
GGGTCCAGCCGCGCCCGAGAATGTGATCCTGCGCGATGACACAACCGACAGAGGGATTAGGCCAGGTCCGCCCCAGCCCGCGCTGCGCCATATTAAGCGCAACGCCCATGAAATACAGATCGCGCGCAGTGTCTGAGCTGGCCGTCACGGCGTATATTTATCCTTGTCCGGTGTGCGAGAGGGGTAGCACAGAATAGATGATTTTGCCCGCAAGCGCAGCCATCATCCTCAGCGGATCTGGCGAGAAAGCGGCAAGGCCGGAATATTTTATGATCCCGGTTAGAATGAAGTATTGGAACAAACCATAAACATATTTGGACAATAGGCTTATATTCCTCTAATATTGCGCATTCCAGCCTTCCCTCCTCATGGTGCGCCAATGCCGCTTTCCGCTGCCGACCAGAGCAAACTGACCCGGTTGAGACATGAGCATGCTGGGCTGGCGTTTCAGTTGTCCATGATAAAACTCGGGACCGCGTTGGATCGCTGGCTGGATCACGCCTACCGGCCGGATCAGCCGCGCGTGCCCGCAGGCAGGCCTGAGGGCGGGCAATGGACGGATGGGAATGATGATGGCGTCATCTCCGTAGCGGATAATGAGCGCCCCTGGCGGGGACAGGTATCTTAACCCGCATATAATGGACGATCATGTTGGTAAAAGTGAGGCCGAACTTATTACGCGCATGGAAAGAGAAACACGCCGCACGCGGTTTAGAACCTGGTATATGTACCGCAATTCAAGCTTCGCATCAGTAGATTCAGCGCGGGATCTTATCAGGCGGACCATTGAGATGTTTCCTGAAACCGTATCCCAAGTAGCCAATGGGGTTATACCGGATGCTTTCTTGACGCACCGTTTTGGTTTTGAAACAGGCCGGGAGGCCTATCGTGATCTGGCTGATCCGGAGGTTATTCAATTGCGAACGACCTACAATGTCGGTGTGCTAATTATTCATGACGCTAGAATTACATCGGGCTACCGTGTTCATACCGCCTATCCAAGAAATTATAACCCCAGAACGGGCCGGTGACCTGCATGTCCATCTCGGAAGAATTTAATCGTTTCTGTAATCGCTTCGTTCAACATTTCGATACCCTTTACGGCCCGGAGCCAGAAGATTGGATTAAGGGCGCCTTACGTGTCGTAAACAAAGAGCGCAGCGCAATTTTGAGAAATGATCTCATTGAGCTTCTGTCAGACAAATACTCAAACGAACAAATGGAAGAGGTTTACTATAGCACATTTACTGAACTAATTTTCCGGGATGTAAGAGAATTGCGGCAATTCCTGGAGATGGTGCGCGATTCAATCGATGCAGATTCTTCCTGATCAAACTGGGGAAATTTTATAGATTGAACCGCCCCGGGATTACCGGAGGCTCCAATTCTTGAGATGAAGGAGTACCTAGTGATGGAAGGAATAGAGCTAAAAGATTTCATCAAAAGTACACTTGTAGAAATCGCTGAAGGCGTACGAGAAGCAAACCAAGGGCTTATGGGTTCTGGTAAAAGTCAGCACGACATTTTTAATTTACGGCGCAATTTTGGTGACAGTTCAAAAATTCCAGGAATTATTTTCGATATTGCTGTCACAGCGACCAGTAATTAGGCTGGACAAGCTGGCATAAAGTTAGCAATCGCTTCAATAGGTGTTGGGGCTAAAATTGAGGATGGCTCCAGCAATGAGTTCGTCCACAGAATCAAATTTGAGATCGGCATCAATAATGAGTGGACTTAAAGATATCAATCTCAAAAGATTTAGGATTTTGCTTGTCCTCTCATGGGACAATGGCGTGATGATAAAACAGAGTCGGCTTATTCATCATCCGGATTGCGATTGACGATCTCGCCGACGAAATTTTCAAAATCCTTGGCTTCGCGGAAATTTTTGTAGACCGAGGCGAAGCGGACATAGGCGACCGGATCGAGATTGGCGAGGCCTTCCA
>JAHHGO010000277.1 GCA_023252275.1 Alphaproteobacteria bacterium
CACATCCTTGAGGCCAGTCATGGAGTGCCCGGAATGTACGGCGTCAAGCGCCGCGCCAATCTGCTTGCCAAGGCCCGCACAGGCCCAGCCAAGATGGGTTTCCAGAATCTGCCCGACATTCATGCGGCTCGGCACGCCAAGCGGATTAAGCACAACGTCAACATGCGTGCCATCCTCCGTGAACGGCATATCTTCGATGGGTACGATTTTGGAAATCACGCCCTTGTTGCCATGACGCCCGGCCATCTTGTCACCCGGCTGAAGCTTGCGCTTCACAGCAACAAAGATTTTGACCATCTTCATCACGCCCGGCGGCAATTCATCGCCACGTTGCAGTTTTTCAACCTTGTTTTCGAAACGCGCCTGCACGGCGCCTGTCGAATCGTCGAACTGCTTTTTCAGCGTTTCGGCTTCCGACATGGCTTTTTCGTTTTTAAGCGCGATCTGCCACCAGGACTTGCGGGACGGCAGGCCTTCCAGCAGCGCCTCGGTGATCTTGGTGCCGTCGGCCATCCCCTTTGGCCCGCCTGACGCCTGCTTGCCAACAAGCAGTTCGCTCAAACGGCCATAAATGTTGCGTTCGAGAATTGCCAGTTCGTCATCACGGTCTTTTGCCAGCGCTTCAATTTCGGCGCGTTCAATGGCCATGGCGCGTTCGTCTTTTTCCACGCCATGACGGTTGAATACCCGAACTTCCACGACCGTGCCCGCCACGCCCGGCGGCAGCCGAAGCGAAGTATCGCGCACATCAGAAGCTTTTTCGCCGAAGATCGCGCGCAAAAGTTTCTCTTCCGGCGTCATCGGCGATTCGCCCTTGGGCGTCACCTTGCCGACCAGAATATCACCGGGGTTTACCTCTGCGCCGATATACACGATGCCTGCTTCGTCAAGATCGCGCAGATTTTCTTCGCCCACATTGGGAATGTCGCGGGTGATTTCTTCTGGTCCCAGCTTGGTGTCGCGGGCCATGACTTCGAATTCCTCAATATGGATCGAGGTAAACACGTCATCGCGCACGATACGTTCAGAGATCAGGATCGAGTCTTCAAAATTGTATCCATTCCACGGCATGAACGCGACAAGCACGTTACGCCCCAGCGCCAGTTCGCCAAGCTCCGTAGACGGACCATCAGCGATAATGTCGCCGGTTTCCACCCGGTCGCCAACTTTCACCAGCGGACGCTGGGTGATGCAGGTGTTCTGGTTGGAACGCTGGAACTTGCGCAGGTTATAAATGTCCACTACGGAACGCGATGCGTCCACTTCTTCACGGACACGCACAACGATACGTTCTGCATCGACCTGATCAACAACACCTGAACGGCGTGCGCCGATTGCGGCGCCGGAATCATACGCAACCACTGCTTCCATGCCGGTTCCGACCAGCGGCGCCTCGGCCTGCAACAATGGCACGGCCTGACGCTGCATGTTCGACCCCATCAACGCGCGATTGGCGTCATCGTTTTCCAGGAACGGAATAAGCGCCGCAGCAACCGAAACAAGCTGCTTGGGCGAGACATCCATCAATTCAACATTTGACGGCGCGGTCATGGCGAAGTCGCCTGCAATCCGGCATGACACCAGATCGCTGAGCAATTGGCCCTTCGCATCAAACGGCGCATTGGCCTGCGCGATCGTGAACTTGGCTTCTTCCATCGCCGACAGATAGACAACGTCACTGCTGACCTTGCCATTTTCAACCTTGCGGTAGGGCGTTTCGATGAAACCATATTTGTTTACGCGCGCGTAGGTCGCCAGGCTGTTGATCAAACCGATATTCGGCCCTTCGGGCGTTTCAATCGGACAGATGCGGCCATAATGGGTCGGGTGCACGTCGCGCACTTCAAAGCCCGCACGTTCGCGTGTCAGGCCGCCAGGCCCCAACGCCGAGAGACGGCGCTTATGGGTAATTTCCGACAGCGGATTGGTTTGATCCATAAACTG